>NZ_JBZYWK010000025.1:0-82373 GCF_059115385.1 Occallatibacter sp. FHG110214_02 | reverse complement strand
CCTTCAGTTGCGATACCACCACCAACGGCTTTACTGCTACAACTGTCTATGTACTTGGCCCCAGCGGGGAACAGATGACTGAGATGGCAAACAACTCCGGCGCCTGGCAGTGGGCGCACACGAACGTTTACGCTCCGGGACTGAGCGCTACGTATGATGCCGATCTCACAGGCCAGACGGAGGGAAAGATGTACTTCCATCTCTCGGACTGGCTGGGAACCCGACGCCAGCAGACCGATTATGCCGGCAACCCGGTGCTTAACTTTACCGGGCTGCCTTACGGCGACGGACTCGCCACTATCCCGGTTTCCAATACCGACGCCGCGGACGCCACTGAGCACCACTTTACCGCCAAAGAACGCGACTCCGAATCCGGGAATGACTACTTCGGCGCCAGGTACTATGCCTCTAGCATGGGAAGGTTCCTCAGCCCGGACTATAGCGACGATAGCGATGGGCCTCAACCTGTGCCATACGCTAATCTTGAGGACCCTCAGGGCCTCAATCTTTACGCGTACGCAGGAAACAACCCACTCACAAATGTTGACCCTGACGGCCATCTTGATTGTTCAGGAGGAGCTACGCAGGATGTAGCTTGCGCTGTGACAGCAGCCGCAAAAGCAGTTTGGGGTTGGCTTACAAGCGGTGGCGGTGGAAGTGGATCGAACAATGGCGACACTGGTCCAAGTAGTCCTCCGCCGAACAATCCTGGCTTCATGCCACAGTTGCAGACTCGGGCTACGCAGGCTTCAAATTGGGCGCATCAACAAGCTTGGATACCGCCATTTTTAGGGGGTAAGCCTACCCCGCCTGTAAATGGGCATTTACGAATTGAAAATGACGTTATTTTGTTCGGTCCTCCATCGGGATTGTCCGGTATGAGTACCTTACTTAACTCGTCTGAAGTAAATGCCATCAATGGAGTATTGAAGCAAATCGCAACGGGTGCTACCAAAGGCGTACCGTTCGAAAATGCAGCTACAGCAGCTAGCGGAGGGGCAAATCCGCTGCCTATACAAGGCCCCGGCTACTATACGAGGTACGTTGTGAGTTTTGGTTCTGGGAAGGGAGGAGCGCGTATTGTGACAGGCCTCGGTGGGGAAATCTATGCCACATTCGATCACTACATCAGCTGGATGAAACTTCGATGAACAGCAAGGTAGAGAAATTTTGGCGCACGCATTTGGCTACTACGAATAGTCCCATGATCCACTTTGCTCTGACCGGCCTACTGGATGTTGAGGCCATCAAAAACGTTGCGGATGAAATCGGCTTTGCTCTTTTCTTCGTCGATGCTAATGCGATCAATTCGGAACTCTCTCTGATGGACGCATTTTCCGAATCCATGAATTTTCCTCCTTATTTTGGACGTAACTGGAACGCTTTGCTGGACCTGACTCAAGATCTTTCCTGGGCGAGGGCTGAAGGATATATTTTGTTCATCTCTAACGGAGACAATCTGCCATCTCTGCCTTTTGAAGGCTTTTTTTCACTTGTAGAAGTTGTGGAAGCAACAGTGCGGAGTTGGAGGGATGAGCGCGGAGAGTTCGGCGAACGAACTCGACCAGTTCCATTCCACGCATTTTTTTCCGGCAGTGAAGCCCTGAAAGAGTCCCTACTGAGGGTACTCAAAGAGCCTCTCTGTGAACATATGGGAGAGTTGTTCATAAATATTCATCAAGCGCCGGTTCAACTCAGAAAGACAGCAGCTTATCAGGAGGCGGAGAACCTTGTAGCCGCTGGAGCAGATACCGAAATGGTTTTATCGTTCTTGCGCGAACACGGCATGGATGAACGCGACTCGATGTATGCAATCGCTGGTCTCATGGGAACAACTGTTACGGAAGCAAAGTCCGTGATCTACAACTGTCAAACATGGTCGGAAGTCCGCGAACGCGACGAACAACGTCGCAGAGTAGCCAGGGACGCCATCAGGAACCTTGGCTGGGAGGACAAATAGCAAGGCCGCCTTCGGGCGGCCTTTTTGCGTCTGCGCCTCCCTCAGCTTCTGGTTACTCGCCGAGTTCCCGGACGGTGCTTCGCACCGGGTTTAGGTAGTGACACACCACCCATCGAGATGACCTGCCCCCAAAATCCGCATAAACCCGAGTACGATTTTCGTATTCAGGATGGAGCAGTATCCATTCCGCTCGATGCAACAGGCTTGTTGACACGCCGTACTACGCCTGTCACTACCCCCCAAATGACGTCTCCTTTATCGAGTCGGAGAATATGATTTCGGAACTCCGGATTGTTTGACTCTGGTTCGAGGGAGAGGGCTCCATTTCTGCCACGCAGACGTTTGACCGTGTGCCCCTGGCTCGCAATAATGGCAACGACAACATCTCCTTCAACAGCCTGCAAGCGCCGGTCGACCAGCACACTGTCGCCATCGAAGATGCCGGCTCGATCCATTGAGTTCCCCGAAACAGCATAGAGGAATGTCGATTCCGGGTCCTGTACCATCAGCGCGTTGAGGTCGCAAGGTTCTTCCGCGCGCTCGTCCCTAGGGATTGTTGTACCCGGTAGCTTCAGAACAAAACCCCGAGGACCGCCGCTGCGGGTGTCTTTTGCCAGGCGCCGCGCCGGAATGCGTGGTATGTGGGCGTACTCATTTAGCTGAGCCTTTGTCGAGTCCACCAGTGAGGTTGGGACGCGTATAACACTGGTCGACTCGCCATGATAACGACCTGATCCGCGCGGCCGACCGGCTCCGGCACGCTTTCCACCGTGTTTAGACATACGCCGCCACCGGATGCTGTGCCCCTCGTTGCAGGTGTAGGGAGTGGTTAAAGGCGTTCTCGACACTGCGGGAAATCATTGTGCACCACCACTTGGACCTGATTTCCGAATCGCAACACTGAGCCCTGGGCTGATGTTCAAACGGTCCAAAGTGGGGTTCCCGTTTATCTTGATCAACTCAACCCCTGCTGCGGTGGCCAAATGTTTTGTTTGCCGAATCAGGTATTTCTTTACCATTTGATATATGTTACATTATTCAAGATTGCAAATCTCGCGACATAAGGAGAAAAATGCAACAGAGTGGGGGCCATTCAAAAACACGTAGCCCGGCATCGGTGCTTCCACATCCGAGTGCCATCGCCCAAGCCTGGGCCCTTGAGCGCACCAAAAGAATGCGGGCCGCACGCGCCATGCGGGTCGAACTGAAACTGACCCTGACAGCGCGCGATTTCTCGAAGTCCCGTTCTGAGGCTGTGCTTCAACAAATCGAACGTTGGTGCCTGAAACCGTGCCGCGCTAGGCGTCTTTTTAAGGGCGATTCTCGCTATTCGCTCACGCTGGACACCAAATCCGGCCAGTCCATTGATGTCTCGGCGCACACTCTGCTGGGACGCTTGCGCACTATCGCTGAGGAGCGCGACTGCGATCTCGATGCGGTGATCCGTCACCGTTCTACCGGCAAATTGTTCTGGATCTGACGACAGTTGGTACCGCGCTTTGGCCACGATCGAAGAAACTGCATATCCGCGGCTGCAACCTGAACCCCGGCCGCGAGAGTTGAGCGATCATTACACCGCAAGCGAGGGCGAGGTGGCATGGGCCAAGAAGAATGCCGCGACGCCAATTAAACGTATTGCGCTGATGATCTTGCTCAAATGCTCGCAGCGTCTCGGCTATTTTCCCCTTCTGCAAGAAGTACCGAGGCCGTATCTTGATCACATTGCACATTCCTACGGATTAGCCAGAACGCTGACGCGTAGTGAAATCAAAGGACTCGACTCTGGACGAACTCGCCAGGCAAACATCAACCTGGCTCGCAAGAGAATGAGAATCCGTCCCCTCGATGACAGATGTTGGCTGATCGAACACGCTGAGAATGCGGCGCAGACAATGCATCAGATCCCGGATATTATCAACGTCCTTCTGGAAGAACTCGTGCATCATAGCTACGAGTTGCCCGGATTTACGACTCTCGACCGGGTGGCCGTGAGTGCTCGCGTGAAAGTCGAGGAACAGCACTATGATGCAGTAATCAAGTCTTTGTCGACCGATGTTCGCGCACGAATCGACGACCTCTTCAAGTCCTACAGCGAATCAGCCACGACAGCTTGGCATTCCTTGAAACAGGAACCTGCCAAACCGACAAATGCAGCCGTTCGTCAATACTTAGACCACGTTCGGCTACTGCAAACATTGTCAGCAGGCTTGCCGTCTGTGGAAGCAATTCCAGTGGGTAAGCTAAAGCATTACCGTGCCTTTGCGCGCGCGCTAAATGCCGCTGAGATGGCTGCGCTTAAACCTAACAAGCGTTACGCGCTTGCCGTAATCTTTATTCGATCATGTCACGCCCGAGCACTAGATAACGCTGCAGATTTGTTTATTCGCATATACGACAAAATGCACAGCGCCGCCTATCGCCGACTCACGGAGTACCAACAGGAACATACAGAAATCGTTGATACGTTGGTTCAGCGCTTTCACGAGGCTTTGCTGGCCTTCCAGGTGGAGGGAGATGCAAAACAGCGTATGCGAGCTATTAGCATGACGTTAGGAGACGATGCCAAGAAGCTGATTACTATGTGCGAAGAGCATCTGGCGTTCGCGAACAAGAATTATTTGCCATTTCTGGAGATGAGCTATAAAGGGACACGATCGCTATTGTTCAATTGTCTGGAGATCATTAAGCCTAAATCAGCCAGTGACAGCAGGCCACTGGAAAGGCTGATCAGCGCTCTCCAGTGGTTAAAGACCTCCCGCGGCGAGTTTATTTCACTTGGAGAAATCGGAATTGACGGAAGAACCGATCTGAGCTGGTTGAGTGGACAGTGGCGGAAGTTGGTCTTCATATCGCCGTCCGAAGAGTTGGCCTTCGGCGAGGTGCATCGGCGAAGCCTCGAATTGGCGATTCACCAGCACATTCGTGACGAACTACGCGTTGGCAACTTGTTTATTGAGCGTAGCGAAAAGTATGACGACTACCGCGAGCAGCTCGTAGATCTTGAGACTTTCGAGAGAGAAGTGATCGAATATGGCGAGGTCACAGGTATAGAAGTAGATCCATCGGCTCTAGTGAACAAACTGCGTGAGGAACTGGCTCGGCGCTCGTCGGATGTCGATCGCGGCTTCAAGGACAACGCCCATGCCGCAATTGTTGATGGGCGCTTGTCGCTGCGGCGTATGGAAAAGACGCAGGAACCGCTGGAGGCCGAGAAACTTGATTTGATGATTCGCGAGCGGATGATGCCCATCAGTATTCTGGACGTGTTGATTGACGTTGAACGGTGGCTTAAGCTACATCGACATTTCCGGCACCTATCCGGCAGGGAAAGCAGGATCGGAGATCTGCCACAGCGCTTCGTCACGACGCTCTTCTGTTACGGTTGCAATCTTGGGGCCGTACAAACGAGCCGCTCGATCAAGGACGTCAATCGGAAACAGATAGGCTGGCTGAATCTTAAATATGTAACCGAAGAGGCTTTGGAAAAGGCGATTGTTCAGGTCACGAATATTTATGCGAAGTATAAACTGCCGGGCTACTGGGGTGGAGGCAAAAGTGCATCGGCCGATGGCACGAAATGGGATCTCTATGAACAGAACATGATGTCCGAATATCACATCCGCTACGGCGGGTATGGAGGCATCGGCTACTACCATGTTTCAGATAAATATATTGCGTTATTCAGCCGCTTCATCCCATGCGGAGTGTATGAAGGAGTTCACATCCTTGATGGCCTGATCGAGAATGAATCGGACATCCAGCCTGACACACTGCACGGCGACACTCACTCGCAGAACTACGCCGTCTTCGCAATCTCATATCTTCTTGGCATCAAGCTGATGCCAAGAATCAGAGGGGTGCATAAGCTCGATTTCTTCAGGCCTATGGCAGGTACGAAATATCGCAACATCGACGATCTTTTCGCTGGACCTATCCGCTGGAAACTAATTGCGGACCACTACAGGGAAATGCTGCGAGTGGCCGTGTCGATCAAGCTGGGCAAGATTACTGCATCGACAATTCTGCGACGGTTTGGCAACAAAAATCAGAATCAGTTGGCGCAGGCCTTCCGGGAACTCGGTAAGGTGATCCGGACACTGTTTTTGCTTGATTACGTCGAAACTGCCGAGCTGAGAAAAATGATTAGCGCCGCGACCAATAAAAGTGAGGCGTTCAACAACTTCATCCAGTGGGTATTCTTCGGAGGAGAGGGAATCATCCAGGAGAACGTGGCACATGAGCAGCGAAAACTAATCAAGTACAGCCACCTGGTCGCCAACATGGTCTGCCTGCACAATGTTCAGGCGATGACAGTGGCAATCCGCCAGTTCCGGGAGGAAGGCGTGGAGATCACGGCTGACATGCTTTCCTTCT
The DNA here is from genome assembly GCF_059115385.1 of Occallatibacter sp. FHG110214_02. Lineage (NCBI taxonomy): Bacteria > Pseudomonadati > Acidobacteriota > Terriglobia > Terriglobales > Acidobacteriaceae > Occallatibacter > Occallatibacter sp. FHG110214_02. The sequence continues at coordinate 76,039 of NZ_JBZYWK010000025.1, read as the reverse complement.
TGTCGCCATACCGGACTTGGCACATCAATCGGTTCGGCGACTATGTCTTAGACTTCGATCGACCATCTGACCCAATGAAACCAGATCTTTCGGTTCTTACTTAGAATCAATATCTTAACCTGCTTTCTGTAATTTTTCGTACGAATCATTGCCAAGCCTCGAATCCTCACCGAATGGCCCGCAGCCTGAGAGACTGACGCAAAGCGCAGCATTGCCCGGATTCGCCGAAACCACCGCAAGGATATGATGCCCCTGGTTGCCTACATAGCTAACGGTCAGCACGGCTCCGCGCATAATCTGCCGCTGAATGGAGAGCATGTAATTGCTGATATAAGGCACGCGGTTGTTGTGATCGAAGAACGGGTCAGCAGAGAGCGGCGTAAAGTTCGCCCAGTTGATAGAAGCATCGGGATTCGACTTCGATACGTTGTGTGGCGGAAAGTCGAACGGGAATCGCTGGCCATTGTTGACTCCAGTTGCAGCCGTAATAAACGGTGTCGCAAACAAGGGCGGAGCAGGGCTCAGGTAGTTGTAGCCGAACGGCGGAACTGCATACATGATGCCCGTCGCGAGGCCAGGAAACTCCGTATAGAAAAGGCCGTAACTTACGCGAATACTGCTCTGGCCACCGGAACCCAGAATTACTTTCCAGAAGCCACTCTCTGGTCTCGGAGTCCAAGCCAGGCCAAGGCGAGGAGCAAAGTTGTGATAGCTCGTGGGTGCAATTGTTTTGGGAATGCCGGGATCGCCAGCCACGACCATGCCCGGAATCGCGCCCGGATATAGCGTGGATTGTGCACCGGGGATATAGGTTTGCAACTGGTTGTACTTTTCCCAAAAGGGCATGATGATGTCCCAGCGCAGACCTGCGTTAATACTCAAATCACCGCGTGCGCGCCAACTGTTCTGCACATACATGCCAAGATAGCGGTTGCGAAGATAGAACGGCTGGCCGGATGACTGCGTAAAGTTGCTTGGGGTGCCAATCAGAAAATCCGCGAAGGCGGAGCCAGTTTCCGTGCCGTCGATATTGAAAGTTCCGTTGAAGGTGGCATTCGGGTGAGTGTTGATCTGGTCGGCATGGAATTGCACACCAAATTTGAGCGTGTGTGCCTGAATCACCCGGGAAAGACCGTCGCCGAGATAGATTGTGTTATTCACTTGCGTCATATTGGTAATGGGGACGCCCATGACGAAGGTAGGGAAGGTGATGTTCTCGATGCCTTCATACTGAGGTGCCTGCACATAGATTCCCGCTCCGCCGCTGTTTCCCGTGGTAAACCCTTGCGACGTCATGCTCACACCAAGCCCGCCTTTCGGCTGGCCAACGATATTCGCATTGCGCAGATAGCCGAAGTGAAATTCATTGACGGTATTCGCGCTGAAGACCTTGGTGTCCCCCATGGAAAATAACTGTGCTCGTCCAATGGTGAGAGCATGGAAGCCCGGAATGCTCGCACCAGCCACCGAGCCCGGATAGGGATTGTCGAGATCGTAGTCGTCAATAAAGTAATAGCCGAACAATTGGCCGAGACGCGTGTTGGCGTCAATACGTGCCGCGCCTTTGTCGTCGCGCACGGTCTGGTCATAGGCAGAAGTAGAAAACTGGCTGGTGCCGGTATTGGGCTTCGGAATGTATTGGAGCAAATTCTTTGCTGGCGCAGACCATGCACTCTGTGGAATTACACCATTGGAAAAGACTTGTGAATAGGCTTCTCCTGCGGAAACTGCATAGCCAAGTTCTTGCGTAAGCAGCGACGCAAGGTATGACCCGCTGACTCTGCCAGTAAGTTGGCTCTGACTTGAAGAGGGGTCAAGGAAATTGCCGCCACGCTGAGCAGTAGTAGGCACCGTTATGTTTCCGGTAGAGATGCCTTGCGTGGTGTGCGTGCCTTGGTAATCGGCAAAGAAAAATATCTTGTCTTTTCTTACTGGGCCTCCTGCCGTTCCACCAAATTGGTTTTGCCGGAAAACAGAGCGTGTGGGATCAAAATATCCACGCGCATCGAGATCAGTGTTGCGCAGAAATTCAAACGCTTCTCCATGAAATTGGCTTGCGCCTGATTTGCTAACAACAGTGACCATCCCGCCGTTGTAGTTGCCGTATTCCGGATCGAAGTTGTTGGTCAGAACGCGGAACTGCTCGATGGAATCAAGGTTAGGAATGATGGAGGTACCACCATTCATGTGCTCCTGCACATCGATTCCGTTGACGAGAAATCCATTGGAGGACTCACGTTGCCCGTTATTGCAAGGTTGCCGGGGTTAAGATCTCCTGAAGGATCGAGGCTTCCAGTAACTCCCGCCATAATGACGGAACTGGGCAAGAGCGTCGAAATAGGTGCAACGCCCGGCTGAATCGCGAGCAGATCCGTATAGCTTCTCCCATTCAAGGGGACCGCAGTCATCTGCGCACCGGAAACAACCTCGCCGAGATGTGTCGCGGTAGTTTCAATCTGCACGGCGGCATCGCTTGTTACTGTCACCGTATCCGCTTGCTCTCCAACAGCAAGAACAAAATCCAGCCGGATGGCTGAATCCGTATCAACGGCAACGTCGATCTCCTTCTGAGGTGCAAATCCATTGGCAGTGATAGTCAGGTCGTAATGTCCTACTGGAAGATCTGGAAAGGAGTAACGCCCCTCCTTGTCCGTGACTGCCTGCCACACTGTCTGCTGCGTGGTGCTTACCAGCTTGAGCGTTGCTCCGACAATCACAGCGCCGCTGGGGTCTGCGACTCCGCCGGAGATGCTTCCACCGCTTGCGGCAAAAACAGGAAGCGCACCCAGTAGAAAAAATGTAAGGAAGAGAAGAGAAGCAACGCTCTTTCGGCTAGCAACATGAAGAGCATTAAGCACTGGATAAAACACAAACACCTCGCAGGCGAGAAAAGGGTAGGCGAGGCTCAAAGATTTGCGAGCGATTGCCTCCGTTTCCACGCGGAGAAAAATCGTAAATTCATCCTGGATAGGTCTCCTGACTCTCAGGTCAAGCTGCAGCTATGCAGCTTGCAGAGCTGCTGCCTTCCCCGGTTTCATCCGAGTGGCGACTTGGAAGCTCCATGTCCTGATTACAGTGGCGGGACCGTGCCGGACTTATACCGGCTTCCCTATTACGCCCTCGCGGGCACCCGGAATATCTGAAACTCACCATAGCACAGCACTACCAAGCCAAAAATTGCTGTAGTACCTGTATGTGGTGATTCAAGACGAACAGGTCCGTTGCTTGCGTCGCTCCCGCTTGCCTACTCTGCTGTGTGCAAAGAGCAGCCGGTACATCGCACGGTCCACTGTCCGCGGCTAAACCTAATATCTGTAAGAGATAGCGGCGCAATGTCGAAGTGCCAGAATGTCTGTGCGGGGATATGCAGAGCGTGAACAATAGCGGCACGAATTACTGCTGGATGAGTAATTGCAACCGTAGAGGTGTGACCCAAATCACCTTGTTCTTTCATCCAGCTTCCAGCCCTGGCTACTAGTTCTTCAATGGACTCGCCGCCATGAGGAGAGGCACTCGCGTCCGTCAACCATGCCAGGATTCCATCCGGCTCTGTTGTCTGCACATCTTCCATGCTTCGGCCCTGCCATCTCCCATAGTAGCAATCGCGCAGTGCGGGAGCGACAACAGCCTGCAATCTCAAGTAGTGTGCTGTTTGCTGTGTGCGCTATTCTGGCGCGAAGTAGATATATTCTGCGCGAGGTAGCACCCAATTGGTTTTGGTAATCCTGGCAATCTCTTCTTCAGCAATGGGCTCATCGAGCGGAAAGGCTGCTCGCCTTTGTGCTTGCGTGGCTGCATGAGCGATCAGGATTAGTTTGGGTACACGGATGATTTCCTTTGCGACGTTTGTGACTCTAGCTCTTGACACGCATGATACGGAGACATAGGGTTAAATTAGTCTTTTGAAATGAAGTGGAGAAGCCGGTGAGAACCCGGCGCGGTCGCGCCACTGTAACTGACAGAATACAGTCAGAAGCCAGACCTCCTTTCATTCCTCAAACGAACTCTGCTGTGGGACGCACGATCCCAGGAGGTTCTTGAAATGGCTCAGCCTGTAGCCGGCACATTTGCTCCGCAACCTGTTTCCATTCCCGCCATTCCAGTGCATGAAATTCTTCCATGGGCACTCTTTGGTGGCCTCCTGATGCTGCTCGCGCTCTATTTCGTCGGCGCCGAGCAAGGAGCAACCTCGCTCCTGCAGGGCCACGCTATTCATGAATTCGTGCACGATGGCCGCCATCTTCTCGGCTTTCCCTGTCACTAAGAGGCAAAGATGACTCGTATCCTGCTTGTGCGCGGGATGCTTGCCGGCATCGTCGCAGGCCTGCTTGTATTTGCACTGGCCCGATGGATCGGCGAACCACAGGTGGAGCGCGCCATTACATTTGAGACCAATCTGGATCAGGCCAGGGGCGAAGCTCCCGAGCCTGAGATCGTCAGCAGGGAAGTGCAACGGAGCTTCGGTCTCCTCACCGGTACGCTTGTATACGGAACTGCAATTGGCGGCATCTTCGGCCTGGTCTTTGCTTTTGCTTATGGTCGCATCCCGATTGCCAATCCAAGAATGCTCTCTGCGGTTCTGGCAAGTATGGGATTCGCTTCAATTGCATTGGTTCCTGTGCTCAAATATCCAGCCAATCCACCTTCGGTTGGGAATCCTGAAACCATCGGCATACGCACGGCCTCTTTCTTTCTACTGCTTGCTTTCTCGGTTGCCGCTGCGGTTCTTGCTGCGCAGCTTCAACTTCGTCTCCACAGCCGTTTGGGCGCATGGAGCTCTTTGCTTTTGGCCGTTTTCGTTTTCGTGATTGCCATGGCAGTGGTTTTCCATTTCCTGCCCAATTTTGATGAGGTTCCCGCAGGATTCCCCGCAACCCTGATGTGGAAGTTCCGTGTTGCCGCTCTTGAAATGCAGGCATTGATATGGAGTTCTCTCGGTTTTATTTTTGGATGGCTTGTAGACAGGGTTTTCACTGCACAGCAACTTCATCCCTGACTACATATTTTTACGAAGGACAGAAACGATGCGTCGGCTTTCAAGCCTCATTTCCGCACATGTTCGTTTACGCTTTTTGTTTTTCACTGCGCTGCTACTGCTCTGTGCTTTGGCAGGCCCTGCGCAGACAAAGCCGCAGCGCATCGTATCGACTACGCCAAGCATTACGGAGACTCTTTTCGCGCTGGGTATTGGAGATCATGTTGTAGGAGTCTCCCGCTTCTGCAATTACCCTCCCGAAGTGCAAAAGCTCCCCAAGATCGGAAGCTACATCCATCCTGATGTAGAAGCCATCGCGCGCCTCACGCCGGATCTCGTGATACTGGAGAGCGGAGCAAATCAGGTGACGGATCGCTTAATCGGCTTGCATATTGGCTATATCGAAGTGCCGCATCTCACGCTTGAAGATATATTCACAACCACACAGCTCATTGGGAAAGCCACAGGAGTGCCCGATCGCGCCGCCAGCCTGATCGCGCAAATGAAAAGCTCTCTGAACGCGATTCAAGCCAGGGCGAAAGCACAGCTATCCCCACGTGTAGTTGTCATCGTAGATCGTCAGCAGGGAACACTCAACAACCTCACCGTTGTCGGGGCCAATAACTATGTCAACCAGATCATCGAAGTAGCTGGTGGCAAAAATGTTCTGGCCAAACCCGGCCTTCCGCCTTATCCGCGCATCGCTCTCGAAACCATCCTGCGCGAAAATCCTGATGTCATCATCGATCTAAGCGGAACGCAGGAGACGGAAGCGGCACGCCAGGTCTCACGCAGTTCCACCATCGCCCTGTGGAATCAATACCACGACCTTGTGGCAGTGCGCAGTGGGCACGTTTACGCAGGTACAACAAACTTGCTTGTTGTACCCGGCCCACGCACCCCTCTAGCCGCGAAGCGCCTCTATGACTTCATTCATGGCATAGGAGGCTCCGATTGAGTTCCTTGCTTGAAGTCGAGAGCGTTAGCTTTTCCTATGGAAACCGCTCCGTGCTTGATTCCGTCGGTTTTCGTGCCGATAAAGGAGAGTTCCTTGCACTGCTTGGAATCAACGGCTCTGGAAAAAGCACATTGCTCGACATCATCTCAGGCTTTCGCAGGCCGGAGACAGGTACTGTCACAATCAGTGGGCGCAGCCGGCAGCAATGGAGCCGGCGTGAAATTGCGCAAAATGTCAGTCATCTCCCCCAGGCCATTCATGCGGACCTTCCTTTTACCGCCGAACAGTTAGTTGGCATGGGAAGATATCCGCACACAGACCGCTGGTTTGAATCCGAAGAGGATCATCGACGTATCCGCACTGCAATGGAACGCACCTCATGCTGGCCGCAGCGTCATCGTCCCTTTCGTTCTCTGAGCGGAGGCGAGCGTCAACGCATTCTTCTCGCTGCATGTCTCGCGCAGGATGCAGCCACGCTGCTCCTGGATGAGCCATCAACCTTTCTCGATATTGAGCAGCAACTGCATTGCTTCAGCGTGCTGCGTGATGAAGCGCATACTGGAAAACTCTGTATCGCCGCGACGCATGATCTAAATCTCGCGCTCACCTACTGCACGCGCCTCGTGGTACTTGCAAACGGCGTGATCGCCTTCGACATGTCAACAGAGTACGCGCACAGCAATAAAGAGTGGCTGAGCCTGTTCTCAACGCGACTGGACATGGGAACAACTCCATCTGGCGCGCCGTGGGTGTGGTATCGATGAGCGCACGTCAACGGCTTTTGTTCATAACACAGCACTGCGTAACGCTCTCCGTGCTTATCTTTCTTGCCGCTGCTCTACTCCTGCCGTGGGTCGGAGCCGGCCCCATAAGCCTTGCGCGAGTTGTTCAGCATCAAGCCCCCGATTACGAGATCCTGCTGCAACTTCGCGTGTCGCGCACGCTGCTTGCTTTAATTGCCGGGGGCGCGTTGTCACTGGCCGGCTCGCTCTTTCAGGCAGTGCTCCGGGACGCACTCGCTGATCCCTACACGTTGGGCATCTCATCCGGTGCATCTCTCGGTGCAGTTGCAGTTATCGCCATCGGATGGGAGACCTTCTTAGGAATCCCTATGACCTGGATCGGAGCGTTGGCCGGTGCCTTCGCTGTTCTCGCCTTTGTCATTGGCGGAGCCTTCCGGCAGCGCCAGATATCCGCCTTTAGCCTGCTTCTCACCGGAATCGCTATCAACAGCATCTGTGCTGCATTCATTATTATTCTCAGCAGTTTTGTAGGATTGTCACGCTCGTTCTCCATTGTGCGATGGCTGATAGGCAGCATCGATGCCACCAGTTACATTTCTTTGGCGGTGGTGGCAGTGGTTGTACTGGCCGTCTCAGCGGTAATACTCACACAGGCGCGCAGTTGGAATCTGCTCGCCGTCGGAGAGCGATGGGCCTCTTCACGCGGCGTGCATGTAGGTCCTCTTCTTGTCCAAGGCTATATTCTTGGTTCCATCCTCGTAGCAGGGGCAATTGCTCTCACCGGCCCCATCGGCTTTGTCGGGTTAATTGTTCCGCATCTTGTGCGCTCGCGCATCAGCTCGGACCATCGCTTGCTAATGCCATGTGCATTCCTCCTTGGCGGAACGCTACTCGCGCTCTGCGACTCCATCGGAAGAATCGTCATGCCTCCTGCAGAGCTACCAGCAGGCGCTGTGCTCGCCTTAATTGGAGGCCCCTACCTGGTTTGGGTTATCCGCCAGAGAACCCCCGCGGAGGAGATATGACATCGCATCGTCAGCGCGTCATTCGTGCAGATGGCCGCACTCTGAATATCATGCAGCATCGAGGACATCTCTCCTATTGCTTCACCGGTTGCTGCGGCCGCACGGAACGCGGCTATGCGGAAGTCCCCGTCGATATCTATAAGGAAGAATGGATCAAGCGCAAAATCCGCAATCAGGTCCATCTCACCAAAGGCGGATGCCTCGGCCCCTGCTCATTAGCCAATGTGGCATGCCTGGTTGGCCTGCCCGGCGAATTTAGTTACCAGCGATCTACGAGTAAAACTGGTATGAGGGGCGCCCTTGAGTGGGTAAGGCAAAGAAGCACAGCCCAGAGCAGATCGTGAGCCTGCTGCGGCAGAGAGAAGAGGCAGTTTCGAGCGGCCGGACGACGCCATTGGCGTGCCGGGAAGCTGGAATTACGGACCAGACGTACTACCGTTGGCGGAAGGAATACGGCGGGTTGCAGACGGACCAGGCGCGCCGGTTGAAGGAACTTGAGCAGGAGAACGCGAAGCTGAAGCGTATCGTGGCAAACCTGAACTTGGAGAACCTCGTTCTGAAGGACGTGGCTTCGGGAAACTTCTGATCCCCGCACGGCGTTGTTCTGCCGTGGCTCAGGCATGCGGAAAGCGCGGCCTGAGCCAGCGCACGCGTGCCGGCTGTTGAGCCAGCCGCGTGGCACGCAGCGTTACCAGTTGCGGCGGCGCGACGACGAAGATGCACTTACGCAGGCGATTATCGAGCTTGCCAAGCAGTATGGCCGAGTGGATGCAATTTCAGAAATTCCGCCCCAGCCGGCTGGCCTCGGCTTTGGCTGATCATGAGTCATGAGCATGCGCACGAGCTTGGTCCTCGTGTACTTGTTCAGCCATTTCAAGTCGCACTCTGGACGGCGCTGGTGGACCATGGAGGCCAGAACGAACCGCTTAAGCTTCATCAGGTCCGCGTCTGGCTTGGCCTCCAGTTGACCGCGGTGCATGCGGATCAGGCGCTCAGCCTTTTGTTCTTCCGCTGTGGGTTCGTAGTGGTGAAGGGCTTTATTGAGAAGGCGGACTGCATCGGAGTAATCCTTGACAGTCTGGTCTTTCTTCTGATTCCAGCGCCGCCATTCATGGCCGGCGCGATAACTGCACCACGCCATGGCGGAGACAAGCCACTGACGTTTATCTCTTCCATCTACAGATTCCAGTTTTAGGTTTGGCATTGACCGTTCTTCGGGGAACGGCCGCCAGGCGAAGAGGGAGAGTTGACCACAAACAAGCTCCAAGGAAATCTCCTTTGGAACTGACCACTAAGCCCTCCACCTAACCGATATGTCCGATAATGTATATTCTGTAAAGTACAAACGAAAAGCAGAGTCTCTCGGATGAAAGAGGCTCAAATTGCTCATTCTCGAACGCTTTCAGCTTTCTCTCTTCCCCTGGCGGCCATTACCCGAAAAGCCGCTCATGTCTACCCCAAAACTCGATTTTATTGATGGACGAGACAGCCGCCAATGGCTTGCCTTCTTATCGCCATACCGGACTTGGCACATCAATCGGTTCGGTGACTATGTCTTAGACTGCGATCGACCGTCCGATCCGATGAAACCAGATCTCCAGGTTCTCACGTAGAATCAATGGTTTAAGTCAATCTTTTTAGTTTTTCGTACAGATCCCGGCCAAGCCTCATAACAGAATCAACGACTTATGAGCGGCTTGATGTTCAGGATTTACTGGAATGTACGATTTCTGGATATACTGAAGCAAATCGGGGCGGTTAGCGGTTATTAGCTGGCCCTTGACGCACGCCAAGTTCATTAAAGAGTATGCCGTTGACTCGTTCAAGGACTTCCCCGCAACCAAGCAGGCGCTCGTTGGTCTCGTGCAACAGTTTGAGGTCATTGGCCATGACGTTATCGTGGGCATTGCAGCCAAGGGCTTGGATATCCCCGACGACATCAAAACGGCTGAAAACATTCAGGCGCTCTTTGCGTATATGCAGCTCCCGCAGCTCCTGCACCTCAGCCTGTAGCTGCCGGCCAACCCCAACGTTCAATTCATTCTCAGCGGCCCCGGCCTGCACGGTCAGGTGCCTGCTTAACATAGGAGCATCTTCATGCGTTTGATTTCAATTACACTTCTTTCCCTAGTTACGATTGGAGCTGGCGCACAGGCACCGGATCATACTGAACCTCCGACTACTCATTCCAACAGCGGAACGGATGCTCTTCGCAACGGCAAGTCCGTAAATTTTGGGACGTGGAATATGAATAACATGGACATCAATTCCGAGTTCAGTTCCCTGTTTGTGGGAAACACATTCACGAACGCCTTAGTCGGAGCTATCAAGGTGCCTTCTACCGCGACTCAGTTCCAAGTTAATGGCGTGACGGGAATGATCGATTGTGGCGGGGTGACTGAATGCGTAGGCGTCTATGGCCAGGCGGTGGGCAAGATTGCGCGTACACATCTATTTGGAGCGAACTTTCTCGTGTCGGATACTAAATCTGCACCAGCCGCTGGAATGCAGGCTGCAGAATTCGATGTGAACATCAATAACGCTTCCTCTGTTGCTTCCGGTGTCCTCCTTCACGGAGAATTATTTGTGACCCCCGCCGTTCGCCCCAACGGGTTTAGGGTCATACCTCCGGGTGGCGGGCATGGCGGGTGGGCTACCGCATTTTATGCGGACCCAGGTGCAGCCGAATACTCAATTTTCACGGAGTCCAGTGCTAATTCAGGCAAACCGGCTCCGTCTATGCTTACTGGATGGCGAAGCTACGACACGGATGGGGCTTCACATCTATCAGTGATCTTTCTTGACAAGACTGGGCAACTGAATTTGGGCTCCTCTCCGTCAAAGGCTTTCTCTCTTACCAGTAGCACGACGGGCAATGTAAGCGGAGTTTTCATTGACCCAAACATCGGCTTTAACTCCAACAACTCAGGCCTTTTTGGATTGAGCGCAAAAGGAACGGTTAACATCCCGTCTGGGAAGACAGCGCCTCTGATTGCTTCGGTATGGGCACAAGGGCCGTCGAATAATTACGGTGCAGGAATCATCACAGTGGCGGCGGGAGTCGTTGCGAGTGCGCCCACCATCGGCGTAACTAACTATGCAGCAATATTCAATGGCAAAGTCAAGGTATCGTCTACCGTAGATGCGAACAGTTACAGCGTACAAGGCAAGGCTGGGGCCACGTGCTCAGGACCTCCGACAGCGAACTTCGCCGTCGTCAACGGAATCATCACGCATTGCTAAGAGGCGGGAAAAATACGAATATTTTGAAGCTTAGGAAGATGGGGGAAAGAGAGGAAAGTTGGGCCTTTCCCCCAGGATGTAGCGGCAGACGGCTACATCTTGTAGCGCCCAAGATCCTCATCATTCAGCCCCTCCAGCCAGCCCCTAAGCTGCTCAGGAGTCTGCCCGTCTGCCGGCCCTGCCGGATTCAAACGCGCAGCATGCATTACTTCTTCTTTTACATAAATTGGACAATCAAACCGCAGCGCCAGAGCAATCGCATCAGACGGACGCGCATCCACCATGATCCGTTCTCCATTCTGGCTGAGCCAGAGCGCGGCATAAAAGGTGGAATCCTTAATCTCTGTAATAACAACTCGTTCCAGCTCAGCATTTAAGTTCTGGATCAGGTTTCGAGAGAGATCATGCGTCATTGGTCGCGGCGCCGCAGATTTATCAATCTCATTAAAGATGGCATTGAACTCAAAGATTCCCACCCAGATAGGCATAACCGAATCTGAAGCAACGTCCTTAAGGACGACAATCGGCATATTGGTCGTGGGGTCCATCATCAGGCCACGGATTTTCACTTCGAGGTCCATCAGTTCCCTCCTGCTTTTGCCGCCTTAAACGGCCTCACCCACAAGGCTGTTGGGATGCGTTGCCGTAATCCGAACATTTAAGTAGCTCCCCGGCGCAGGCGCAATCGGCGAGCCAGTCGTAAAGTTAACCGATTTATTCTGGCTGCTGCGGCCAGAAACCTGCCCACGTGCCGGATTCTGCCCCTCCACCATCACTTCAAGAATTTCCCCCAAGTGATTGGCATAATTCACCCTTTGAATCTCGCGCTGACGCTCAAGCAACACTTGAAGCCGATGCGCCTTCTCCGTCTCCGGAATCGAATCAATCATCACCAGTGCTGGAGTATTTGGCCGCGCCGAGTACTTAAACCCAAAAACGCAGTCATACTGAACCTCGGCCAGCAGGTCCATCGTCTCAATAAACTCGTCCGCCGTCTCTCCCGGAAACCCAACAATAATATCCGTCGAGAGCGAAATCTTCCGCTTTGCCGACTTCATCCAGGAAATCCGTTCCAGGTACCAGTCCCGCGTGTACTCGCGATTCATCGCCTTCAGCACGCGGCTTGACCCGGACTGCACCGGCAGGTGCACATGGTCGCACAGCGTCGGATAGGCGTCAATCGCCTCCACAATATCCTTCGTAAACTGCCGCGGATGGCTGGTCGTAAACCGCACCCGCCGAATCCCCCCGACCTGCCCCACCGCCGCCAGCAGCTCGGCAAAGCTCATCTTCCCTTCCGGGTCCACATAGCTGTTCACGTTCTGTCCAAGCAGTTGAATCTCGGTATAACCAAGGTCGGCAATTCGCCGCGCCTCTTCCAGCACAGAACCCGAAGTCCGGCTCCGCTCCTTACCACGCGTATACGGCACCACGCAGTAGGCGCAAAACTTGTCGCAGCCCTCAATAATGGTGATATACCCACGGTAAGGATTCTGCCGCGCCGTAAACTCCGTCTCAAAGGTCTCATCCGTCTGGCGGTCGTCCAGTCCGGTGATGCGGTGTTCCCCAGCCTCCAGCCTGTGCAGCATCTCCGGCAATTTCCGGTACGACGCCGAACCCGACACAAGCGAGACATACGGAGCGCGCTCAAAAATCTTCTCGCCCTCTTGCTGAGCCACGCAGCCCAGCACGCCAAACCGCTTACCCGATTTATAGAGCTTCTTATAGTCGTTGAGACGGTTAAAGACCTTCTGCTCCGCCTTGTCGCGGATCGAACAGGTGTTATAGAGAATCAGGCCGGCCTCTTCTTCGGTCTCAACCTGACGGTAGCCCTCACGCTGCAGCGTGCCGATAACCTTCTCGGAGTCATGATTGTTCATCTGACAGCCAAAGGTCTCGATATAGAAAGTCTTTTCCTGCGACATCACAAATTCAAGTATATCTTGGCTGCAGATTCCTGCGAAATGGGAGAATCCCCTACTATGGCTATCGAAGTTACAGGCGTAGCACCTCTGGTTCAGGTCTTTCACATGCCCACAGCCATCCGCTTCTATCGGGACAAACTCGGCTTTACTGTCACAGGCCGCTCTAAGGTTCTGAGTGAAGACGAAGACGACGTGAACTGGGCAATGCTGCAACTGGGCGGGGCGACGGTAATGTTCAACACCGCCTACGACCCGGACGATGTGCCGGAAAAACCTGACGCCGCACGCTGGAGCGGTCACCAGGACACCTGTCTCTACCTCGGCTGCCCAGACGTAGATGCCGCTTACGACGAGCTAACTGCAAGGGGGCTCCAGATCAAGCCGCCCAAGATTGCGTGGTACAGCATGAAGCAGCTCTATCTCAAAGATCCCGACGGCTTCATGATCTGCTTTCAGTCGCCAGCGCATGAAAATTGAGCGCTTAAAGAAGGAAAGATTTTCCAGGGTGAGTAATTTCTACCCAGTACTTCCCTGCTCTCATTTTTCGTAATTCACTCATAATAAAACGTTTTACAAATTTTCCGGTTTGGCATCCCTCTTGCATGAACAATGTTCGGAGATGTATGCCGGAGGTACCCCTATGTTAGATAGTTCGCACTTTGCAGCACCCCCTAATAATTCAGAGAATGCGGATAAATCCGATTGGAAGCGGCTGGCCCCCTTTCTCGGCGCGGTGGTCGTAGCTGTCGGAGGCATCGGATATGCCGTCCATGAACACAACAGCGCGCAGACCCTTGCATGGCAAAACCAGCAGGTAACCGCCCAACTCGACGCCACTCACAAGCAACTGGACGCAACCAACTCCCAGTTGAGCACCCTGTCAGAAAAGGTTGACCAGCTCGCCACCAAGCCCTCGCCTGCCGTTGTATCCGGCGGAGGCGGCAGCGTCGCCCACGGCGGCGGTTCGGGTTCGGTTGGCGGCGAGCGTCGCTTGGCTCGTCATGATGCCCGCTACGACAAGTTGAAGGAACAGCTCGACGCGCAGAACCAGGCAATCCAGTCCACGCAGACGGATCTCGCCAGCGCCAAGACGGAGCTTTCCGGCGGTATCGCCAAGAACCACGACCAGTTAATTGTTCTGCAGCGTCGTGGCGCCCGCAACTACTACGAGTTCGACCTCGACAAGACCAAGAACTACGCACGCACTGGCCCCATGAGCATCAGCCTGCGCAAGGCCAACGTGAAAAAGAGCTATGCGGACCTCCAGCTCATCGTGGACGACCGCACAATGCAGCAGAAGCACGTGAACCTCTATCAGCCGGCAATGTTCTATGACCAGGACGGCTCGCAGCCCATGGAAATCGTGATTAACGACATCTCAAAGAATCACATTCACGGCTACGTAAGCGCCCCCAAATACCGCCGCAGCGAACTCACTGCCATGGAGAACGGCACAGCCGCAGCTCCCGGCGACCAGGCAAGCTCAGACGCCCAGCCCCCGCAACGCAAGCGTCTAACCATTCCCAAGGATGACCCCAATGAATAACTCCGAGACCCCTTCCTTCCGCGAAATCATCGAATTAACCCTGCGCATCATGTCGCGCTACCTACCGGCAGAAAACTAAGCACCAAAAACTCAAACTGCCCGATTCGGAAGAATCGGGCAGTTCTGTTTGTGCCTGCAACAACCATGCTGCCAATATGCTGCTGTCATCCTGAGCGAAGCGCACTGGGGCCCCACGAAGTGGGGTAGGCGGAGCGAAGGATCTGCGGTTGCCTCTTATAGTTTTGCCCTTTATCGTCTTCCCGTCTTTATATAGTTCTTAGCCTTTTATCTAAAACCCTGTACCCTACAGCCTGTCCTCCCTGTGAAAAAACCTTGTCAAGCCCTGCAAACGAAAATATTTTCTAACACGTTGATTCCATTGAGCAAAAAACTCCAACCAGTTTGCGCTCAATTAACCTCAAATGTGCCAAACTAACAATAAGCAGAAAAAACAGCCCGGTTCCTAAGGAACCGGGCTGTTCTGTTTTTCCGCTAACTCAAAAGAAAGGAGCCCCCAATGCACTCAAAGGCAGGCACAACCATCTATAACCTGACACCTGAAACCTGTAACCTGCCTTCCCCACAGTTCCACAGTTCACAAATAAAGATTCTGCACAGTCCCTGTGCAATCGTCCGCAATTTAAACAAAATAAACGAACGGGGAAAGCACCCCACTGTGCGCATACACACGGACGCATCATATTCCCGTATGGAGATAGGAAAGCAGATCGCTCATCTGCTCATCCGTAAATCTCCCCGCAAAGCTCGGCATCTTCCCTTTCCCCCCAAGAACCGTACGAACAACCTGCGCATCCGTAGCAGGCGCACCACTCGGAAGCTTGTCATGATGAAAAATGCTGCCAATCTTCGGCGGTGGCGGCTTCAGCGCAAGATCATTTTCTTCATGGCAATGAGCACAGCGCCCGTTATAGAGAGCCTGCCCTTCCGCCTGCTGAGGCGTAAGGTTTCCCCGCGCATGACACCCAGCCAAAAGAACACACGAACCACCCGAAACCGCGATAGCAGCAAGCAAGAGCACAAATCGGCGCATGCAAAAAGTGTACATACGCAAGCGCCCCACTCCGCAAACGGAGTGAGGCGCTCACTTATTCACGCGCCGGTTAGCGCGAGAAGCTACAAGCTTAGTGAATCATCTGGATGGTTTCCTGGGTAACCGTATCGAAGGTAGTAACAGCCTTCGAGTTGGCCTCAAACGCGCGCTGCGCAATGATGAGGTCGCTGAACTCCTGCGAGATATTCACGTTGGAAGCTTCCAGCGCGCCATCCTGCATGGTTCCAAGCCCAGCCGAACCGGAAACGCCAATAGTAGCGTTGCCGCTGGCAAGCGTAGTGGAGTATTCCCCATTTCCGTTGGCTTGCAGCCCCTGCAGGTTAGCTACCGTGCCGAGAGCAAGCTGGCCAACATTCAGCTTTTGTCCGTTCGAGAAGCTTGCCGTAACAACACCGCTCGAACTGATAGTGAAGCCCGTGTACTGGCCAGAGGGGTAGCCATTCTGCGAAGTGTTCGCTACGGAAACCGTAGCTGGCGTAGAACCGTCGGTAGAAGTGACATCAACCTGCGAAATCGTGCTGGTGTGATTCGTACCGAAGAGATCCCATGTAAAGTTCATATTCGACGCGCCATCGGAAAGAGGCCCGAAGGTGATACCGCTCACGTTGGTAGAGGGCGTGACTAGGTTTCCATTGGAGTCGAACTGCAGCGTGCCGGTAGTATTGGTTCCAGCTGGGTCCTGCACAATGTTGCCAGAAGTGGAGACATTGGCTCCGCTGATGGAGATTTGATTGCCGGTATTGGTAACCGTAACGCCGGTAGTAATGCCCGCAGCAGTGAGCGCGTTTTGTATAGCCGTCGTATAGTCCGCAATGGATTCGTTAGCGCCTATCGCCGGCGCGGTAATGGTGGTGGTTACAGGCGGAGTGGCATTGTTCGGCGCGGTAATGGTGAGATTCGTGCTCGGATCAACCGTGGCGCCAGCTCCAAAGTTGAAGGTAGTGGTGTTAGCAACGCTGGTATCAGCGCTAAGCGTATCCGGCAGCGAAATGCTATAGGACCATTGGTTGGTGCCGGTTTTCGTATAGGTGACAGTCGCCTGGTACTGGTTCCCGAGCGAATCATAAACGGGAACAGTGCCGGAAGCACTATCGCCAATGTTCGCATTCGCGTTAAGCGTAGCGTTCATGCCAAAACTCGTAGTAGCGGAAGGCGCCTGCGTCTGGTTCTCAGGAATGTTGATAGCCACGAGCGGCGCATTGGAGTTCACAACTCCGTTGACTGCCGGGTAACCCATAACGCTGAGGCCATCCGCCGTGATGAGATTACCGCTGTTATCCGTGCCAAAGTCGCCGTTGCGCGTAAGGTACTGCTGTCCGCCATTGCTGACGACAAAGAAACCACTGCCCTGCAGCGCAACATTCTCGCTGAGGCCAGTCGAGTTGGAGGTGCCCGCGGAGAAGTCCGTCTCGTTGCTTGCAACCTGCGTGCCCGCGCCCGCCTGGATAGGATCGCCGGAACCGGTGGAGCCAATCTGCTGATAGAAGAGATCCGCGAAATTGGTGGTTTGGGCCTTGAAGCCGGTGGTGTTCATGTTGGCGAGATCGTTGGCGATAGTATTCAGCGCCGTCGAGTCTGCGTTGAGTCCAGTAAGCGGAATATAGAAGCTAGGCATCGTAGGTCTCCTGAATGCGATGAGGTTCAGATTCGGTGAAGTGTGAATGTCAAAGGAAGCGAAGCTGCTGAGATACCGCTTCCTGTAGGCAGTTAACGCGTAATGCGCGGATGGTCGAGGGCTCGCGCAACGCGAAGAGCCGATGGGTTCGCTTCGGGAGTGCTCAGGTTCCCCGACGCTACGGAAGTTGCAGAAGAATGTGTTCCATGCACGGCAGCCACACTGGTTGGCGCATGGGCGGAAGAAGTCTTCTGTGAATCTGCAGAAGGAGTTGCTTCCGAGGTACCGCTCATCGCCGTGCTGAGCGTCTGGTTAATGCTGATGAGCTGTTCAAGGCTATTTACGTTTACGAGCTGGTTGATGTACTCGTTAGGATCGGTATCCGCTGTCGGATCCTGATTTTGCATTTCGGTAACAAGCAAAGTAAGAAAGTCATTGGCCGAAATAGTAGAGCCATCCGTGCTTGAACTGCCGGATTGGTCATCCATTGCCTTTGCACCGCCAAGCGGGGTTGTTATTTGTGCCGCGTGATTCCAGATACCACTGGTAACTGCTGCCATTTTCCCTCCTGCAATGTGCTACGCAATGACGGAAATACCGCCGCTATGCGTACGCGTGATAGTTGTGGATTCAATCGCCTGGGCGGAACTTGTCCCTTCAGCGGGTGAGTTGGTTATAAATTGCTGTGTGAAGTTGCGTTGCTGCGGCGTACCGCTATGAGCCTGCTCCTGCCCCTGATTCTGTCCCGCGCTTCCGGTGGGCATACTATTGCTCTCTGAAGATTCCGGTGAGGACAGCGAAGCTGTGATAGCACTGCCATGGTGTTCCGCGAGATACGAATTCAGTCCAGAGAGATGGGAGCCGAGGACCTGCGCCGCCTCCGGAGAGCTTGGAACAACAGATGCACGCAGGCCATCGGGGCTTACATCCGCGCGCACACTTACCCATCCAAGCGAAGGATCAAGATATCCAGCCTCTGCGTGACGCGCGCCGGCGTGAACCCAGGTTGTATCTGGTTGCCCGGAAGCGGAATCAAGAGCGGCAAAAGTATCACGCGCCTCGGGCGACGCAATGGAGGTATTCATCCCTCCATTGCCCGGCATATGCTGTATGCCTGCAGCATCGCGCACAGGTGCCGTGCTGCTTTGTGCATACAATGTTGCCGTTGCGGGCTGCTGAATCGCTGCAGCTTCCGCGGCAGTGCCATGCAGAATCGATCCATGATCTCGTAACCTGGACACGCTATCCGCATGTTCAGAAGGCGTTGCCGCTCCTTTCACTTCAACCGAGGCAGAAGCCTTACTGGAAGATGTTGCGAGTGTTGATTCTTCCGAAGTCGCGGCTGGCGTAAGCGATTCCTTATTCAACCGCAATGGCCTGTCTGCTTTTTGCGTAGCACCTGATTCAGGAACAGCAAGAGTGGAATCATGCGAGGCCGATCTGTCGGCTGCATGAAGAACTGGATATACACCTTCTGAGGCTCCTGTATGTAGCTCGGAAGACACTGAAGACGCCGATACGCTTGGAGAAGAATTTGTAGCACTACGGGCTGAGAGCGTAGCCATAACAGCGGTTCTTCCCTGCGTAATTTGACCCGTCGTATGGGGCAAAACAGTAGCGCCTTGAGTGGTCGCTGCCTTTTTTACAGGGACAGGCTGGACAACCTGCGCAATGACTGGAGCAGGTGGAATCGTAGTAGTGACAACCTCATGCGAAAGGGCGGGATGAACATCGTCTGCGGAACTCTTTGTAGACGAGCTTGTATGGTGAAGAATACGGGCACTATGCCCAGATGTTGATTGCGCATCCTCCTTCGGGCTGATTGCCGTAGCACCAGCAGAAGGATTAGTCCTTTTCACCAACGGATTGCTGGCGGAAACAATTGAGGCCTGCTTACCCTTCTCAAGAGTATGTGCAGATGCAGTTGCCGATGGGATAACAGGCATGGAGCCAATTTCAGACCGGCCGAGAATTGCCCTCTTTGCGTCGTTCCCAGCAGCCGTGAGCGTTTCGAATGCCTGACTCGATTCCTGCGCAGAAGATACGCCATTGAGTGTGCTTAGGACCTCTTCAAATCCAGTACGGAAGTTGCCCGCAATCGCAGCCGTGTTAGCCGGCGATGCAGAAGCACGGCGACTGCGCGCTCCTGTTGTGCTTGTGCCATCCTTTGGCACACCCTGTTCGGCTGCCTTACCCACAATGGCAGTGGTGGCATCTAATCCTACGGCTACGGTCATGCTTGGGAAGCATGCAGATGACGTGCCAAAGACAAGAAGCTGTCAGTTAGAAGGTTATCACAATTTATCGAGATATATGTCCTGAGGCATAACAACCATTTCTGGCGAAATTCTAATTCGTCTATATCGATTTTGCGGCTTTAAAAAAACTACTTGGAAGATGTTCCGTTCTGCTTGCGCAGTGTGCGTGCGAGAAACCAGTCGTCGAGCGTCTGCTGATTCTCACGGGCCTCTTCTGCCGCTTCTTCCGCGTGCACCTCATGGATAAGCGTCTCCGCCTGGCGATGCTCCATGCGCTTGAGCAAGAACGCATGATGACGGCGTGCGGTTTCTGCTTCGGCATGCGAAAGCATCGGACCGAGCGCAAATCTATGTCGTTCGCCAATGTTCGTTTCTACAAGAGCTGTATGACGCACGACAGATTCACCTGCACCCACGCTTGCAGTGAACTCACCACGCCCGTTATGTTCCCGTTCCGTTGCTGCGGAGAGTGCATCTTCGAGCATACGCAGTTCAGAAAGCGCTGATTCAAGCGCTATACGATGCTGCTCCTGCTCTATATCGCGTATACGAAGAAGACGTTTGAGTGCGTTCGAGACAGGCACAGGCTAAACCTCGCTGGCAATCGCTTCAAGCTGGCTAAGCGCAGCATCAAAGCGTACCTGGTCATGTGCCTTCTGCGTGAAAAATCCTCTCAGTTTAGAACGCGCAGCGATAGCTCTATCAAGTTCAGGATCTGTGCCTGGGCGATAGGCCCCAATGCGTATAAGATCTTCTGAGCGTGCGTAAATAGCTATGAGCCGGCGCAGAAGCGCTGCCTGTTCACGATGTTTAGGAGATGCAACCGCAGGCATGAGACGGCTGATAGAATCGAGCACTTCGATAGGTGGATACCAGCCTTCCGAAGCTAGAGCACGAGAGAGAACGACATGGCCATCCAGCAACGAACGTACTGCATCTACCAAAGGGTCTTGCTGGTCGTCTCCTTCCATGAGCACGGTATAAAAGGCCGTAATAGATCCAGAGCGAAACTGTCCGGTGCGTTCAATCAGCTTAGCAAGCCGCGTGAAGACCGAAGGTGTATATCCTTTCGCCGTCGGCGGCTCTCCCGCTGCAAGCCCAATCTCACGCGCAGCCATGGCAAAGCGTGTCAATGAGTCCAGGACAAGCAGCACATGTTTCCCTTTTGCCGCAAAAGACTCAGCGACGGTGGTGGCAACAAGTGCTGCCCTCATACGCAACAGCGGAGATTCGTCCGAAGTAGACACAACAACAACAGAGCGCTTGCGCCCCTCTTCACCGAGCGCGTCTTCGAGAAACTCGCCAACCTCTCTGCCGCGCTCGCCCACAAGGCCAACGACTGTCACGTCTGCCTCAGTGTTACGCGTCATCATCCCTATCAGCGTGCTCTTGCCAACCCCGGAGCCCCCGAAAACACCTACACGCTGACCGCGTCCGACAGTAAGAAGAGAGTCAATCGCGCGAATGCCTGTACCTAGCGGGCTCTTGATCGGCACGCGGTCAAACGGAGAACGAACCTGTCCGTCAATGGATGCCGTTGCGGAAGAAGCAGGGGGGCGAAGTCCATCGATTGGCTCACCCAATGCATTGAGCACGCGGCCTATCAACTCGGGGCCTATTTCAATCTCTGGATACGTACCCGATGCCCATACTTCATCGCCAAAGCGAATGCCTTCATTGCTTTCTACTGGCATGGAGAGAACGTTAGAGCCACGAAAGCCAATCACCTCAGCACGGTGTACTCGACCGAAGCGGTCAACAGTCTCACAACACTCCCCTACCGAGGCAAGCGGACCAGTTGACTCGATAGTCTGACCTATAGATTCAAGTACCTGCCCTCGCCAGCGCCATGGCTGAACCCTATTCAGGCGGCTAAAGTATCTGCACAGTGAAGGGGTCGTTTGCATTGCCATCATGCACTCGCCTCGTTTGCCGTTTCTACAGAAGCGCTGGAAGGCACCGTCAGGGCATTTGGGCGATCAAAGAAGCCTCGTTCAATCTCGCTCAGCTGTGCACGTACACCGAGATCGACAGAACCTAGTTCTGTTTCGATAATGCAATCGCCAAGACGCATATTTTCACCCGGAAAAACCTCTGGACGAACAGAAAGCTTAGGCAGATGCGCAATCGCTTCCTTCCATAACTGCAGATCATTCGATGGAACCTTCAACCGTACCTTGCTCGAAGCAGAAATCTGCCCGAGGGCCACCCGAACTGCCCCGGTGAGCAGAAGTGGATCCATCTGCGCCTCGCGGCGCAAAATACGGGCGGCAACGGCAAGAGCCAGCCGAAC
Organism: Occallatibacter sp. FHG110214_02; assembly: GCF_059115385.1. Lineage (NCBI taxonomy): Bacteria > Pseudomonadati > Acidobacteriota > Terriglobia > Terriglobales > Acidobacteriaceae > Occallatibacter > Occallatibacter sp. FHG110214_02. Next base: position 54,386 of record NZ_JBZYWK010000025.1, on the reverse strand, counting down.
AACCTCTGGCTCCATCGTGTGTGAGTAGCGCTCGCATGCTTCATCAAAATTCTGAGCCAGTTTTACGAACTCCGATTTGCGCATCTCATCTACGGAGCGGGAGCGCTCCATCAATGCTGTGTGCGCCTCCTCCTCTGCGGCAAGTCTGCCTTCTTCGTACCCCTGCTTATGGCCAGCCTCGTACCCTTGCTGACGAACTTCACTTAAGAGAGCTTCCGTTGCTGCAGATGATGACAAAGGATCATCTTTAGAAGCAGCGACTTCACCCTCTGGAAAAATATCTTTCGCCTCATCTGGAATCACGCCAGGTTCCCACGCCTCGACAACCTCTTTTCCGAAAGCTGCGGAATCCTGCTCAATCAAATTAGGCTCGAATATTGGATACTCAAACTTCTTGATAGTCCATGCCGCTCCAGAGCGGTCTAGCGAAGATGACTCAGTGAACGACATACGGATTTTCTGCACGATTACTCCTCTTTCGACACGTTATGCAATCATTTCGTCACCGGTCTCAAGCTTGAGAATCACCTTGCCTTCTGACTCAAGCTTACGTGCAAGGCTAAGAATTTCCTGCTGGGCCTGTGCCACCTCACGCGAGCGTACTGGGCCAAGCACTTCCATATCTTCCTGCAGCATTTCAACAGCACGTGAACTCATGGCCTTGAAGACCTGTGCTTGCAGATCTTCCTTTGCACCACGCAGGGCAAGCGCAAGCTGCCGCTTATCAACACCGGATACGATTTCGCGAATCGTCGCCGGAGGAACGGTGACAAGATCTTCAAAGGTAAACATGAGATTGCGTATGCTAATTGCCATCTCAGGTGCGCCTTCTTCAATCGCTTCCAGGATATGCTTGGATTCCTCGACATGCAGCCGGTTAAGAAGATCGGCTACGGCCTTAAAGCCGGAATACGCCTTGCGTCCCGTATCGCCAACATTCTCAAGCCGCCTGTGGAGAATGTGCGCAACCTTCTGCGCCATCTCGGGAGAAAACTGGCGCATCTCGGCAAGCCTGCGAACCGCTACAACTTTATGCTCCGGACTGAGATTATCAAGCACTTGCGCAGCGCGCCGTGGATCAAGATGCGCAAGTACAAGTGCAATGGTCTGCGGATGCTCGCTATCAAGAAGCTTGCCGAGCTGTACAGGATCCGTGCGCTGTAGCTTGGCCAGATTCCCCTGCGATGCTTCCTGCGAGCGACGCACCATATGCATCAAATCTTCGGCGCGCTCTTTTCCAAAGGCTTCCACCAGCAACCGGCTAGCGTATTCTGCGCCACCATGCATGATGTAGTTTTGCGTTTCGATCAACTGCCAGAACTCTTCAAGAACCTGTGCCGAGAGCGCTGGCTGAATATTACGCAGATCGGCAAGTTCCTCTGTTAGCCGCTGCACATCGGGCTCTGGCAGTGCACGTAAAACCTCTTTGGCAGTATCTTCGCCTACAGCAACCAGCAGGATGGCAGCTTTGCGCACCCCTTTGATCTGTGCGGTGATACGCCGATTCTCTTCGCGATTTTCGATTTCAAGCTGCGTAGTCAACTCTGCCGTCCTTGCTGGTTGTTCCTGATTGGGCATACTGTTTGGCATCGCTTACTCTGAGTGGATCCAGCTCTGCAATAGACGCGAACTCTGCGCCGGTTCCCTTTTCAACTGATCAGTAACCTGCTCGAGAATCTGCTGCGCACGCGTTCTCTCAAATTCAAGTTCGAGTGGAGAATCAGAGGATTCAAGAGTATCGAGAGCAACCTCTTCGGGAGTCGCAGATGCGGGCAACTCCGGCGTGGTGTTCTTTTCCGAAGGACGTGCGGAACGTGCTCGATGCAATGCGGGACGTACTCCGAGCGCCAAAATCAGTACCACAGCCAGCAGGAGCGCCACATATTTGATAAGCACCGGAGATTGCTCCGCCGTCTTGAGCGCGCGATCTAGCGATGAGACTGGCACTTCGCGATTCGTGTCAAAGGAGAGATCTTCCACTGTTACAAGATCGCCGCGAGCATTATCGAATCCCACTGCAGCCTGCGCCAAGGCAGTGAGATTACGCAGTTCATCTGCTGAGCGAGGTTGCCATACTGCAGGCTTGATGCTTGTAGATGCCTGCATCAGGCGGTCATTGACAACGATGGCTGCAGTAAGACGACGAATCTTGCCAGGATTTTCGAGTGTATGACGCATCGTCTTTGAGACACCATAGGTCCCACTCTCTGTCTTAGCAGTCTGTGGAGGTGTGTTTACCTGGGGATAAACCGGAAGTGCTTGTGCGTTAGGCGCGTTCGATGCTGTGCCTGGAATTCCAGCAGCGACAGGCTGAGGGCCTGTCGATTGCTCTGTTCGCTGCATCGTGAGCGTAGCAGTCTGATTAGGATCGTAGCTCTCAGCGGTAACTTCCGTCGCCGTCGGATCATAGTCAAGCGTAACCGAGGCGCGCACGTTCCCAACCCCTGTGACAGGCTCAAGCGTAGCAATAAGCTTCTCTTCAAGTGCCTGCTCTGCAGTGAGACGCAATGCGTCCGGCGTCTTGGGGCCAAGAGGGAGATGTCCGGCAGCATCAACGAGAGCAACACGATCGGGAGTTAGTCCATCGACCGCAGACGCAACCATATTGCGAATCGCATCGGCCTCACCATCCGCAAGATTCGCATGACGCAACTTGAGCACAACAGATGCTTTCGCAGGACGCTCTTGTTCCCGGAAAAGAGAGTCATGCGTCATCACAAGATGCACGCGTGCTGATTCCACATCAGAAAGCGTCCCAATAGTATGCTCCAGTTCCCCCTCAAGAGCACGTTGATAATTCACCTGCTCGTCGAACTCCGAGCCAACCCAATTAGGCTTATCGAAGATTTCAAACCCCATGCGCCCACTCTTGGTGCCACCTTTTGCCGCTGTGGCAAGACGAGCTTTATCAAGCTGGGCAGCAGGCACACGAATCGTACCGCCCTGTGCGGCAACGTCAAAAGGAATCTGCCCCTGAGCAAGAACCTGCTCGATCTGCCGAGCGTCGTCGGTATCAAGGCCCGTGTAGAGAACTTTCCAATCGGTATGCAACCCATACCAGGCAAGGAATCCAGCAACCACTGCCAGAAGTGCGGCGGCAGTAATTGCCCATGTACGCTGGCGCGGCTCCATCTCTGCCCAGCGGATTTTAGCACGCGTTCCGAGCGCGCCTACTCTCCCGGCCCATTGCGCCTTGCCGGTTTCGCCATCTCTGAGAGGCGGCGTACTCATCTCTAATTGTGTTCCTGCAGCCATGCTCGTATGCACCTTGTGCTAATGAAGCTGGTTTGAAGAAAGATTTCGTCCGTTCAGTTCCGCTCTCACCTGCGGATCACTTGCACGCCTAGAATTGCATGCTCATAACCTGCTGATAGGCCTGCACTGCTTTGTTGCGAACCGAGAGTGCAAGCTCAAAAGCCATGTTGGCTTTTTCTGTTGCAATCATCGCCTGATGCACATCCACTCCGGTGCCCGTCATCAACCCTTTCACCGTGGAACGCGCCGTATCCTGCAAGCGATTTACCTCACCAACCGCATCCGTAAGCAAATCGGCAAAGGGCATCGTTTCTGAGCCATCTGCAGGGAGCACAAACCCAGAAAGCTGCGAAGTTTGGGCCGATTGCAGTTGAGTCGGAATGCCGTTGGTCAACATCGCATTATTGATGCTACTGGCAATAGCCTGGATAGCTGCTGCGGACATTCTTGTTCTCCCTTTAGATGAGTTCCGTGAAAATGCTAAGCCTTGGCGATATCGAGCGCTGTGCCGATCATGCTCTTTTCAGCCTGTACCGCAGAGCCATTCAGTCCATAAGCACGAGTGGCTCCCATCAGATCCACCATCTCCGTGAGAGGATTGATGTCGGGATATTCGACATAACCATCCGCGCCAGCGTCCGGATGGCCAGGGTCATAACGGCGAAGAGGCGCGGCAGGATCCTGCACCACCTGCGCAATGTGCACGCCACCTGCTGGTCCCTCATTCGTGTTCATTCCCGGCAACGGAAGAAGTGGGAGCGGTGCAGGCGCATCCAATACTCCATTCATGGTTTGTGCAAATGCTGGATCATTGCCATTCGCGGCGAAGACAACATGCTGACGGTGATAGGCTCCTCCGTCGGCCGTACGTGTTGTCTCCGCATTGGCCATATTCGTTGCGACTACTTCAGCTCGCATGCGCTCCGCCTGCATAGCACTCCCCGAGGTCTCCATCAATCCAAATAAATTCATTTCCTGCCTCTTCCTCCTGGCAAATCTGCTAAAGATTCCGCTGCAAGCATAGACATACTACTTACTGTCCGCATGAATCGCGTCCATCTCTGTCTGGTACTCCTGCTTGATAAGCGCAATCCCCGTCTTGTACTTCAACTGTGACTCCGCCATATGCAAACTCTCGCGGTCCATCGAAACATTATTACCATCAGGACGCGTGATCAGGTTTTCTTCTGGACGCAGCTTCGGACGGGAAGGAACGATGCCCTCTTCTATTCCAAACATTGCCTGTCGCATCTCGGTCTCGAAATCAAAGCCCATAGCCCGGAATCCAGGCGTGTCCACATTCGCCATATTCGTCGCAGTAAGCTTTGTCTCATCAGCCGCAAGATCCAGGTATCGCGCTAGTTGATCGCTCATCATCGTTTGAATCTGCATCGTTTCCTCCAGTCATTCCCATGCACACGCACAGTCAATTCGTCATAGCACCAAAATCAATCTCGTTCGCTGTAATTACCGGCGCGTCGCCAGCGAGAATTGCTGCACGCTCAAGCACATGCTGCAGTTCGCGTACATTGCCGGGCCATGCGTGGGAAGCCAATACGGCCATCGCATCCGCGTCAATGCGCTTCACTGGCTCCACGCGTCCCAGCTTGTCAAGAAAGTACTGCACAAGCGGTTGCAGGTCGGAACCGCGCTCAGCCAGCGCGGGAGTGCGAATGAGAAAAACCGCAAGACGATAGTAGAGGTCTGAGCGGAAGATACCCTCAGTCGCATTTTTCGCAAGCGGTCGGTGTGTAGCAGCAATAATCCGCACATCCACCTTGATGGTTTCGTTATCGCCAACACGCTGCAGTTCTCCACACTCCACAAAGCGCAGTAGCTTCGATTGCAGGGCCAGCGGCATCTCCCCAATCTCATCCAGGAAGAGCGTGCCTCCATCTGCCGCCTCAATGCGCCCCTGTCTTCCCTGCACCGCCCCCGTAAAGGCGCCGCGCGTATGGCCAAAGAGTTCAGCTTCGAGCAGCGCTTCCGGAATTGCCGCGCAGTTAATAACAGCAAATGGCTTTCGGTTGCGCGGGGAAAGACGATGCAATGCGCGAGCCACCAGTTCTTTGCCAGTGCCCGTGGGCCCCTCAATCAGCACAGGTGTTGAACGAGGGGCAACGAGACGAATGCGGCGACTTACTTCGAGCATCTGCGGCGCATTACCAATCAGCTCGGGAAGGCGTTCCACCTGTGGCGTAACAGAATTAACTGTTTGTGAAACCAGCGCAGGAGCATAACTCGTTTTCGTAAAGGTTGCAGAAGTAGCTGCCTCAAGCACAACAGGTGCCGTATTCCAAGCCGCCGTGTCAGACCGGCTAGCCCCTGAAACATCCACCGATTCAGCGCCTATGCTCTGATTGCTGCGCAACACATACAGCAACTCCTGTCGATACGCGCTGCGCGTTCCCTCAACAGGAGTCTCTCCCTCTGCTGTCAGAATATCCACGCCTGCAAAAACTGCCTGAAACTCCCGAAGGAATTCTCCCAGATCAAGATCTGGCAACCAGGAATCGACAATGACCGCCTCAAGCGCGGCAGCATCGGCTTCTGCCCAGGCCTGCGCTCCGCTTACAGCCTCACGCACCTGCCACCGAAGCCCCACAAGCACATCGCGCAACCGTTGCCGAAAGCCAGCATCCGTGCTGACCACAAGAACTGTACGCTGACGTGACCGTGCTGCCGAAATAGACGCAGAAGAGGGGCTAAACGGCAGCGAGCCATGATTCAAATATGAGGCGGGTTGCGGCATGAGCGATTCTCCTTTGCAAAAATAGTTAGGCTTAGGCCTGAGACGCGATTCTCGCGATAGGTCCGGTTCCCGAAGGATCGACTATCGCCACCGGGGGCAACGCAAGCTCAGCATCCGAAGGGATGCGGTACCCCTGCCCGCGTACGGTACGCACCAAGTGGCCGGGCGGAGGATCCTTAAGCTTGCGACGCAGGTAGTTCACATAAACATCTACGATGTTGGTTGTCTGCGCCGGCTCCATATTCCAAACCGAGTCGAGAAGATCAACACGCGAGACACACTGGCCGCGATTGAGCATCAGTTGCTCAAGAAGTGCAAACTCTTTGTTGGTAAGCGAGACGGGTTGGCCCGCACGGCGTACAGAGTGCTCCATGCGATCCACCTCCAGATCACCCGCGCGAAGTACTAGGCGAGCCTCCCTCTTGCGGCGCAGCAGGGCACGGCAACGGGCACGCAACTCATGCAGGCTGAAGGGTTTGCTCATCAGATCGTCCGCGCCAAGATCAAGACAACGTACCCGTGTTTCAAGCTCCGTGCGCCCGGTCAGCACAAGCACTGGCAGATCCGCATCCAGCCGACGTAGTTCTTCCAACACCTGCTCGCCATCCATAACCGGCATATTTAGATCAAGAATCGTCAGATCGGGAAAATCCTCTCGGAATGCGGCCAAGGCCTCAGCTCCGTTCTGGGCCAGTCGAACCCGGTGTCCGTCGGACTCAAGGCCGCGCGAGAGAAATACCCCCAGCGCTGGATCGTCTTCGGCAATCAGTAGTCTCATGAAAAACCTTTTCTCCTGCGCCCTGTCTTAATGCAGTAGCTTGTCCACATTTAAGCCATCTGAATAAGAAAGCTCTCATGTGTGCATCTCCACCATCGCGTGAGAATCTTTTGAAGACAAGATTGGAAAGCAGAAAAGATAAGAGCGAATTCCATGTATGGGATTCGCAGTTTATAAGTTTCAAAATGGGCGTCTACTAAGAGCGGACAAAGAGATAACAAAACTCAGGCACATCTCAAGAGTTTTTGTTATTGCCTTACTTTCTGCTCCTTATTTTTTTGCAATTCGCTTTTTATTCGCTATAATGCGCCCATGGCTATTACCCGTAGACAGAAGGAAGTCCTCGATTTTCTCGAATCCTTTGTGAGCCGCAATGGCTACTCCCCCTCCTTCGAGGAAATCGCACGCGGCATGGGGCTCAAGAGCCTCGCAACCGTGCACAAACACATCACAAACCTCGAAAAAAAGGGCCTTCTGGACCGTGTACACAACCGCAGCCGCTCGATTGACCTACTACCGCCTGGAACGCGTTCGCGTACCAGCGATAGGCTCCCGCTTGCGGGCCGCATCGCAGCCGGCAGGCCCGTAGAGACAAATGAGGCAGCAGAGAGTATTTCCCTGCATGATGTAGTGGGCAACCGCGATGTCTTTGCACTCGAAGTGCGCGGCGACTCCATGCGCGATGAGCACATCATCAGTGGCGACTATGTGCTCGTAGAGCGCACCAATGTCGCACGGCAGGGAGAGATTGTGGTTGCCTTGGTCCACGGTGCGGAAACGACGCTGAAGCGTTATTATGCTGAGGGGAAAACAGTGCGTCTTCAACCGGCAAACCTGGAGATGGAGCCTATCTACATACCAGCCTCCCAGGTTTCCATTCAGGGACGCGTGCTGGGTGTCTTAAGAAAGTACCACTGAGACAACGTTCAGGAAGCCGTCCACATAATCAACAAAAGCAAAGGCCCGGCATAATGCCGGGCCTTATGTCTTTCTAACCACGAATCACTGAGCGCCGTTACGCAATCAGCTTTTCAACCTTCTCGGCAATCGCTTCCTGCGGGACATAACCAACAATCTGGTCAGCCACCTTGCCTCCCTTAAAAAACAAAAGCGCAGGGATGCCACGGATACCATAGCGCGAGGGGGTGGCGCCATTCTGGTCCACATTCACCTTCGCTACCTTGATCTTGCCCTCATATTGGGCGGCAATGCCGTCCACAAAAGGCGCAATCATCTTACAGGGGCCGCACCAACCTGCCCAGAAATCTACCAGAACGGGCTGCTCGCTCTGCAGCACCTCCTGCTCAAAGCTACCATCCGTTACTTCCAAGATACCTGCTCCCGCCATGTTCCTCCTTCGTGCATCTGCCGACTCAAGCCGGCTTCTCTGCAACCAGTCTCTCATGGGATGCGTTAGAGAAGCAGAAAGTCGCAAAGGGGGCATTCGGAAGAGCAACGAAGCGGAAAATCAAAGACCTAGAGGAACAAAAACGCACTGCAAAGGAAAAGCGCCCGGATCCCCATCAAGGAATCTCGGGCGCTAGAGCAGCCCTCCCCCAGAACTGCCCACGATGCGTAGAGTATGGGTTTTGTCCACTTGAAGCAAGAAATCTTAGGTAACCAAAAAGTAACCAAATTTCGCAGTATGAAACTGGCCTGCACGCGCCGATAAATAGTGCCTTTTGTGCGGGATTCCGTCGAAGAACGCTCACGAACGTAACCGGGGTAACATAGTTTGAGGCACTGGCACTGTAGAAAACCTAGTCAGTAAAAATCGATCCGCCAACAGGCTCAAATTGGCTAACTTGCAATTCGACAGCAGGCAGGCCAGCGAGCGAGTCTCGAATCGCCGCAGAAGCTGCTACGACTCCTGCTTCGCTCTCGGCAATTACTAGTACTGCCGGTCCGGCCCCACTCAGTGCCACGCCCAGAATGCCAGGCGTCCCCGCCAATGGCAGAATGCGTGGCAGCATAGGACAGATTAACTCCCGGTACGGCTGATGAATCGTGTCGGACATGGCCGTCTTAAGCAACTCACCATTTCCCTGGGCAAAGGCAAGCCCTAATAGCGCCACGGACTGCAGATTCGCAACCACATCCGCTCGCGAATAGCTTGAGGGAAGTACAGCGCGGGCTTTACTGGTCGCCAGAGGTTCAGCGGGTATCACCACAATCGCACGCCAACTTGCCGGAGGCTTAACACGAACTACTTCGACTTTACCGCCCCTCTGCGCCGCTACGACAAAGCCCCCCAGCCAGCAGGCGGCCACGTTATCCGGATGGCCTTCCAACTGCACAGCTTCTTCCAGTATTTGCTCGTTGGACCACCCAAGGTTCCCGAACCTTACTGCTAACATCAGCGCCGCCAAACGACCGGCAGCCGAAGAGCCACATCCCATCCCCAGCGGAATTTCGTTCCGCATGCGAACGGCAAGCGGAACCACCTGCTTTCCCTCCCGCGCAAGCATGGCGCGATAGAGGTCAAGCACCAGATTGTCTTCCAAACGGCCACAGCGCTCCGCATCGCGCCCCGTGGCTTGAATGGAAAACACCTCTGCAGGCTCTGCTTCAACTTCCAGATGAAAATCGAGCGCCACGGCTGCGGTATCAAAACCGGGGCCAAGGTTCGCCGATGTTGCCGGCAGTTTGATCCGGAAAGGTTCACTCATGCCGAGGCGTCCTTCATGGCTGCAAGTACCGCAGAAGCAGTTGCATCGACAGAAACAGCATTTCGCTGCAGTGGCTCAATCTGCCCCGAAACGCCAGCCTTCTCCTCGTCCATCAGCAAGCTGCCGCGGTGAAAACCGATGGTGTAATCCGCATCCTTGAGAGTATGCCCTGTCAGCACAAGCACTACCGTGTCGCTAGATCCGATGAGCCCCTTCGCACGCAGTTTTTTCAAACCTGCAAGCGTGACAGCCGAAGCAGGCTCACACCCTAGCCCTTCAGCGCCAATTTCTGCCTTGGCAATGGCGATCTCCGCCTCTGTAACGTCAATGCACCAGCCGCCGGTCTCCTCAATCACTTTGGCAGCCTTGCGCCACGACGCAGGGTTCCCAATGCGAATTGCCGTAGCACGCGTATCGGCTTCGACAGGCTCAAGCGTGGCGCCCGGCCCAAGCGCCAGCGTCCGCACCAGCGGATTTGCCCCCTGTGCCTGCACTACGGTAATTCGCGGAATCCGAGAAACGAGCCCGAGCTCCTTCAGTTCGCGGAAGCCCTTACCCAACGCGGAGCTGTTGCCCAGATTGCCGCCGGGAACAATCAGATGGTCCGGCACATTCCAGTCCAGCGCTTCGGCAATCTCAAACGCGGGAGTCTTCTGGCCTTCCAGACGATAAGGATTGACCGAGTTCAGCAGATAAATAGGCGCCTCATTCACAATCTGCGTAAGCAGCCGCAGGCAGCCGTCAAAGTCTGTTGGAAGCTGGCATGTTACCGCACCATAATCCATCGCCTGCGAGAGCTTGCCCCAGGCAATCTTCCCTTCCGGAATCAGCACAAGGCTCCGCATGCCGGCACGAGCCGCATAGGCGGCCATAGCAGCAGAAGTGTTGCCCGTCGAAGCGCAGGCCACCCACTCAAAACCCCGCTCATGCGCAACGCTAAGAGCCGCTGTCATGCCGGTATCTTTGAAAGAGCCGGTCGGGTTCATGCCCTGGTGCTTGGCATAGATCTGGTCAATGCCAAGAGCTTTTTGAGCACGCGTGAGCGGATAGAGCGGTGTATTCCCTTCCCGCAGCGTCACGGCATTGCCAAAACTATCGAGAAACGGAAGCAGCTCTCGAAAACGCCACACACCGGAGTGGTCAATCGTCTCCGAGGAAGCTCGTCGCTCGCGCCAAAGCCACTTGAGCGCGCCGGGGTTGGGCCGGTCCGGCCCGCCACGCTTAGCCCAACCAGGATACTCCACTTCAAACAGGTCTCCACAGACAGCGCAGCGGAAGTCCGGCCGTGCCTCCTGGCCGGAGATACGCGCACCGCAGCCAAAACAACGTAACTGATGCAGATTGTCGTTCATCTCTGCTGATAGCCTACCAGTGAGAGGGAAAGTTTGTTTTTGGGGAGAAGAGAATGCGGAGAAAACCTGTTCAATTTGCGCTGATTTTCATGCTGGGAATCCTTGCGAGCTTCTCAGGCGCGGCGCAAACCACGCTCCGCATTGCCGCAGCCGCGGACCTGCAGCCGGTACTGCCTCCAATCCTTGCAGAGTTTGAAAAGACAACGGGAATTCATGCAGAGGCAACCTACGAGGCCTCCGCTGCACTGACCACGCAGATTCAAAACGGCGCGCCGTTTGACGTGTTTCTTTCCGCGGACCTGAGCTATCCGAAGAAGCTGGTGGATGCAGGGCTGGCAGATGCGACGGGCTTCGCAGATTCTTCCGCACCGATTACCTATGCAAAAGGAACGCTGGTTTTGTGGACGCGCAAAGACTCAGGATTAGGCACCCCCACGCTCGACACGCTGAAAAGCCCTGCGCTTAGGCGGCTGGCGATTGCGAATCCCGACCGTGCGCCCTATGGCCGGGCTGCTGTCGCTGCTCTTAAGAGCCTTGGGCTGCATGACTCGCTGCAGCCAAAGCTGGTGACGGCGGAAAACATTGCGCAGACTGCGCAATTTGCGGATTCCGCAAATGCGGATGCTGGGCTGATTTCACTGACATCGGCCAATACTGCGCGCATGTCGTCTTCTGGAAGCTACTTCGTGATTCCGCGTAATCTTTATCCGCCGATTGAGCAGGGCGCAGTCATCGTGAAGAAGACCTCGCAGCGCGACAGAGCACACAAGTTTCTCAGCTATCTGCTCTCAGCTTCGGTACAGGCGCAGTTCGCAAAGAGCGGACTGGCTCCGGCAAAATAACGGAACTAACCGCGCACCGACTTAGCCACGTATTCTGTTTAATAAATACATGGACTGGCAGGCTCTCCTCCTCACCTTACGGCTGGCAACGCTGACGACAGTCATTCTGCTCGCAATCGCAGTGCCGTTGGCTGCGCTCCTCACCCTGGGACGCGGGCGCTGGCTTGCCGTGCTGCAAGCGCTCACAGCTCTGCCTCTGGTGCTGCCGCCCACGGTGCTTGGCTTCTTCCTATTGGTGCTGCTTGGGCCGCGCACATCCATCGGACAAGCCATTATTGCTGTGCTTGGGCATCCACTTGCGTTTTCCTTTTCCGGACTGGTCGTTGGATCGGTAATTTACAGCCTGCCCTTTGCTGTGCAGCCAATTACTGCCGGATTCTCTGCCGTCCACCCTTCGCTGATAGATGCGGCCCGGTTGCTCAGTGCAGGCAGGCTACGGCTAATTGCAACCATCCTCATACCGTTGGCACGCAGGTCGTTGATTACCGCCGCAGTGCTCAGCTTTCTGCATACCGTGGGCGAGTTTGGCGTGGTACTGATGCTCGGCGGTGACATACCGGGTGCTACGCGCACGCTTTCTATCGTGCTCTATAACCAGGTGGAGAACTTCGATTACGCATCTGCAACGCGTACGGCGGCAGTTTTGCTCGGGATGAGCCTGGTTGCACTTGCGGTAATTTATGCCACAGGCCAACAACGCAGCGCACGGAGTACCCATCATGATTGAGTGCTCCATCGATATACGGCGCGGTAGTTTTCATTTGCAAATGCAATGCCGCTTTGCCTCTGAGTGGACAGTACTCTTTGGTCCGTCCGGTTCCGGGAAAAGTACGCTATTGCGTGTGATGGCAGGGCTTGAACGTGGTGGCTTGATGCGAGTTGCTCTCGACGGTCAGGAGATTGCGAACGTGAAGCCAGGTGCGAGACGAATCGGGATGGTTGCTCAGCAGCCCGCTCTCTTCCCTCACCTGAGCGTGACCGGCAACGTTGGCTATGGATTGCATGCGCAGGATAGCGCAACGCGAAACAAACGTGTGCAGCAGATGTTACAGCTTGTGCAGGCGGAGCACTTGCTGAGCCGCCGTGTGCAGCACCTATCCGGCGGCGAGTCACAGCGAATTGCATTGGCGCGAGCGCTGGCGCCAATGCCGCGTTTGTTGCTTATGGATGAGCCTTTTTCTGCGCTCGACGGCAAAGCCAGTGACGCGTTGCTGGAACGCCTGCAACCGTGGCTGCATGAGCATGGCGTGCAGGTTATTCAGGCTACGCATGACGCAACCGATGCGTTTCTGACAGATGCGGAGGTTGTGCTTGTTCGCGGTGGACAGCTTGTGGCGCAGGGGCCTGCGCAGGAAGTGCTGCGCGAAGAACGCGAACGGCTGGAACGCAGCCTTCAATCTGCACACAAGCCTGCGGACTTAAAAACCGACTAGCACTGGTTCCATCTCCAACTGAACGCTGAATTTTTCTCGTACGGCGATGCGGATTTCTTCTGCAAGTGCGAGCACGTCGGAAGCTGTTGCAGCGCCGCGATTCACGAGGGCGAGCGTATGGCATGTTGAGACGCCTGCTTCTCCATGCACATAGCCTTTTGAGAAACCGGCTTGCTCAATTAGCCATGCGGCGGAGATTTTTGCATGCTGCGCATCTCCGGCTGGGAACTTTGGTGGTTCTTTTCCGGTGGCTGCTGTGATTGCGCTTACTGTTTCGAGTGGCACTATCGGGTTTTTGAAGAAGCTTCCGGCGCTGCGACAGTCTGCATCGCCTTCTACGAGCAGCATGCCTTTGGTTTGGCGAATGCGGCGTACTGTTGCGGCGACCTCTACGAGAGAAGGATGCGCGTTTCCGGCAAAGCCTTGCTGTAAATCGGCGTACTTCAGGGTTGGTGCTCCGTTGTACTGCAGGCGGAAATCTACGCGGGTGACAATGTAGCGGCCTTTGTCTGTTGAGTTGAAGCGACTGCGGCGATAGGAGAACTCGCACTCTTCTGCAGAAAACTCGATGAAAGCCTGTTGCTGTGTGTCAAAGGCCCGGACGCGCTCGATTACGGAGGAAACTTCCTGGCCGTAGGCTCCTACGTTCTGGACGGGCGTTCCGCCTACTGTGCCAGGGATTCCGGCGAGGCATTCGATTCCGGCGTTGTTGTCTTCTACGGCTCGCTGAACGAAGTTATCCCAGTTTTCGCCTGCGGCTGCGCGGTACACAACAGCAGCGGAATCCGCGCTTGCAGCTATTTCAATGCCGGTCAGGGCGATGTGCAGTACGAGGCCGTTGAATCCGGCGTCGGAGATGACGAGGTTGCTGCCGCCGCCGAGTACGAAGAGCGGCAGGCCGCGTGTAGCTGCCCATTCGCAGGCTTCTGCAATTTCCTGCTCGGTTTGGGCCTGGCAGAAATAGCGGGCTGGGCCGCCGACTCCCAATGTGGTGAGCGGGCCGAGCGGTTTGTTTTCTTCCATGAGTATCACTAAAGCTACGCTACACGGCCCGGCTGCGCTGTTTTGCATCCCGAGGGCGGGTTTAGAATCAAATTAGGCAAATTCCCCTGCCCGGAGGCAGTAATGTACCCAGAGATTATGGTCATTCCGATGCGCGAAGAACTGGTGCGCGCCGGAATCCAGGAAACAAAGACGGCGGATGAGGTGGATGCAGCCATCGCTCAGCCCGGCACCACGATGGTTGTGGTGAACTCCATTTGCGGCTGCGCCGCCGGCAAGATGCGCCCCGGCGTTCGCCTTGCGTTGGCTAATGCCACTAATCAACCCGACCACAAGATTACGGTCTTCGCCGGTCAGGACCGCGAAGCCACTGATCGTGCCCGCGGCTACTTTGAAGGCCAGCCGCCGTCATCCCCGTCCATCGCCATTATGCGCGACGGCAAACTCATCTACATGATGCCGCGCTTTGTTATCGAGCAGGCTACGGCGCAGCAGATTGCCGGTGAGTTAATTCGCGCGTTTGATGAGTTCTGCGCGAAGGCTACGGCTTAAACTTTCTTGATTGGTTCTGAGTAGCGGGCGATTATCGCATCCGCTGTAAGCAATGTGATCCCTTCGACTATTGCCTGAGCAATCAGCAGACGGTCGAAGGGATCTTTATGTATGGGTGGAAGAGAGGACACGGCCAGAACATGCTGGCTTGTGATTCCAATCTCGCTGTATCCAACATTGCAGGACAGAATCACGTACAAGATGCGGATCGGCATCGAATCCTGAGAGGCCTTTTGCCTGCTTGATGACGATCTCCCAAATGCTTACCGTACTGAAATAAAACTCGTTATCAGCATCGAGAAGCAGTTTTCGTGCTACACGCGAAAGTCGCGGTGAATCTTCTGTTGTGCATGAAAAGATGCGTCCGTGTGTATGCGCACAGTGGGGTGCTTTCCCAGTTCGTTTATTTTGTTTGCGTTGCGGACGATTGCACAGGGACTGTGCAGAATCTTTATTTGTGAACTGTGGAACTGTGGGGAAGACTGGTTACAGGTTTCAGGTGTCAGGTTACAGATGGTTGTGCCTGCCGTTGCGTGCATTAGGGGCTCCTTTCTTTTGAGTTAGCGGAAAACAGAACGGCCCAGTTCCTAAGGAACCGGGCCGTTTTTCTGCTTATTGTTAGTTTGGCATATTTGAGGTTAATTGAGCGCAAACTGGCTGGAGTTTTTTGCTCAATGGAATCAACGTGTTAGAAAATATTTTCCGGCCAGGGGCTTGACAAGAGTTTTCCACATGGCCGGAGAGATGTTCTCGATACGGACTAGTCGCCTTCCGGTGCGACAGCCAGCTTTTGCACCTTGCTGTTCTTGATGGAATAGCTGAAGTAGATGGCCAGGCCGACGACGAGCCAGATGAGCATCACAATCCAGGTGATGGCCGACAGGCGTGTCATGAGGTAGAAGGCTGACACGATGCCGAGGAACGGCACGAGCGGCACCAGCGGGGTTTTGAAAGGCCGCTCCATGTTGGGATGGCGTACGCGGAGAATCCAGACACCAGCGGAGACGATGGTGAAGGCCAGCAGCGTGCCGATGTTGACCAACTGGGCGAGTTTGTCGATGGGAAGGAATGCGGGCATGATGGCCGCGAACAGGCCGAAGATGATGGTGGTAATCCACGGCGTACGGAACCTGGGATGAATCGAGGAGAACGCCTTGGGCAGCAGGCCGTCGCGCGACATGGAGTAGAAGACGCGCGTCTGGCCGAGGAGCATGACGAGCATGACGGTGGCCAGGCCGAAGATGGCGCCGACTTTGACCAGCACCGAGCCCCAGCCTACGCCGGTTGCGTCGATGGCGAGTGCGACGGGAGCTGAGACGTTGAGCGCCTTGTAGCTCACCAGGCCGGTCATAACGAGCGAAACGAGAATGTAGAGAATGGTGCAGACGACCAACGAACCGAGGATGCCGATAGGCATGTCGCGCTGCGGGTTCTTGGCTTCCTGTGCGGCGGTGGAGACGGCGTCAAAGCCGATATAGGCAAAGAAGATGGATGCGGCTGCCACGGGGATTCCAGCCCATCCGAAATTGCCGTTCCCGTCGGGAGGAGGAACGAAGGGATGCCAGTTTGTGGCGGCGATGTGCGGATGCTGCAGGAGGAAAAAGCCGCCGACCACGATGAAGATGCCAACGATGCCGAGCTTGACGATGACGATGGCTGAGTTGAAGTTTGCCGATTCCTGGATGCCGATGACGAGGACCGTTGTTACCACGAGCACGATAAGCACGGCGAGCAGATTGAAGAGGCCGGTGACGTGCGGCAGGCCGAGGTCGCTAACGCCTGTTGGGAGCGACATCTTATCGATCCAGATGCCGTTGTACTTTACCAGTATGTTGCCGGTGGTGGTGGTGAGGGACGGCGGAAAGGTGATGCCGAGTTGCTGGAGGAAGCTGTTGAAGTACCCGGCCCAGCCCGAGGCGACTGTGGATGCGCCAAAGGCGTATTCGAGCGTGAGGTCCCAGCCGATGATCCAGGCGACGATTTCGCCGAGCGTGGCGTAGCCATAGGTGTAGGCCGAGCCGGCGATGGGGATGATAGAGGCGAACTCCGCATAGCACAGGCCGGCGAAAGCACAGGTTAAACCCGCGACGACGAAGCTGAGCGCAACTGCCGGGCCGGCGTGAAGAGCAGCAGCCTGTCCGGTGAGCGTGAAGATGCCCGCGCCGATGACGGCTCCAATGCCGAGCGTGACAAGATTCAGCACTCCGAGCGAACGCTTGAGTGTGTGCTCTCCCTCTTCGTTCGCTTCCTGCGTCAGCAGCGACAAGGGTTTAATGCGAAGCAATCTGGACATAGACGAGGGCTTCCTCCTCAGCAATTAATCAGAATCAGAAACACGTTGGCTGGAGGCACCACGCGACCAGACAAAATAAACGGGAATGCCAAGCAGGACAAGCACCAGTCCGGGCCATGTGTACTGCGGCTTGTAACGCAATAATACGACAGAGACCCATACGGCCATCACGATATAGAGCGCGGGCAGAACGGGATAACCAAGCGCGCGGTAGGGCCGCTCGGCATTGGGCTTTTTAGCACGCAGAACAAAGAGTCCCACGATGGTGAGTGCGTAGAAAACAAGCTCGGCAAAGATGATGTAGTCGAGCAACTGCCCGTAAGAACCGGAGATGCAGAGCACAACCGTCCACACGGCTTGCAGAAGCAGCGCGGCGGCGGGTGTGCGCCACTTGGGATGCAGCTTGCCGACGGACTTGAAGAAGAGGCCGTCCTGGCTCATGGCGTAGTAAACGCGGGCGCCAGCGAGGGTGATTCCGTTGGCGCAGCCGAAGGTGGAGATGAGCACTGCCGCTGCCATGATTTGCGCGCCACCGGAGCGGAAGATCTGCTCCAAGGCTGCCGTGCCGATGCGGTCTTCCGTGGCGTGCTGAATGCCTCGTGCGAGCGCGGTGGCTCCGGCGGGATCACCGTGCATGGGGAGTACGACAAGATAGGCCAACGAGACCAGGAAGTAGACGGTCAGCACAAAGCCTGTACCAAGGATGAGCGAGAGTGGGATGTTGCGCTTAGGGTTCTTCACTTCTCCGGCGGTGAAGGTGATGCTGTTCCACGAGTCTGCCGAGAAGAGCGAGCCTACCTGCACCACGGCGAGGATTACCAAGAGGTTGACCATGGCCATCGGTCCGCCGACGCCAACCTGAACGGGATGCAGGTCATGCCAGCCGGAGCCTTGCCAGAAGTTGTGCCAGCCTGTGCCGAAGTTGGCGTTCCATGCGGTGGCGTTGATGCCGACGGTGAAAGCCAGCAGAATGACTCCGGCGATGGAGATTGCCTTGGCGGAGGTGAAGATGTTTTGGATGAGCGCGCCGAGGCTGACGCCGAACATATTGATAAAGGCCAGCAGCAGGACGATGATGATTCCGACAAAGTTGGCGGTGTTGACGCCGATGTCCATGTTGCCGAGAACCATGGGGCCGACGGGAATTGCCGGAACGTGGGTAATGTGCCAGAGCCAGTGCGTGGTGGAGATGGACGGAAAGAAGACACCGAGGAATTTGCCGAAAGCTACGCAGACGGCGGCGATGGTGCCTGTTTCAATGACCAGGAACATGGTCCAGCCGTAAAGGAATCCCCATACTGGGCCTAGCGACTCGCGCAGGTAGACGTATTGGCCGCCGGCGCGGGGCATCATGGCTGCCAGTTCGCCGTAGCTGAGCGCGGCGATTACGGTCATGATGGCGGTTACAACCCATGCGCCGAGGTAGAGCGCGGGCGAGTTGGTTACGCGGGCAATGTCGGAGTCTACGAGGAAGATTCCCGAGCCGATCATGGAGCCGACGACGAGCGCTGTGGAGCTATAGAGTCCCAGGCTTTGCACCAGCTTGTTGGAAGACGATGCGGATTCAGCAGTCTTGGGCGTTTCGGTCAGCGTTTGGCTCGGGCTCGGAGAAGTCACTGGAAAGATTTTTACCTGATTTTCGCGGGTCTGTCTTTCAAATTCTATCTGCTCAGGTATCAGAACCGCATAAGCATCTGGAAACCAACAGGCTAGCCTAGCTGCTTATGCCAGCGAAGGAATTCGGCTGCCGGGTCTTCTGTGCGGAAGATGGCGGAAGCGACGGCTACGGTGGTGGCTCCTGCGGCGAGGACGTGCGGGGCTGTTTCGAGGGTGATTCCCGCGGCAGCAGTGAGGACGGTGGTGGGGCTGGCCTGGAAGCGTAGCTCACGGACGCCGTCAATGCCGATGGGGGGCTTGCTGGTCTGCTTGGTGGTGGTATGGAAGACGGGGCCGATGGCGAAGTAGTCGGCGGGCTCACTCAGAATGCCGGTGAGGAACATGAAGTAATCGTTGGCCGGGCCGCCGTAAGTGCCAATGATGCGGTCGGGGCCGAGGAGCTTTCGCGCTTCGGCTACGGGCATGTCGCCGGTGTCCAGATGTACGCCGTCAAAGCCAGTTTGCGGGACGAGGTTGGCGCGGTCATCGAGGATTAGCTTGGTGGATGGCATGGCGCGGCGGAGGATTTCGCTGTCGGCAAGGAGTTCGGTGTCGGCGCCGGTTTTGTTGCGGTATTCCAGCAGCGTTACGCCGTTGTCGGCGAGCTTGCGGCCCAGCATGTCGAGGAATTCCGCACGACCTGCCTGCGGGATGAAGGACGAGTCGAGAATCGGATAGATGCGCGGGAACGAAAATGCCATGCACACAGATTAGTGCGCCGTGGCCGGTTGCGTCCCGCGTTCTGGATTGCTACATTTCGTCGGCAGAGGGGCCGTAGCAGCCGGGGATTTTGGCTCCGAGCAGACGCAGGTAGACCGTTAACTGGCCGCGGTGATGTGCGCCGTGGTTGAGGACGAAATTGCGCCAGACTTCGTACTTGGGCTGGTCGATGAAGACCTGTCCGTTGGCGGCAAGTATCCAGTGCTTGTCCCAGTCGGCGGGGCTGAGGGCGGCGAGCGCGGCCTTGGCTTCGGCGGTTTCTCTTGTGAGCGTTTCGAGCAGCTCGGCCTTGTTGGCAGCGGTCACGGAGTGCTTCGTAACATCCCAGTCAAAACGGTCTTTGGCGAGTGTCGTGGTGGCCCAGTCTCCGCTCATTTGTGCAACGTGGGATGCGAGGCGGCCCAGCGTCATGGATTTTTCGTGTGGCTTCCAACTAAAGTCCGCAGTGTCGGGGATGGCTTCGAGCAGCTTGCGCGTACGCGCCGTCTCAAGGTCGAATTCAGCAATCAGTTGTTTTTGAAGGTCCATTCCGCAGCCTCCTTGGATTGCGGAAAGGATACTGCGCCGGACGGGGAAAACGGGCTGATTGCGAACAAATTTTTGGGGATTTCAACTTATGGATGAGGAAGCTGCTGGATAAGATTGCGTTGATATGCACTTATTGCTCAGGGGAGAGCGAAGGCTACGTAGGCTCCGCCCTGGGAGTTCTGCGGTGTACGGGCGTTGCTGGCGGCGATGACTACGTACTGCCGTCCGCCAATCATGTAGGTGGCGGGGGTGGCTACGCCGGCGAAGGGCAGCTCGGCGTGCCACAGCAGGTCTCCAGTTGTGGCGTCGAAGGCGCGGAAGGTGTGGTCGTAGACCGTGGCTCCGATGAAGACGACTCCGCCAGCGGTGACGATGGGGCCGCCGTAGTTTTCTGAGCCGGTATTGGCAAGGCCGTGGCGCGCCAGCTCGGGGTATTCGCCGAGATTTACTTTCCAGAGATATTTGCCGGTGGTGAGATCGATGGCGTTGAGGGTTCCCCATGGAGGGGCTACGGCGGGGTAGCCGTCGGGGTCGAGGAAGCGGTGGTAACCGGTGAAAACGTAGTCCTGCGATTGCTGGTCGGCGGGGTTGGGCTGGCCGTAGCCGAGGAAGCGGAGCAGCGCATCGAGATCGCCTGCCTGAATGTCCGGGGTGGGCGGCATGCGGTCTTTGCCTTTGTGGATGAGGTCCGTGGCTTGTGCGGCGGAGACGCGGCCACTGACGCCGAGAAGCATGGGGAAATGCGAGGAGACGCCGCGCCGGTCGTCTCCGTGGCAGACAGAGCAGCGCTCGGTGTAGATTTCTTTTCCGTGCGTGTCGAGCGGGTCGTCCGCGGTCTTTGTGGTGGAGGCTAGTTCTGTCTTCTCCAACTCGTTGGGCTTGGTGTTGCGCAGGAAAGCAATCAGGCTCGGGAGGTCATTCGCGGAGATATTTGGGAAAGCAGGCATGCGGCCACTTCCCTTCCGGATGGTATCGATGACCTTGGCTTCGCCGAGACGCTTGACTACGTCCACGAGAGACGGGAGTACGGGAGGTGAGCCGCCGAGCTTGGGACCGTGGCAGACCATACACTGCGAGCGGTAGATGCGCTCGCCGGGTGTGCCACCTTGTCCTGCGGAGGTGAGGCCTCCGGTCCAGACCATCTCGTTGGCGTTGACGTAGAGGATGTTGTGCAACGGATCAATGGCGGGACCGCCCCACTCCCCGCCGCCGTCAAAACCCGGAAAGATGACCGTATCCTTGTCGAGGGAGAACGGAATGAACTGACCGTCGCTGTGGAATGACCGGAAGGTTTTAACGGCCCAATCGTGCGCATCCGGAGTACGCGTGGTGAGCATGTCTTCCGTGAGGCGCTGGCGGGCGAAGGGCTCGGGCCAGTCAGGCAGTGGCTGCGTTTTCGCAGTCTGCTCACCGGGAACCGTGCTGGCCGGGTAGGAATGCTCGTGAATGGGAAAGAGCGGTTCGCCGGTCATGCGATTGAAGAGATAGAGCCAGCCCTGCTTGGAGGTTTGCGCAACGGCTGAGATTGTTTTGCCATTACGCACCACGGTGAAAAGTGCTGGCGGAGAGGGAAAGTCGCGGTCCCATATGTCGTGATGCACCGCCTGAAAGTGCCAGATACGCTTGCCGGTGTTGGCGTCGAGCGCAAGCAGTGAGTTGGCGTAGAGGTCATTCCCGATGCGGTCGCCGCCGTAGAAATCCATGACAGCAGAGCCCGTCGGCGCGTAGAGGATGCCGTTCACTTCATCGAGCACCATGCCGGCCCAATTGTTTACGGCTCCGGCGGACTTCCATGCGTCGGGCGGCCATGTTTCATATCCGGGCTCGCCGGGGAGCGGAATGGTGTGGAATGCCCAGCGAAGCTTGCCGGTGTGTATGTCAAAGGCACGGATGTAGCCGGGAGGCGCGGGGTGCGTCTCCGGAAAGCGGCCACCGACGATAATCATGTCCTTCCAGAGCACGCCGGGAGAGGTCAGGACTACCGATTGTTTCTCGTAATCGGCGTCGCTCGGGTCACGACTGAGGCCTTTGCGCAGGTCGATTCTTCCCTGCTCTCCAAAGCCTGCAATGGGTTTGCCGGTATCCGGGTCGAGGCAGTAGAGAAAGTTCATGACGCCGGCAAAGAGGCGCTTTTCCCTGCCGTCGGTCCAGTACGTGAGGCCGCGCGACGGCTGCGTGCCTACAACGCCGGAATCAAACTTCCAGAGGAGCTTGCCGGTTGCGGCATCGAGCGCGATAACTTTTTGCGTTGGCGTGTAGGCGTAGAGCGTGCGGCCAATGATGAGCGGGTTGGTTTGGATGCCGCCCTTTTCGCCTGTGTCGAAGCGCCATGCTTCTTTGAGGCGGTCCACGTTGGAGCGGTTAATCTGCGTCAGCCTTGAATAATGGTCGCCGTCGGTGCCGCCGTTATACGCAGGCCATGGAACGTCCTTCTGCGTAAACGCAGTTGCCGGGATAAAAGAGAATGCCAGCAAGGCAACAACAATGCGAGACAGCACGTATCCAGTGGGCCTTTAAGGTCAAATTAAGTCGCGCACTGTGATTGGACCATCTGACGGGCAAGACGGGCAAGCGGACTGCGCCAGGGCGGATTAGCCCTGGCGCGCTGCCAGAAACCGCTCCATGAATTTGGTGTCAAACTCGCCTTTGCGGAAGTTCTCATCCGCGAAGATTTCCTGATGCAGCGAAATCGAGGTCTCAATTCCCTGCACCACGAACTGACCCAGCGCGCGCTGCATGCGGTTCATGGCTTCTTCACGCGTTGCCCCGTGGACGATGAGCTTGGCGATGAGCGAATCGTAGTAGGGCGGGACGACGCCTTCCGCATACTGCGCTGTATCCACGCGGACGCCGTTGCCGCCGGGAACGTTGAAGGCCGTGATGCGGCCTGCGCTTGGCGTGAACTTGACCGGGTGCTCGGCGTTGATGCGGCATTCGATGGCGTGGCCACGGATTTCCAGCTTGGGCGGAAGAATGCTGCTCAGCTTTTCGCCTGCTGCAATGCGGAGCTGCGCTTTCACCAAATCCACTCCGGTGATGAACTCCGTTACCGGATGCTCCACCTGGATGCGAGTGTTCATCTCGATGAAGTAAATCTGGCCGTCTTCGTCCATGAGGAATTCAACGGTGCCCGCGTTCTGGTAGCCGATTTCCGTAAGGCAGCGACGCAGAGTCTTGTCGATCTCTTCGCGGATTTTTGGCGTTACCTGCAGCGAGGGAGCTTCTTCAATGAGTTTTTGATGGCGGCGCTGGATGGAGCACTCGCGCTCAAAAAGCGTGGCCACGTTGCCGTGCTCATCAGCCAGCACCTGGAACTCAATGTGGCGCGGCTGCTCGATGAACTTCTCCATGTAAAGCTCGCCGTTGCCGAAGGCATTGGCTGCTTCCGTGCTGGCGGCGTGATAAAGGTTCGGCAGTTCTTCGGCGCTGCGCACAATACGCATGCCGCGCCCGCCGCCGCCCGCCTTGGCCTTGAGAATGACGGGGTAGCCGACCTTCTTTGCCCATGCCAGAGCGTCTTCTTCGGAAGCAATGACGCCATCGGAACCGGGCAGAATCGGCACCTTGGCCTTCTTCATAGCCTGACGGGCTTTTTCTTTTTCGCCCATGAGGCGCGTGACTTCCGGCGGAGGTCCGATGAACTTGATATTCGAGGCGCGGCAGACTTCGGCGAAGTTGGCGTTTTCGCTAAGAAGGCCGTAGCCAGGATGGATTGCGTCCACGTCGGCGATTTCCGCGGCGGAGATGACGGCAGGCACGTTGAGATAGCTGTCTGCGGGGCGTGGCGGCCCGATGCAGATGGCCTCGTCCGCAAAGCGCACATGCAGCGAGTTGCGATCGGCTTCGCTATACACGGCAACCGTGCGAATGCCAAGCTCCCGGCAAGCGTTAATCACACGCAGCGCAATTTCGCCACGATTGGCAACTAGAACCTTATGAAACATTCCTATCCTTTGAGGCGAAGGGCACCAAGAGCCTGTTATGCCGTGCGAATCGAAAAAAGCGGCTGGCCGTATTCAACAGGCTGGCCGTTGGTTACGAGCACCTTTACGACTTCGCCGGAGGCATCGGCTTCAATCTCGTTCATCAGCTTCATGGCCTCAACAATGCAAACCACCTGGCCCTTTTCCACGCGTTCTCCGACAGAGACAAACGACGACGCACCCGGAGACGGCGAGCCATAGAACGTGCCTACAATCGGCGACTTGATGATATGCAGGCCTTCGTCAACGACAGGGGCAGCCACCGGCGCGGCAACGGCAACGGGAGTAGCGGCGACAGGCACCGGCAGCGGAGCCGCAACGGCGGACGACGGCGAAAACGAGACAACCGGAGCCACCGGCTGCGCAAACTTGAGCCGCACCTTTACGTCTTCGCGCTCAAGGTCGAATTCGGCAACGCCGTGTTCCTTGAGGAACTCAATCAGTTGCTGCAGGTCCTGAATATCTTCTTGTTTCATTCGTTCCTTTGTATTTCACTCGGCCCGAAGGCACAAATCCTGTCTTAAAAAATCAAAGCTCAATGAGGGCCTTTGGCGCTGGCGTAAGAATCTCGCCACCCGTGCGCGTTACGGCCACCATATCTTCAATACGGATGCCGAACTGCCCCGGCAGGTAGACACCCGGCTCAATTGTCACCACCATGCCAGCCTCAAGGCGGGTGGTTTGCCTAGCGGCAATCCGCGGCGACTCGTGAATCTCCAGCCCCACGCCATGACCGGTGGAGTGCGAAAAAGCCTCCGCCAATCCTACGGCGCGCAGCGCGCTTCGCGCTGCCTCGTCCACGTCTCCGCAGCGAACTCCAGCTGCCACGGCGGCTACTCCTGCTTCCTGCGCCTCAAGCACCGCTTCATATGCGGCTCGCTCTTCCGGACGCGGTTTGCCAAAGTACACCGTGCGGGTCATATCACTGCAATAACCCTTGTGGATTATACCGAAGTCGAGGGTTAAAAAGCCTCTTTTGGGCAGCCGTGCTTCCGTTGCTCGGCCATGCGGTAGCGCGGAACGCACGCCCGAGGCAACGATGGTTTCAAAGGACATACCTTCCGCACCGGCGATGCGCGCGGCGTGTTCCAG
Organism: Occallatibacter sp. FHG110214_02; assembly: GCF_059115385.1. Taxonomy (NCBI): domain Bacteria; kingdom Pseudomonadati; phylum Acidobacteriota; class Terriglobia; order Terriglobales; family Acidobacteriaceae; genus Occallatibacter; species Occallatibacter sp. FHG110214_02. The sequence goes on along the minus strand of NZ_JBZYWK010000025.1, from coordinate 29,479 downwards.
CTCGGCTGCGACTTCTACTTCGCGCAGGCCGGGACGTAAAACATTCAGGATGTAGTCGAAAAGGTTGCTGCCGATAAGGGCGGCTTCGCGGATAGTTGCCAGTTCTGCTTCGTCTTTTACCACGCGCAGCGGTTCCACCATGGGCGCGGGCAGCACGGTCAGGAAAGTGCGGCGCAGACGCGCGGGAAGAGCCTCTTTCCACCGAGAAAACTCGGCAACAGTGGTATGCGCGGCGTCGAATCCGGCGAACTCTACGCCCGGCTGCGCGGCCAGCCACTCTACGGCGGCGACGGCGGCGGGACGGCTAATGATTTCCACATCGGCGGAGCGCACCTCTTCCGCGGCCTGCGTGCGATAGCGGCCATCCGTAAAGAGCCGCGCCCTGCGGCGGGTAATTGCCAATGCGGCATTAGAGCCGGTGAATCCGCACAGGTAGCGGACATCATGCAGATGCGTAACCAACAGCCCAGACAATCCGGCCCGTGCCAGCTTGCGGCGCACTGCGCCTATCCGACGAGAGTATTCCACCCGCTTAGTTGTATCACGGGACTGGCCGTCCAGACGGATGCGCCTTTGGCGCCTGTTCCTGTAAAGGAAAGTTTTATGCGCCTGTAAAGAGTATTGCGGAGTGCAACGTGCAGGCATTATGGTGTCGTATCCTGCGAAGTGAGGATTTACGCAAACCTATGACAGCTCCTACATTGCTTGTACTTGCCGCAGGAATGGGCTCGCGCTACGGCGGCCTCAAACAGATTGAACCCGTTGGGCCTTCCGGCGAAGCCATTCTCGATTACTCCGTTTTCGATGCGCTTCGTGCCGGGTTTGGCAAAATCGTTTTCGTTATCCGTCGCGATATTGAAGAAGCATTCCGCACCGTCATTGGCAGCCGTTATGAGGGCCGCGTGGATGTGGAATATGTCTTTCAGGAACTCACCGATCTGCCTGCCGGATACACGCTTCCCGAGGGACGCACCAAGCCGTGGGGAACGGTGCAGGCCGTGCTTGCCGCGAAAGATGCCATCAAGACGCCGTTTGCTGCGCTCAATGCGGACGACTTCTATGGTGCGGACAGCTTCCGCACGCTCGCCGCTAACCTGCAATCGGGTACATCCGATTATTCGCTGGTTGGCTACACACTGCGCAATACGCTTTCTCCTCACGGCTCCGTAGCGCGCGGCGTTTGTGAAGTGGATGAAAACGGTTACCTGAAGGCAATCACCGAGTACACCGCCATTGTGCCGGAAGGCGATGGTGCGCAAACCGTCGAATCAAGCGGCCAGTCGGCACGGTTTACGGGCAACGAGCCTGTCTCCATGAATTACTGGGGCTTTACGCCGCAGGTTTTCTCGCAGCTTGAAGGTGTCTTCGAGAAGTTTCTGGCAGCCAACCACGCAAGCCTCAAGGCTGAGTGCTATCTTCCCAACGCCATTGGCGAACTGGTGAAGGCGGGCAGCGCCAAGGTGCATGTTCTGCCCACCTCCGGCACATGGTTTGGCGTTACCTATCGCGAAGATCATCCGCAGGTTGTGGAAGCTATCTCCGCGCTGGTACGCTCCGGCGCTTACCCGGAGAAGCTGTGGCAATAGGCAACGGACAATGGAATCAACAAAGCCTCGTGGAGATTGCCTCACACTTCTCTTTTGAAGGTGAGTTTGTCTCCGCCGAGGCCATCACCGCCGGGCACATCAACGATTCCTTCCGCGTATTTTTTCGCGACGGCAATGGCACGCGCGACTACTTTCTGCAGCGCATCAATCACCACATCTTCACCAATCCTGCCGCGTTGATGCAGAACATCGAGCGCGTCACTACGCATATCGCGGGCAAGAGCAACACGCCTTCCCGCTCTGCGTTGCGGCTTATCCCTACGCGTGAGGGTGAGGTTTTTCTCACGCACTCTGACGGTACGTACTGGCGCGCCTTTCCGTTTCTTGAAGGCGCACATGCGGGGAGCGCAGTTGCGTCGCCGCACCAGGCTTACCAGGCGGCTTTTGCCTTCGGGCAGTTTCAGCGCCAGTTGGCGGACCTGCCCGGAGCGCGGCTGCATGAAACCATTCCCAACTTTCACAACACGCCGTTGCGCTATGCCGCGTTTGAAAAGGCTCTCGCTGCTGACTCAGTCAATCGCGCATCGGAAGCGTTAGACGTAATTGCATTCGCAACGTCTCGACGGGCCATTGCCGGAGCATTGCTCGCGCTGAATCTTCCCGAGCGCGTGACGCACAACGACACGAAGTTCAACAATGTCTTGCTGGATGATGCAACGGAAGAAGTTCTCTGTGTCGTTGACCTTGATACGGTGATGCCGGGGCTTGCGGGGTATGACTTCGGCGACCTTGTACGCACTGCCGCTACCACTGCAGCCGAGGACGAAGCAGACCTATCCCGCGTTGCCATTGATCTGAAATTCTTTGAGGCGCTAGCACAGGGTTATCTGGCCGCAGCGCAGGGCTTCCTCACGCAGGCCGAGCGCGCCTCCCTTCCGCTGGCGGGCAAGCTCATCACCTTTGAGCAGGGGCTGCGCTTCCTTACCGATCATCTCAACGGTGACACGTACTACAAGATTGACCACCCCGGTCATAATCTGCAGCGGGCTCGTGCGCAGTTTGAGCTGGTGCGCTCCATCGAGCAGAACGAAGAGCAGATGTCGGCCATCATCGAGACAACGCACAATCGCATCGAGCCTTGATTGCGCGTTACTGCGGCTTGTAGTCCATGAACTTGTTGGCCCACTGAATGAACCACTTCATATTCGGCGCATCGGTGTGCCCGCCGTCATGTTGCCGCCACGCAAGCTGACCATCAAGCCAAGCTGTATTTACTGGAGGCATCTGCGCTGTGTGGTAATCCTCCGTTACAGGCAATGCCTTTGCGCCAAGCAGACGGAAGACGCGGCCTGCGTCCACTGTTGCCATGAAGCTTCCCAGGTGGTCGAGCCAGTGTGCATCGCCCTTCTCAGGCGCTCCATAGCTAATGAACGTAAGACGCGGCGCGCACAACGCAATCAACTCATTCGAGTCCACCGGAAGCTGGCCCGGATTGCCGCTGCCGAAGCTGGCCTCCGATGCGCCATACTTCATGAAGCTTCCTGCCATCCAGTAATACTCGCCGCCTGTCAGGCTCTCGACGGCCTCGCCATAGTTACGCCGCAGCAACGTTGCGCCACCTTTGCCCGACGAACCTACCAGCACCATATAGAAGCGCTGGTCATAAGCCATGGTAACGAGCGCCGCTTTGCCATAGCGTGAAACGCCGTCAATGCCAACATGCTTTGCATCCACGCTGGGCTCGGTCTCCAGATAGTCAAGCACGCGACCCGCTCCCCATGCCCATGCACGCAATGCGCCCCAGTCTTCCGGCTTGCGCGGCTGGCCCTTGTTCACCAGTCCGATAATTCCACGCGTCAAACCTGCTCCGTTATCCGCTTGCACACTTGCGGGGTCCAGCAGGACAAAACCCCAGCCTGCTGCGGCTAGCTGCCACATATTCGGCGGGTCACCATCCGCATTCAACTCCGGCGCACGAAACATCGGGGAGTTCTGGAAGGGCATCCATGCTGGATGCTCCTCGAAAATATTCTTCAACGAAGGGTCCTGCTGCACCAGCAGCGACTTCATCGCCGCATTCAAGTGCTGCATCTCTTCTCCGCGAGGCTCATTCGGATTTGGAAAACCCGCCGGGCCGAGCATGATGAGTGTTGGTACAGGGCCTTTTGCGTTTGCAGGAACGACAAGCGTGGCATGAATCTTTACGCTGATTGCCGGATAGTCTGAGTTGTCCACTGTGCCGATGAGGTCTTTGGCAATTACAGGAGTGAAGCCGATCCTCTCGTAGTCGGTCGTTGCGCTCCAGCTTACCTTTGGCACATGGCTTGGCACGCGGCCGTAGACATACCTGGAAAACAGCTCAAGAATCTCTGGCCGCCGCACATCCCACCACTGCTGTGCTGTTGTTACTTTCTGTCCGTTGTTCAACATCAGCGAGTCGGGAATATCCGAATAGGGGTTCGCCTTTGACTCGTCGTAGTTGGCATGGTTCGACGCTTTCTCATCGCCGCTTGGTCCCGGACGCAGCGCCTTGATGCCAAGCTGGTCCATCATGTTCTTCTGGTCCTGCTCCGCGGTAAAGGTTACTGGCGCATTTTGCGAATGGGCAGCAACAGAAATTACATACATCAGCGCGATAAACAATGGCTTGACCAGGCAACGCACAGCAGCCTCCGCGAGTGGTATTCTTTCAGCGTTTTGAGAAAACCGATTGATTCGGCGATTTATCCTACACGGCCAGATATGAAAATTACACTTCGATTCCCCGCCCTTCGGTTTTCAATCTTGATTTGTGCAGCGCAGCTTCTGAGCACAACCTGCAGCAATGCGCAATCGGGAAACTGGATTGTCTCGTGGGGCGCGTCGCACCAGATTCCAGAACCGCAGAATGCTCTTCCCGCAGACGACTTGAAAGATGCCACCGTGCGCCAGATTGTGCATCTCTCGATTGGCGGTTCTACGCTGCGTGTTCATATATCGAATACCTTTGGTACCGAAGCGCTTCACTCTACATCGGTGCATATTGCCAAGCCTGTTTCGCTTATGACGTCTGCGATTGATGCCGTCTCCGATAAGGCGCTCACCTTTGCGGGCAAGAGCGATGTGCTTGTGCAGGCCGGGGACGCTGCCGCCGTTGTTGCTCTTGGGGATTCCATTACCGACGGCCACGGCGCAACCACCAACAGCAACGACTGCTGGACGGACGTGCTGGCTACCCGCCTGCAAGCCAACAAAAAAACACAAAACATCGGCATTACGAACCAGGGCATCGGCGGCAACCATCTGCTCAGTGACGGGCTTGGGCCTAACATGCTCGCCCGCTTATGACAGCGGCGACCATCTGCACCCCGGCGTTGAGGGATACAAGGCGATGGGCTCGGCAATTCCGTTGGGTTTGTTTGCCAAGTAGACTGCCGCTCGGTCGGCGCATTTTCGTCCATTTCCGAACACTCCGTACGCCTTCGGACAGTTACACTCTGTAACAGTTTGATAACTCCCTGATTTTGTTGCACAAAAACCTATCGCGCAGTGGAACCTGGCGTGCATCTCCCACGTACACCGAACTATGTACCGGAGGTCGAGGGGATGAAGGTTCTTTTGCAAGACATAACCTATGCGCTGCGGCAGTTGCGCAAAACACCGGGATTCACCATTACGGTGCTGCTTACGCTGGCCCTGGGCATTGGCGCAAACTCGGCGATTTTTACGCTGGTTAACGCCATTCTGCTGCGCAATCTTCCCGTCACAGACCCTAAATCCCTTGTTCGTATTGGCGACCGCGACGATTGTTGCGTCAACGGTGGCTGGCATGACAACGGCGACTATTCCCTCTTCTCCACTGACGCTTATTACACGTTCAAGAGGAGCTTGCCGGAGTTTGAAGAGCTGGCGGCGATGGAATCCGGCTACGCGTGGCGTCCGCTGACCGTGCGCCGCGAGGGGCCGAACACCGTTGCCAAGTCCGTGATGGGCACCTTTGTCTCCGGCAATTACTTCCGCGTCTTTGGGCTTACGCCTGCGGCTGGGCGCTTCTTTCTCGACTCCGAAGACCAGAAAGGTGCACCCATGACCGCCGTGATGAGCTACGAGGCATGGCAGCAGGATTTTGCAGGCGACTCCGGCGTGGTGGGCAGCACCTTCTTTGTGAACACCAAGCCGGTTACGGTTATCGGCGTTGCGCCCAAGGGGTTTTACGGCGACCGCGTAGACACCAATCCGCCGAAATACTATCTGCCGATGAACGCGATGGACGCTATCAGCGGCGCGCCTTACTTTAACGATCCCGAGACCTCATGGGCATACATCATTGGGCGCGTTAAGCCGGGGACGTCCCTGCCTGCGCTGCAGTCCAAGACCAGCGCCATTCTCAAGCAGGAGTTCACTCCGCTCAAGATGTTCTCCACGCAGCGCGCCAAGCCTTACCTCGACCGCACGCATGTTGTTCTGACACCGGGCGGCGGCGGCATTCAGAATATGCAGGACGACTACAAAGACCATCTCAAACTGCTGCAGTGGATTGCCGCGATGGTTCTTCTTGTTGCGTGTGCCAACATCGCGAATCTTCTGCTTGTTCGCGGCATGAGCCGCCGTGCGGAGTTGTCTATTCGCTCGGCACTTGGGGCGCAGCGTTCGCGCATTGTGCGGCAGCTTCTTACGGAAAGCATTCTGCTTGGCGGCATTGGCGGGCTGCTGGGGCTGGCTATCTCTTTCCTTGGAGCCCACGCTTTGCTTCTGCTTGCCTTCCCCAACCAGCAGAATATGCCGGTGAACGCTTCACCTTCGCCGCTGGTGATTGCTTTTGCCTTCGGCCTCTCGCTGCTTACGGGAGTTCTCTTCGGGCTTGCTCCCGCGCTGATGGCCGCGCGCACGCAGCCTGCTGAGGCGCTTCGCTCCAATGCGCGCACCACTGCGCAGGGAGCATCGTTTCTGCAGCGCGCGCTGGTTGTTCTGCAGGCGGCGCTTTCCCTGGTGCTTCTGGTGGCTGCCGGGCTTTTTGCGCAGAGTCTCAGCAAGGCTGAAAGCACCAACATGCGGCTGGACGCTACGAACCGCTACATCATCCATATCAACCCGCAAGCTGCGGGATACAAGCAGACCGAGTTGGAAGCTCTTTACCGCACTATTGAAGACCGCTTCCACGCGCTGCCAGGCATGGTTAAAGTGGGCCTCGCCACTTACACGCCCATGGAAGAAAACAACTGGGGCACTGGCGTGAAAATCCAGGGCGAGCCCGATCCTAACAAAGGCGCATCGTGGGTGAAAGGCACGTCGGAGTACTTCGACTCGGTGGGAACGCACGTTGTGATGGGGCGCGGCTTCCTGCCTTCGGACACGCTCGCTGCTCCGCCGGTGGCTGTCGTCAACCAGGAGTTCGTCAAGCAGTTCTTCGGCACGCGCAATCCTATTGGCCACCGCTTTGGTTATTCCGACCCCGGCAAAGACGGCAACTATGAGATTGTCGGCGTCGTAGAAGACACCACCTACACCAGCATCTATTGGAAAAACCATGCGATGTACTTCGTGCCGCTGACGCAGCGCCCGCTGGTCAACGACCCGGAAGACACCATCGACAAGGATCTCTCGATGTATGCAGGTGCGATTGTTCTGCAGACCAGCCATCCGATTGCCGGCCTTGAAAAGCTTGCCGGCGATACGCTTGCCAGCATCAATCCCAACCTGACGATTGTGAAGTTCCAGACATTCCAGCAGCAGATTGATGACCGCTTTACGGAAGAGCGCCTTATTGCGCGGCTTACTTCCCTCTTCGGAGTGCTGGCGCTTCTGCTTGCGGCCATCGGCCTCTACGGCGTAACAGCTTACACCGTTGTCCGCCGCACGCCGGAGATAGGCATCCGCATGGCGCTGGGCGCGGCACGTACGCGGGTCATTGGCATGGTTATGCGCGGAGCCATGCTGCAGGCCGCCGTCGGGCTTGTTATCGGAATCCCGGTAGCCGTCTTCTGCGTGCGCTATGTGAAATCGCAGCTCTATGAAATTACAACGGTGAATGTGCCGGTAATGGCAGGGGCGATTGGCGTGTTGCTACTGGCTACGGCGATTGCAGGGCTCATTCCCGCACGCCGCGCTGCGTCGATTGATCCAGTCAAGGCGCTGCGCGTGGACTGAAAACACTTCGCCCGGAGAGCTTAGGCATCTCCGGGCGAATGCTGTTCTGTCCAGAACTGGCAAATCTCTTAGAGCGCTGCGCGAACCGGCTTCTTCTGCTCCGGATCTACGTCCGCAGCCGTATTCATACCTGACTGCTGGTCCATCCACTCGTCCAGCCGCGACCGCTTGAAGCGCCAGCGGTTCCCCAGCTTGAAGGCCGGCACAAACCCCTCGGAGGCGTATTTATAAAGCGTGTCGGGCGAGATTCCCAGGTAATCCGAGGCCTGGCGAATGTCCATGACCTCGCGGATCTCAGGAACCAGAAGGTTGGAACGACGGGCTGCCGCGTTGCTCATGGAACTCCTCCAGATGGGGATGACGATTGGGAACGGCGCGTGCGTTATCTGCCGGTGTTCTTGTATATAACGCGGTTTTACCGGACGTTTCAAGGAGTTTTCGGGTTTTTTCGGTAATTTTTCACCGAGCCATAAGCCATGATCCGGCCCATAAAGGCAAAGAATCGAGCATCTTGGGCCTATCGACAAATACAAACCCAAGATATTGGGTTGTTATGCCGGATGGTGCGCGAATCTTCTTACTGCTTCAGATTAAGGAATTCTGCCAGAGCTATACGGACGGTCTTGAGCGTGTCCTTATCTAAGTATCCGATCCACGTGCCTACCTTATTGCGAGGAACAGTTACGGCTTTGTCGATCATGATTTGCGAACGACGCTGAAGGCCGTTTTCGCGTGTAGGCTCCACCAGAATACGCAACATATTCGATGGAATAATTTCACTCGATATACGCAGAACCGTCATCGAAGGCAAGAGCGAAAAATATCCGACTGCACCACAAGAGCCGGACGTGGTTTGCCATAATCTCCCGAAACGGCAATCGCCACGATGTCCCCATATAGTGCTTCCCTTACTCGCTCCAAAGCGCTTCATCCTTGAGATCTGCTTCGAGTTCTTACATCACAGCAAATTCCTCACTCAAAGAATTTTTTGCATATTCTGCAATCATTTTGGATTGGCGCTCGGCTTCTGCTTTATATGCGCGACGTTCGACGTAGGCCCGCATAAATGTGCGAATCAATTGCGCAGCAGGCTTGTCTTCCGCCTCGGCTGCCTTGGTAAAGGCCGCCTTCAGCTTCGGATCAATTCGCATGGTAAAACTGGTGTCCTTAAGATGCTTTGAGGTGCGTGGCATTCCGCCCTCCTTAAATTTCTATATGTAATAATGCACTTACATTTCACATACAACAAACAAATAGCCTCAAAGCACGTTGCGCCACCAGGAACTCTCTTCACTGCTCAGGAACTTCGTCTTTTCGCCACGCGAGAGGTAGTAATCCCGCCACTCTTTCGGGTGCATGGTGGAGCAGTCCGGCCAGCTAGCGTCCTTTTCCAGGTGCGTAGAGTCGTTGTGCTTGTCCACGAGAGTAACTTCCGTAGCGGAACACTGAATTACCCGCTGCCCCCTCAGAGAAAACGCCGTGCCCGGCGGAGGAGGCGGTGGCACCTGGTTAGCAAGCTTGGTGAGCAGCAGAACGAATACAAATACCGCAACAGCCGTGGCAATCTTCTTCATGCAATATGCAGCCCCGTTGCCTCAAAAAGTTCCTCCAGGCATCCCAAAAAATGCCGTAGGAAGACACAACCAGACTACAGGCGCACTCACCTAATCACAAGCGCGCTGCTACTGGTTCTTCTGATTCTGTTGGCTTTGGCTCTGCCCCTGATCCTCGCGGCGCTTGAGCGTCGGACGGTCATCGCCACCCTTCGAGTCATCATCGCTGCTGTTCGGGTCCGAACCTACGCTGGCGCGACGCAAAGAAGGCTTCTTCGTCTTGTTATCCGTCAGGCGGCGCTTGTTCTCAATGCGGGCAAGCCGCGCCTTGATGTCGTCGAACTCCGACGTTGTGACCGTGTACTCGTCCTTGGCAGGGAGAATCTTCGCAATCTCCTCCTGCGAGTGCAGGATGCGGTCCGGTGTCTGCGGATGGTCTGAGAACGCCTTGGCTACCATGCCCGGCTTCCGCTTCTCCAGCGCCTGCACTTTTTCAAAGAATGCGATAAACGCCTGCGGGTCGTATCCGGCGCGATACATGTATTGCACACCTAGGTAATCGGCCTGCGCTTCAAACTCACGCGAGAAATGCAGGAAGGTTACCGGGATGCCAATGGAGGCCGCTTCGTAAATCCCGTACCCCGTCCAACCACCAATAAAGATGAGCGGAATGGTGCCAAGCTGCGCGTAGTTGGCGCGGGTCATCTCGCGGGCAACATGGTGCGCGCACACATGCGCCGTCTCGTGCGCCATTACGCCGGCAAGCTCCGCCTCTTCATCCGCATTCAAAATCAAGCCGGAATTGACGTAGAAGAATCCGCCCGGCAGCGCCATGGCGTTGATTTCGTCGGAATCAATCACCTTAATCGTGAACGGCACCTTGCAATCGGAGTTCTTCACGATGTTCTGGCCAATGCGATTCACGTACTCCGTAATCACGGGGTCGGTAATGAAGCGGGTACTCTTCTCGATCTCCATGGAGTACTGCTTACCCATCTTGATTTCGGTGTCGGTGGAGTACCAGTTGCCGATGCCGCGTCCGCCAATATCGCGATTGCCGACCGCGCTTACATCGTCAATGCTGCCAGCCTTCACATTTTCCTTCTGGCTGCCCACTTCGACAGTCTTGTCCGGGTCTACATTGGTAGGGGCAACGTCACCTTTCACAGCCTCCGTCCCCGGCTTGTCCTTGTCTTTATCCTTGCTCTTCTTGTCGGACTTCTGGTCCTGCGCGGAATTCTGGGTTGAATTCGCGGAACCCTGATCGGAAGGCTGCTGTGCGGCTGGCTTATCCCCGCCCACCGGAGCTGTGCCGGGGGCAGGCGTTGCCGGGGGCGTTGTTTGAGGGGCGGTCTGCGGAGTGGTCTGCTGGGGCGACTGCGCGAAAGCCGTAGCGGCTGCCGTAAAAACCGCCAGTAAAACTGCTTGCGCTATCTGTCTCTGCTTCATTGCGCCCTCCCCCTCCAGCCTATTATGGAGAATACACCCGCTTCGCTTAATTGTTTAGACGGCGCAATCCGCATCCCGGTCAGCAATGCGCGCGTAATTTTCGCCATATCAAGTTTTTCTTTCCATTCAGTGAAACCAAACTCCGCCCGCAATCGTTCCTGATGCAACAAGCGCTTGAAAACATGCGTAATCACAGGGGAAGAAGATGGTTCCCCACCCCGGAAAGGCTTTGGTCCCGCACCCCCTTCTGCTTTAAAGTGGAGTCCACAGACAGAGATAGCGAATGCCACAAAACTCATTCCTGCGCCGCAGTTTGCTCACCCTGGCCATGCTTTTTGCGTGCATGGGTACGTATGTTTTTGCGCAGCCGTATCCTCATCCGGGCCATCCGCCGGTTCCGCCTGCTCCTACCTCTGCTCCGGCCTTCCTTGACGCCACCCATATCGGCTCGCCCGTTCCGCTCACCAAGGGCTGGCGCATTGGCGTCTCCAGCGACCCAGCAGCAGCCACTGCGAGCTATGACGACTCCAAATGGGATATTCGCGACGCTGCCGAATCCATTGCGGATGTTGACGACGATGCTGACAGCGATTCGGATTCCGGCAATAAGGCCCCCAAAAACGCAGAACGCGAGAATAAGAAATCCCCCAACGATTTCGTCTGGTTCCGTCTGCACGTAAAACTCGCTCCCAACCATGGCCCGCTTGCACTGCTCATGGAAGTGCCGATTAAAACCAGCACGACCATGAACCTTGGTTCCTCTGGCTCCGATGCGGTTGTCTTTGCGAATGGGCAGGAGATTCGCCCGAATGGTCCGAATAGTGGCACCCCGGAGCGCTACCAATCCATCTCCCGCATCTACATGCTGGATATTCCGCCTGGGCAGACCGACCTTACGCTCTCCATTCGCACCCTGTACACGCCTTTTGGCCTGACGGCATATACTCATTTCTTTGCCGCGCGCAAGCTTATGCTGGGCAACCCGGAGTCGCTCGACAGTTGGCTGGAGTTGTGGCACAACCACAGCCTCTTTGAGCGCCTGCCCAAGCTGATTAACTCCATCCTGCTGGTTGTTCTGGCCGGGTTTCTTCTGGCGCTCTTCTTCACTCAGAAGGGGCATCGTGAGTACCTCTGGCTGGCTCTCTACGAGCTGGTGCAGGCGCCTATCAGCTATATCGATATGGCAGGCAGCCTTGCCTACATGGAAACACTGCTGTATTCCGCAATCTTTCTACAGCTTTTCCTGGTATCCGCGTATCTTTACTTCGAGTTCTTGATTGCTTTCCTTAACCTGCGCCGCACCGCGAAGTGGAAGATAACCCGCTGGTCTATCTTCGCGCTCCGCGTGACTGCCCCCATCCTGCTCGGCATGGGCCCCACGCTGCGTTTTGTGGGACATAACCACTTGATTGGGGTGCTGTTTATCCTTGTCGCGCTGGGCAGCACTCTCTGGATTGCCTATTGGCTTTTCTTCTGCGTAGCGGTGCTGATTATCGCAACGGTGCGCCGTAATTATGAAGCGGGAGTGCTGCTGATTCCGCTGGTGCTCACTTTCATCGGGCTGCTTGAGCCTATCTTCACATCGGGGATGCTGGATGTGGAAGGCCACGCTTACCACTCGCCGCTAACGATTTTTGCCGGGCCTATTCCGATTCACTTCGCGTCGATTGCAGATTTCGCAGGGCTGCTTGCCATCGTGCTTATCATCTTTGTCCGCTTTCAGCGCATTCACCGCGACCGCGAACGCAGCGCAAGCGAACTGCACGCCGCGCGCAGCGTGCAATCGGTAATGATTCCGCAGGAAAGAGTGAAAACGCCGGGCTTTGAAGTCGATTCGGTTTACACACCGGCTGCAGAAGTTGGCGGTGACTTCTTTCATCTTGAAACTACGGATGACGGTGGTCTGCTGGTGGTTATTGGCGATGTGGCCGGCAAAGGCCTTCAGGCCGCCATGAATGTCTCCATGCTGGTGGGAGCCCTTCGCCGCGGCGAGGAGCTCCGACCAGCCAAAATTCTCGAAGCCCTGAATCGCGTCCTTGTTGGCAGCGAGAGCTTTACTACATGCGAAGCTGCATGGTTCGGCCCGAATGGCGAACTGGCTGTGGCCAGCGCCGGCCATCTGCCGCCTTATCTCAACAGCCAGGAAATCAACCTGCCCGGCGGCCTTCCTCTCGGCGTCATCCCCAACGCCACTTATGACGAAGTCCGCCTCTATCTCCACCCCGGCGACCGCGTGCTGTTCCTGTCGGACGGTGTCGTAGAAGCTCGCAACCCTGCTGGCGATCTCTTCGGCTTTGAGCGCGTGCACAATCTCAGCAATCAATCGGCGTTCTATATCGCCGATGCCGCCAAAGCCTTCGGGCAGGAGGACGATATTACTGTGCTGACCGTTCGCCGTCTCGCAGCTGCTGTAGCTGCCGCGTAATCTCGCAAAGCAAATCATGTTAAGCTGGCTTAAGCTAGATTATCTGGAGGGCATATGCTTGAAATCGGTGCCTTTGAGGCAAAAAACACCCTTGGCGCTCTACTCGACCGCGTTGAAAATGGCGAAGAGGTTCGCATTACCCGCCACGGACGGCCTGTAGCCCGCCTTGTGCCTGACAAGCCCTACGATAAGGCCAGAGCTCTTGAAGCCGCAAAACGCATCCGTGAACGCGCAGCGCAGAGCAAATCAGGCCCTTTTAATTGGGAAGAGTGGAAGCCCCTGCGTGATGAAGGACGCAAATGAGCCTTGTTCTCGACGCATCTCTAGCATTGGCTTGGGTCCTTCCTGGTGAAAAGACTTCCGAGACAGAATCCGTTCTCGAAATGGTAATGAATGATGGTGCCATTGTGCCTGAACTTTGGCACATTGAAGTTGGCAATATCCTGCTTCACAGTGTTCGCCGTTCTCGTATTTCACGTACATATCGAGACGAATCACTCGATGATCTAAACGATATCCCGATCCTCATCGACAACGAAACCAGCAGTCATGCATGGTTTCACACACTTTCTCTCGCAGACAAACACAACCTGACACTCTACGACGCATCCTATCTAGAATTGGCAAAGCGCCTTAATCTGCCGCTCGCAACTCTCGACCGTGACTTGCGCACTGCTGCTGAGAACGAAAACGTCCCATTACTAGGTAAGTAGATTCAGGCTAAAAAGCAAAAGCCCCATCCTCACGGACAGGGCTTTTGCTTTTTGGCGCGCGGAGCGCGCGGTTGCCTGGACGGCTAGTCCTCGTAATACTCAAGCCCGAGGTGCGTAATCAAATCCTCGCCCTTGATATGGCGCAGCGTGTTCTTCAGCTTCGCCAACTGGATGAACAGGTCGTGCTCCGGGTACAGCCCTTCAGCCGTCTGCGGCGACTTCAGATAGAAGCTCAGCCACTCCTGGATGCCGATAGAAGCCAGTTCCGGCGTGCGCTTGGCGAGGTCGAGGAAGAGCACCAAATCCAGCGCAATCGGCGCAGCCAGAATCGAGTCGCGGCAGAGGAAGTCCACCTTGATCTGCATCGGATAACCCAGCCATCCAAAGATGTCGATGTTATCCCATGCTTCCTTGTCGTCACCACGCGGCGGATAGTAGTTGATGCGAATCTTGTGGTAGATGTCGTTGTACAGGTCGGGATAAAGCTCCGGCTGGAAGATGTATTCCAGCGAACCCAGTTTCGACTCTTCCTTCGTCTTGAAGCTCTGCGGCTCGTCCAGCACTTCGCCATCGCGGTTGCCGAGGATGTTCGTCGAGAACCAGCCCTTGACGCCCAGCATGCGCGCCTTGAAGCCCGGCGCAAGAATCGTCTTCATGAAGGTCTGGCCAGTCTTGAAGTCCTTACCGCAAATCGGCGCCGAGTTCTTCTTCGACAGCTCAATCAACGCCTTCGTGTCCACCGTCAGGTTCGGAGCGCCATTCGCAAACGGCACGCCTTCGCTCAACGCGGCATAGGCATAAATCTGCGACGGGGCAATGCCTGGGTCGTCATTCTCAAGGCCCTTCTCAAACGCCTCAATCGACTCATGCACAGCCGTCGGCTCAAGGAAGATTTCCGTCGAGCCCGCCCAGATCATCACCACGCGGTCCACGGTCTTCCTGAAGTTGCGAATGTCTTCGACAACCTGATCCGCAAGATCCTTCTTGTTCTTGCCCTTCTTTACGTGTGTGCCGTTCAGGCGCTTCACATAGTGCTGGTCAAAGACCGCGGGCAGCGGCTTGATGGTTTCGAGATAAGGCTTCAACTGCTCCAGCAGTTCCTTATCGAGAACCTTGGCATGCGCGGCAGCCTCGTAGACGTTGTCCTCAAAAATATCCCAGCCGGTAAAGACCACATCGTTCAGGTCCGCCAACGGCACAAAGTCCTTAATCTGCGGAGAAGTGTGGTCCGTGCGCTTGCCGATGCGGATGGTGCCCATCTGCGTCAGCGAGCCAATCGGCTTCGCAATTCCGCGGCGCACTGCTTCCACGCCTGCAATCATCGTGGTCGCTACGGCGCCAAGGCCCACAACCATTACTCCAAGCTTTCCCTTTGCCGGCGCAATCGCCTGCTGCTTGCTCGACATCGTTTACTCCCTATCCTTCCTTCTGCATTCCATGCGTGCACCTGCTGCATGCGCGCACTTGTTAGGCCCAGATGGGTAAGTTGAACCCGTCAGGCCTGATTCTCCTTGCGGGCGCGCTGTAGATGCGTCCACACAAACCACACACCGCCCACAAGAATCAGCACAATAATCGCCGTGTGAAAGCGGTGGAAGTATTCATGGAAAGGCGAATGCGGGTCGTCCCAGCTTTCGCCCAGCTTCATGCCGGCGTAAGCCAGTGCGTAGCACCACGGCCACGAACCCACAAACGTATATAGATGGAAGCGTCCCTGCGGCATCCTTGCAATCCCCGCCGGAAACGCGATGAAGGTCCGGACCACGGGCAACAAACGTCCCAGCAGTACCGTAATCGAACCATACTTGGTAAAGAACTGGGTCATGCGGTCCAGGTCGTGCCTGCTCATCAGCACCCAGCGGCCATAGCGTTCCACCAGCGGCCGCCCGCCTTTGGCGCCGATCCAGTAAGCGATCACCGAGCCGAGGTTGCAGCCGATGGCGCCGACCGTCGCCGTCCAGAACAGGTTCAAGTGCTTGAGGTATACGAGATACCCCGCAAACGGCATGATGATTTCCGAAGGCAACGGCACACACGCTGATTCAATTCCCATCAGCGCGGCAATGCCGGCATACCCACCCGCATCAATCACACTCGTTACAAAGTGCACCAGGAAAGCAACGATCTTCTCACTCATGCGTAGCCCACTCAGTATAAATGCCGAATCCAGGGGGATGTTCTGCCTCTGTAATTCGGCGAATGAAGATATAAGACAGCTCAAGATAACAAAAAATGCTCACCCAAGATTTATGAGAACATGGGTGCGCACGAAATAACAGGCTTGGCGCAGGCTTAAAGATGAAGCTACGGATTTCCCCGGAGATAACGCTCTTTGTGCTCGTGCTGCTTGGCGTGCTCAGCCTGCTCATCGAAGCATGGAAAGGACCAGAGCCGCTTTCGTTGGTGCAATTCCTCCTGGCTCACAATCTTTGGCACATCTGGAATGAACTGAGGTGGCAATTTATGTACACGCATGAGGTGCTGCATTTTCTTTCCGGCGTCTTCGGCTCCCTGCTGGGATGCTCCATTTACTTCGCATTGCAAAAGAGAAAAGTATCCTCTTCAAAAGACAAACAAGGCAGTGCCAGCGGACACTGACGCCCTGCCCTGCTTTGTTACCCTGAATAGTTATCCATTTATCCAGCAGAGGTGCGCACAGTGTCCGACTTTCCTCCCGTCCCCCTTACGCTTGAAGGCTCCGCCGTACTCCATCAGTTCTTCCGCTTCGATTGGAAAGCTTTTCGTGCCCTCGAATCCGGCGAACGTGAAAAGGCAACTGCGGAATTTACGAGCGTCTTTCAGTCCCTTGAAAAATCCGCGGACGGCAAAATCCAGTCTGCGATTTTTTCTCAGCTAGGACACAAGGGCGACCTCATCTTTTTGCACTTCCGCAACTCGCTTGAAGATCTGAATCAGGTTGAGCTGACACTCGCGCAGACTCGCCTGCATGACTTCCTTATTCCTACGCATTCCTATGTGTCAGTGGTCGAGCTTGGCCTTTACGAGTCCTCGCGCAAGACCTATGAAGCCGCATCAGAAAAAGGCTTTGCGCAGCACTCGCCGGAGTGGAATGCTGAAATTGCATCCTCGCTCCAGCGTGGAGCAGCCGCGATGACGCCGCGTCTCTTCCCCACCATGCCGGAAGCCAAGTACCTCTGCTTCTACCCCATGGACCGCAAGCGCGACGAAGTGAAGAACTGGTACAGCGTGCCTTTTACTGACCGCCAGCGCATGATGCACGACCACGGCATGATTGGCCGCCGTTATGCGGAGCAGGTGAAGCAAATCATCACTGGCTCGATTGGCATGGATGATTGGGAGTGGGGCGTAACGCTCTTCGCCGAAGACCCCGTTATCTTCAAAAAGCTTATCTACGAAATGCGCTTCGACGAAGTCAGCGCTGACTATGGGTTGTTTGGCCAGTTCTTTATAGCCCTGCGCCTGCAATCTGACAAATTGAATAATTGGCTCCAAGGTAGTCTCTCGTAAAATTTCCACGTGGATTGCTTCTATCAGGAATTGTTTTTGCGGCCATTTCACTGTTATGTATCACCTCCACCCTTTGGCTGTATCAAGGCAAACTTTTCGGGTGGATAACTGGAATTTGCAGTGTTACCATCTTCACGCTTGTCACACTCCTCACTGCTGGGGTGCTGTTCATATTTCCAGCCGGCGGATTGATGCTGTTACTCTCACGTCCTGTTCGTGAATTCTATTTTCGGAACTACTATCAATAAACTGCTGTCGAATCTCCAGTCTTTACCGGAGGGAGCAGGGGCCTTCAGGCCCCTGCTCCCTCCGGTGTTGCGTTAGCATAAATTCACTGAGAAAACCCATGCCTGCAATCAAGTCCGTATCAAAGAAATCTACCCCGAAAAAAGCCCCAGCCAACCGAGGCGATCTCGCTCCCGAGCGCATCGCTGCCATCCTGCGCGGTCTCGACGAAGCCTATCCTGAAGCCCTCTGCGCGCTGAATCACAAATCGCCGTGGGAGCTGCTTGTCGCCACGATTCTTTCGGCGCAATGCACGGATGTGCGCGTGAACATGGTCACACCTGCGCTCTTCAAGCGGTTCCCTACTCCACAGGCAATGGCAAAAGCTCCTATCGAAGAGCTGGAAGAACTGGTGAAGACTACCGGCTTCTACCGCAACAAGGCGAAATCGATTCAGGGAGCGGGAAAAGTCATCTCCGAAAAATTTGGCGGGAAGATTCCTGAGACGCTGGAGGAGTTGATAACGGTTCCCGGAGCCGCGCGTAAAACCGCCAATGTGGTTCTCGGAGTCAGCTTTGGCAAGGCGGAAGGCGTCGTCGTGGACACGCATGTCTTTCGCATCTCACGCAGGCTGAGCCTTGCAAAAGGCGATACCGCGCAAAAGGTCGAGCAGGAGCTGATGAAGGTTCTACCGCAGGACCGCTGGATCAGCTATTCGCACCAGATTATTCATCACGGACGGAAGGTCTGCATTGCGCGCAAGCCCAAATGCCACGAGTGCAACCTGGAAACACTCTGTCATTCCAAAGACAAGACCTGGCACTCATAAAAGCTGTGTTGGCGAAGTTAACTTAGTAACCGCACAACGGCTGCAATGAGCCCCAGAACATCATGCGGATCAGCCTCAGCAGCAGGCTCCCATCCGGCGGCGCGCAGCGTAGCGCTGGTGATTGGTCCGATGGAGATTGCCTGAACATCCGCCAGCGGAAACGCAAGGCCAGCCTTCGTGGCAGCTTCCGCAAGATGCGTAACAGAAGAGGCGCTTGTAAACGTCGCCGCATCGATTCCGCCAGCCAGCGCTGCACGCAACCGCTCCGGGGCATCAGCAGGCAGCACATTCCGGTAGGCATCGACAACATCCACTGTGGCCCCCGCCGTGCGCAGCGCATCGGGAATCACATCCCGCGCGACGGAGGCACGAGTCAGCAAAACGCGCTTCCCTGCCCAGTCGCTGCGCAACCCGGCTGTCAGGCTCTCCGCCACATACTTCTTCGGAATAAAACTCACAGGAACGCCCGTCTCCCGTAATGCCTCCGCTGTTGCTCCGCCAATAGCGGCAACATGTACGCTCGAAGGCAGCGCAAGCGTAAGCCCAAGCGCGGCTGCCCTCTTTGCAACAGCCTGCACGGTGTTGGCGCTGGTAAAGATGAGCCAGTCATAGCTGGGAAGCGCGCCAATCGCGGCATCGAGAGGCTTCCAGCTCTCCGGCGGCAGAATCTCCAACACCGGAACCTCAACAGGCTCCGCACCAAGCTCTCGCAATCCCGCGGAAAGCTTGCCTGCCTGCTGCGCTGTGCGCGTAACCAGAATGCGATGCCCCACAAGCGGTGTCGTCATTGTGCAACTTCCAGAAGTTTCGCAGCGCCTTCTTCCTTAAGCATGTCCGCTGTGAGCTGTCCAAGCGCAACGGGGTTTGCCTTATGGCGCGATATCTGTTCATGAATGCGAATGGCACTCCCATTCGCCGGGTCCGCAACCACGGCAAAGATTTCGACAGCCTCCGGCTCCACAAAGCGGCAGTGAACGCCAATCGGAACCTGGCATCCTCCGCCAAGCGCGGCCAATGCTGTGCGCTCTGCTGTTACAGCAAAGCGGGTCTCTTCATCATCCAGAAAAGCCAGCGCCGCAAGAGTCGCTTCGTCGCCAAGTCGTGTTTCAATGCCAAGCGCTCCCTGTCCTGCAGCGGGACAGAAGTCTGCAGGTGAAAGGCGCTGGCGAATCCAGTCAGTACGACCGAGGCGGTCAAGCCCGGCGGCTGCGAGGAGAACCGCTTCCACCTGCCCCTCCGCCAGCTTGCGAAGACGCGTATCCACATTGCCGCGGAACTCTACGGCTTCAAGATCAGGCCGCAACGCCTTCAACTGGGCACGCCGGCGCTGACTACTGGTTCCGATTTTTGCTCCCATCGGCAGCGCGTCAAGCGAGGCATGATTCACCGAGACAAGCACATCACGCGGGTCAACTCGTTTAGGAGTAGCCGCCAATGTAAAGCCATCAGGCAGTTCTGTCGGCAGGTCTTTCAAAGAGTGAACCGCAAGGTCAACTTTGCCCTCGGCAAGAGCCTCTTCAATCTCCTTGGTGAACATGCCCTTGGTGGTGCCGGACTGCTCCGCAACCTGCGCGAACGTTACGCCCTGCAGGCGGTCGCCAGTGGTCTTGATGATGTCAATTTCAACGGTGTGCCCCTGCGCACGCAGCAGGCCTGCAATATGGTTGGCCTGCCAGAGGGCAAGTTGTGAGCCCCGGCTGCCGATACGAAGGTTCATTTACGGCCTGCCTGTGAGATTTGATTCTGGTTCGAGTCCGCCTCAGACTCTAACGATTGTTTTTCAAATGGCACGAGCGGTTGCGGCGTCTCCGCGATAACAGGTAGCGAGTACGTTTCGCAAATCGTATCAAGGCGTGCGGTGTCATTCTCACGCGCCGCCTGCTTGAGCGCCTGCATGGGTGGATGAAGAAACTTGTTGACGAGCCCGCGAGTCAGCGCCTCAACAGCTTCGGCCTGTTCTGGAGTAAGGTTTGCAAGACGTGCCTGTGCGCGGCGAATCTCCGATTGGCGAAGCTCCTCCGCCTGCCTTTGCAGCGCAACAATAGCAGGCGCTGCGCTCACGGCGCGCTGGCGCTCGTGGAAGCGCTCCACCTCGCGGGCAATCATTGTTTCGGCATCTTCCGCAGAGCGGCTGCGCTCGGCGATATGAGATGCAGCTACCTGCTGCAGGTCGTCAATGTCGTAAACAAACAGGCCTTCGAGCTTGTTGACAGCGGGGTCTACGTCGCGCGGCACGGCAATATCGATGAAGAACATCGGTTTGTTGCGGCGGCGATGTAAAAGCGTCTGGCCGTGTTCGCGGCGGAAGATGGGGTGTGGCGCGCCGGTGGAGGTGATGACGATATCGGCTTCGGCTGCAGCCTCGTAGATTTTTTCAAACGGAATAACACGCCCGTGGAAGGTTTCCGCGAGTTTGTGTGCGCGCTCAGCGGTGCGGTTGGTAACCAGCACCATTCCCGCACCCTGCTGGACAAGATGACGCGCAGCCAGCTCGCTCATCTTTCCCGCACCAACCAGAAAGACCGTGCGGCCATTCAGGGAACCAAAAATGCGGCGGGCTAACTCCACGGCAACCGACGCGATAGAGACGGAGTTGGAGCCAATCTCAGTTTCCGTACGTACTTTTTTCGCGGCGGAAAATGCCGATTGCAGCAGGTGCTCAAGCTGCCCGCCAACCGTTCCGGCAGCGCGGGCCACCGTGTACGCCTCTTTTACCTGGCCAAGAATCTGCGGCTCACCAACAACCATGGAATCCAGCGAAGAAGCTACGCGAAAGAGATGGCGAACAGCCTGCTTGCCTTCGTGCTCATATACATGGCCATCCAGCGCGGATGGCGCAAGATTGAACTGCTCGCGGAGAAAAGATTCGAGGTCCACCTGGTTGCCGCCGGACTCAGGAGCCTCATGCGCAGTAATCAGCTCCACACGGTTGCAGGTGGAGACAATCATGGCCTCAGTAACGCCGGGAATAGCAGCAAGAGCGCGGGTCACATCCGGAAGGTCAGATGGAGCAATCGCAATGCGCTCGCGCAACTCAATCGGAGCAGTCTTGTGATTCACGCCGAAGACGCCGATGACAGGCTTGTAGTTCTGGTGCGAATTCTGGCTCATGGCGCACCGTACCTGTGCACGGCGCTGAACTGGTTGGCAGCCCAGACGGCGAGCATGACAAGCAGCACGGCACCAGAGAGATACGCCGCTCTGCGTCCACGCAGGCCAGCGGTCGAGCGAACAAAAAGCAGCAGAACGTAAACCGCCCACATAACGAAGGAGGCAATCACCTTGGGGTCGCGGAAATATGCCGCCCCAAGAGTCGAATCCTGCGCCAGGACAGCGCCAATGACAAGCCCCACCGTCATGCAGGGAAAACCGAAAAGCAGCGTCGCATGCGCAATGCGCTCCAGGTTATCCAACGGAGGAAGCCAGTCCAACGCGCGCGGGCCAGAGCTTGAAATCTTCGTCTTGATGCGCCGCTCCTGCACCAGGTACAAAATGGACGCAAGAATGCTGAAGCCCAGCGCCGTGTACGCGGCAAGCAGGGCGGCAATGTGAGCCACCAGCCAGCTAACCTTTACCCCTGTTGATGGAAAAACATAGCGTTCCACGCCCAGCGCTGGAATAAAAACAATGAAAAACGTGACAGGAAGCGCAAAAATTCCGAGCGAAGCCGCACCGTACAGCCACCAGACAAGGAAAAACGCTCCCGAGATCAGAAGCCCAAGAAGAGATTCCGTTTCACGCACGCCCACCGGGAGCCAGTGGTGCGCCCCGACCAGCATCTCCACCACGGAAACGAAGTGGAAGAAAAAGGCCAGCCCGCCAAAGTGAACCGTCCATTGTTTCCAGCGCTCACGGGCAAACAGAACGGCCGGGAAGACGGCAATTCCCGCCCCCGCATACAAAACCGTCGCCACCCTGAGCCAAAGCAAGTCCATCCTATGGAATCCCGTAACCTTCAGTATAGATTGCGCCGCGCTTTGTTTTGATTCTTATCGACTTCCGGCATGGCACGCAACATACCAAAGATGGAACATTTTGCCACCAGACGCCGTGCGCTGCGTCACAGTGCGTGTGATGGTTCCCTTTGGGCCGGTTGGCGGCGATAGCGAGGGGCCGCACACGGTATCTTGAAAAGAACGTGATTAAAGAAGAAAACCAGTCCGGATTGGAAAAAATGGCGGTGGAGACCTTTGCTCTAAGCAGCCCTGAACCCATGGAGGAAGCCGCGCCCAAATCCGGTACCAAAACCGAAGGCAAACAGGCCGAGCTGACCCCGTTCATGCGTCAGTGGACAGCGGCGAAGAACGAGAATCCCGATGCGCTGCTCTTCTTCCGCATGGGGGATTTTTACGAGCTTTTCTACGACGACGCAGTAGTGGCCAGCCGCGAGCTGCAACTGACGCTGACGGCGCGTGACAAGGAACGCCTCGTGCCGATGTGCGGGGTTCCGTACCACTCGGTTGAGGGCTATCTGACCCGCCTCCTGCGGCGCGGCTTCCGCATCGCCATCTGCGACCAGATGGAAGACCCGAAGCTGACGAAAAAGATTGTCCGCCGCGAAGTGACGCGGGTGCTTTCGCCGGGAACAGCATTGGATTCCTCGCTGGCGCAGGAGCAGAACAACTTTCTGGCGGCGTTTTTTGAGGCTCCCTCCGGCAAAGGACAGCCAGCCTTCTTCGGTGTGGCGCTGCTCGATGTTTCGACAGGCGAGTTCCGCACCGCCGAGTTCTCCGGCCCCAATTCCAAGGCTCAGGCAGCCGATGCAATCCTGATGGCCGGAGCCAACGAAGTGCTTCTGCCCGTGAGCGCCGAACTTCCCGCAGGGTTGGAGCGTGTATCTGCCCGCACCCGCGTGGAGGATTGGGTTTTCACGCATGACTTTGCCGTACCTCTTGTCGAGCGCCAGCTTCACGTCAAGTCGCTCGAAGGCTTCGGCCTTGTCGGACATGACCCGGCTGCAATAGCCGCTGGCGCAGTGCTGCATTACGTGCGAACCACGCAGAAGAACGAAGCGCTGCATATTGATTCGCTGCGTTTTCAGGAGCATGCAACCGCGCTGGAGCTGGATCAGGTCACCGTGCGGAATCTCGAATTAGTCGAGCCGCTTTTTCAAGGCCAGGACAACCGCGCCACGCTTTTTCATTCGCTCGATGCCTGCCAGACTCCCATGGGCAAGCGGCTGCTGCGGGCCACAATCCTGCGTCCGCTCATTGAAGCGCATGAGGTGGAAGCGCGCTATGAAGCCGTCGGCGAAGCTGCCGGCGACTTAATGCGCCGCGAAGACCTGCGCCGCTCCTTCAACGGTATTCTGGATTTAGAGCGGCTGCTGGCGCGGCTCTCGCTGGACTCTGCCGGGCCACGTGATGTGCGTGCTCTCGCTGCCAGCCTGTCGCACCTGCCCGGCCTGCTTACCGCGCTGCAGGCAATGAACGCAGCACAGTGGCAAACACTGGCGAAGCGCTTGGACACGCTCGTAGACGTAACAACGCGAATCGAAAGCATGCTGGTTGCAGAGCCGCCGTTAACGCTGGCCGATGGCGGAGCGGTCGCCGCGGGTGTAGATGCAGAACTCGACGATCTGCGCACAATCTCAACAAGCGGGCGGCAATCCATCGCAGCCATTGAAGAGCGTGAGCGGCAGCGCACAGGCATTGGCTCGCTGAAGGTTCGCTATAACTCCGTCTTCGGCTACTACATCGAAATTACAAAGGCGAATCTTTCGCTCGCGCCCAAAGATTACGAACGCAAGCAGACGCTCGTGAATGCGGAGCGGTTCACCACGCCGGAGCTGAAAGAGTACGAAGTCAAAATCCTCACCGCGCATGATCGCTCCATTGAAATTGAGAAGCGAATCTTTACGGAGCTTCGCAAGCTTGTCCTCGATGCGGCAGGACGAATCAGGAAAGCTTCCGCAGCCGTGGCGGAAGCGGACCTACTCGCATGCTTCGCGCATCTTGCTGCCTCGCGCCGCTATGCACGTCCTCAATTAAGCAACGAGCCAGTGCTGGAAGCAGTGCAGGCGCGGCATCCAGTCATCGAGCAATGGATGGAAGAGACCCGCGAAGGCCGCTTCATTCCCAACGATATTTTTCTGAATGCGAATGAGCAGGGACCAAGCCTGCTGCTCATCACCGGCCCCAACATGGGCGGCAAAAGCACCTACCTGCGCACGGCTGCAATGCTTGTGCTCATGGCGCAGATGGGCTCGTTTGTTCCCGCTGCGAGTTTGCGAATTGGCCTGGCAGACCGCATCTATACAAGGATTGGCGCAAGCGACAACGTAGCGCGTGGCCGCTCCACCTTTATGGTGGAAATGACAGAGACGGCTACGATTCTGAACACAGCGACGAAGCGCTCGCTGGTCTTGCTCGACGAAATGGGCCGCGGCACAGCGACATTCGACGGCCTCAGCCTTGCATGGGCCACCGTCGAATATCTCCATGCAGAGACAGGCGCTCGCACGCTCTTCGCCACACACTATCACGAGCTGACAATGCTGGCCGAAAAGCTGCCGCGTGTGCGCAATCTGCGCGTCGGCGTGAAAGAAGCTGCGGGCGGGATTGTCTTTCTACACACCATTGAACCGGGTGCAGCCAGCAAGAGCTACGGCATTGAAGTCGCAAAGCTCGCCGGCCTGCCTTCAGCAGTCATCGAGCGCGCCCGCCATGTGCTGCGACAACATGAAAAGCAGGAGCGGCAAAGCGTACAGGTAGAAACTGAGCCTGAACCGATGCAGCTCACTATTTTTACGCCACTCTCACAGCGCATCGTGGACCGACTCGCAGAGGTAGACGTGAACTCCCTCACCCCTCTGCAGGCATTGAACCTGCTGGAAGAACTGCAACACGAGCTGAAGCAAAAGGATTAGGAATGGCGATGAATCTGCGTCATGCTGCAGGCAGTCTGATTGTTGTTGGCGTCTCCGGCACGGAGCTTTCGGGCCTGGAGCGGGCATGGCTGAAACTTGTCCGGCCAGGCGGCGTCATCCTCTTCCGCCGCAACATTGCGGACGCGGCGCAGACGCGGGCTCTGCTAGAGGAAACAACTTCCTTTGCCGCCCCGCGCGCTCTGCGATGTGTTGACCTTGAAGGCGGCACAGTAGACCGTCTGCGTGACGCGCTGGCAGCTTCTCCCGCTGCTCAGTTTGTGGCCCGCGCCAATGTTCGCAAGGCTGGCATTGCACAGCAGCACGGCGCGTTGATTGCAAAAAGCGTGAAGGCTTTCGGATTCAACACAACGCTCGCCCCGGTGCTGGACTTAGCGCTGCACGACTCGGCAGAAGTGATGGGAACGCGAGCGACGGGCTCGACGGCAGCAGAAGTCGTTGCGTATGTGCGTCCGTTTCTTGCAGGTCTCGCTGCTGAAGGCATGGCAGGCTGCGGCAAGCATTTTCCCGGCCTCGGAGGCGGAACGAAGGATTCGCATTTCGAGACTCCCGCAATTGAGCGTCACTGGCATGAGTTGTGGAATGAAGACATCGCACCCTATCGCGAACTAAAGAACGAACTGCCGATGGTAATGGTAAGCCACGCAGCTTTTCCGCTTACATCAAGCAAGCATCTTCCAGCTACGGCCTCACCATTCTGGGTGACCAAGGTTCTGCGCGAGCGCATTGGTTATCGCGGCCTCATCTTTTCTGACGATATGGAGATGGGCGGCATTCTCAGAGCAATGCCGATGGAAGAAGCAGCCATTGCTGCAATTCGCGCAGGCATGGATACGATTGAGATTTGCCACAGCCCGGAGCTGATTCTGAGAGCCTATGAAGCACTGGTTACGGAAGCAGAACGCTCCGCATCCTTCCGCACGCTGCTGCTGGCGCGTGCAAGAGAAGCAGGCCGCAAGCGCACAAGGATTGTTCCAGCAGTCGCACCCAAGGCGCTAACGGCGAAGCAGTATGAAGCGTTGCAAGCAAAGATAAATGCCTTCCGCGAAAAGATTCTCGAACTGGCAGGCGAGACAAGTGCAGTTCCTGCAGGAAGCAAGCTGAAACCAGTGGCGGAGACGGCATGAGCGCGAAACCGATGATTGTTGCCGGCGTAATGAGCGGCACCTCTGCCGATGGCATTGACGTTGCGCTGGTGAAGATTGCTCCCGGCAAAAAGCGGCCCGCGCTTTCGCTGCTTGCGCATGAGGGATTCCCCTACCCTGCGGCGCTGCGGCAAGCAGTGTTGTCTGCAATGAATGCCGCTAACACCTCAACAGCAGAGCTGGCGCGTCTCAACTGGCGGCTTAGCCTTGAGTATGCCGATGCCATTCGCAAAACCGCAGCAAAGCACAGCACAACCATCGATTTAATCGGCTGCCATGGGCAGACGATTTATCACCAGGGCAAGGCCGAGCGCTATGCGGGACGCAGTTTTTCATTGACATGGCAGTTGGGCGAGCCTGCAGTCATTGCGCAATCGCTGGGCGTGCCTGTTGCTTCCAACTTTCGCCCTGCGGATATGGTTGCAGGCGGACAGGGCGCACCGCTGGTGCCGCTGCTGGATTACGTAATGTTTGCCGATGCAAAGCGCGGACGCGTTCTGCAGAATATCGGCGGCATCGCAAATCTTACGGCGATTCCTGCAGGTGCAGGCCCGGAAAAACTCATCGCCTTCGATACCGGGCCAGGCAACATGGTCATCGACGCACTTGTAGCAAAGCTCTTCGGCAAGTCTTATGACAAAGGTGGCGCCATTGCGGCGCGTGGCTCCGTGATTGAGCCTGTGCTGCAGGCAGAGTTGCGGCTCGGATACTACCGCGTCAAGCCTCCCAAGTCCGCAGGGCGCGAAGAGTTTGGCCGCGAATACGCAGATAAGTTCCTCGCGAGTTGCAAAAAACATAGCCGTAAGCCAGAAGATACCGTGACAACCGCAACTGCATTAACCGCGCAGACAATTGCGCAAAGTTATGCGCGATTTGTCGCCCCCACAATGCAAAGCTCAGTTGTTGACTACATAGTTTCAGGCGGCGGCGCGCGCAACCACACGCTGATGGCAATGCTGGATGCGCGCCTCAAACCACTTGGCTGCAAGCTGGCCTCAATGGATGCGTTTGGATTGCCGGTGGAAGCGAAAGAGGCCGCGGCCTTCGCGCTGCTGGCATGGCAAACATGGCATAAGCTCCCCGGCAACGTTCCTGCGGCCACTGGCGCGGAGCGCCCTGTGATTCTTGGGCAGGTGACCTATGCGTAAGCTCCTGTTACTGAGCATGGTCCTGCTCCTCGCCGGCTGCCGCACTGCGCAGCGCGATCCCAAAACGGTTGTGTTCCTGATTGAAAGCTCGCCTACCAGCCTTGACCCGCGAGTCGGGATAGATGTGCAGTCCGAGCATATTGACGAGTTGCTATTTGATGGCTTGGTGGAACGCGACCCGAGTTTTCATTTCACTCCGGCTTTAGCCGCCAGTTGGGATACGCCAGATACGAAGACAGTTATTTTTCACCTGCGCGATGGGGTGAAGTTTCATAACGGCAAAACATTGACCAGCGCTGACGTGAAATGGACGCTGGAGTCGATGCGGAATGGAACGATCATCACCGCGAAGGCTGCTTCTTATGCTTCTGTCGATACGATTGAGACTCCCGATGCAAAGACGGTTGTGCTGCATCTGAAGAGGCCGGATAACTTTCTTCTGACGAACCTTTCTACCGGCGCCATCGGCATTGTTCCCGAAGGCTCGGGGAAAGAATTCTGGCGGCATCCTGTTGGAACGGGGCCGTTCCTGTTTGACAGCCAGCAGATTGACCAGGATGTTGTCGTCGAGCGTAATTTGCAGAGCTGGCGCGTGG
Source organism: Occallatibacter sp. FHG110214_02 (assembly GCF_059115385.1). NCBI lineage: Bacteria > Pseudomonadati > Acidobacteriota > Terriglobia > Terriglobales > Acidobacteriaceae > Occallatibacter > Occallatibacter sp. FHG110214_02. The sequence continues at coordinate 1,348 of NZ_JBZYWK010000025.1, read as the reverse complement.
TTCCGAAGATTGAACGCGTGCGGTTCGCTGTTGTTCCAGACATTATTACGGAAGCTCTGGAGCTTGAAAAAGGCTCGGCGGATGTGACGATTGATTCGCAGTCGATGGATTCCCTTCCCGTGCTGGCCAGCAGGCCGAACCTGCAGGTGACGGCTGTGCCGGGAACCAAGCTGCAATACCTTGCTTTCAATGTGCGCGATCCGCTGCTGCAGGATGCGCGTGTGCGGCAAGCAATCAGTTGTGCGATTGATCGTGACCTGCTGATTCGCACGTTGATGAGCAGCCGTGCGCGCCCGGCAAAGAGCCTGCTTCCGGTTACGCATTGGGCATGGAACGGCGACGGACCAACCTTCAATTACGATCCGAAACGCGCCGAGCAACTGCTGGATGATGCCGGTTATCCGCGCAAGGCAGGCGGCGTGCGCATGCACCTGACGATGAAGACCAGCACGGTTGAGGACATTCGCCTGCTGGCAGCGGTGCTGCAGCAACAACTGGCAAAGGTTGGAATTCAGCTTGATATTCGAAGCTACGAATTTGCCACGTTTTATGCCGATGTGACGCGTGGGTCTTTCCAGATGTATTCGCTGCGCTGGATTGGCGGCAACGAGCAGCCGGATATCTTTTCGTACGCATTTACAACGGCACGCATTCCGCCGAAGGGCGCGAATCGTTCGCATTACTCAAATGCAAAACTGGACGCACTCCTGGATGATGCTTACCAAAACACCGACCAGGAAAAGCGCAAAGCCGACTATGCCGAAGCGCAGCAGATTCTGGCGACCGACCTGCCCGCAATCAACCTCTGGTATCGCGATACGGTAGTGGTACACAACAAGCGGCTAACCAATATTGCGCCGACGCCCTCGGGCAGTTTCACCTTTCTGGAGACTGCGGAGCTGACGAAGTAGTACACCCCAAAATGCGCCCAAGCCACAGCGCATACCTGCTTAATCGAAAGGACTTAGCTAAAACACAGGGGAAGAGATTCCCTCCGGGATCGGGCTGCTTTTTGCTCTGAAAATATATAGAACACAACCGTCGAAATAACACGCAAATGCGGCGGAAAAATTTCTGTAATAGGGGCGCATTCCAGAACCACAACCTATATAGCTTGATAATGAAGTCAGTACTCCCCCGCGCCCTTCCTGTTCACCCCATGCAAGGCTCAAGCGAACCGGCATGTTCTTAAGGGGATCTTAAGGAAATTCAACTATTCTTTTAGTTGTCGTCCTTTTAGCACACTTCTACGTCTACATGTTTGGATGCAATGAATTTTTTAGTTGCAGTTGCGAGCCAGTTGTAAAGGGCTTGCCTGCAGGGGAAGCAATGACACGCAAGGCACGCA
>NZ_JBZYWK010000024.1:0-74387 GCF_059115385.1 Occallatibacter sp. FHG110214_02 | reverse complement strand
GGCTCAACAGCAACATCAAGCCCAGCAACAGCAGCAACAACGCCAGGCTCAACAGCAACAACAACAGCGTCAGCAGCAACAGGCTGAACAGCAGCGCCAGGCACAGCAACGTCAACAGCAGCAGGCACAGCAACGCCAGGAGCAGCAGCAAAGGCAAGCTCAGCAGCGTCAGCAGCAACAGCAGCAGAGGGCCGTGCAACAGCAGCAGCAGATGTCGCAACGTCCGGCTCAGCACCCTCAGCAGAGGCCGCAGGAGCAGCAACATCGGCCGGAAGAGAAACGTCCGCACTAAGCAAACGCAGAACAGTAGCGCCTGCCTTGAAGTCAATCAGGGCAGGCGCTTTTCTTTTGCATTTGTGATGGTGGAGATTATTCGGCGGGTTTGACGCGGATGGCTACGAGGTTGCGAACCCAGCGGGCGGGGTGTTTTTCGCCGGTGGCTACGAGCTGGAAGGGGCCGTTTTCGCTGAGCGGCTTGCCGTCTACGGTATCGGCTACGAGGACGGTTCCATCGTGGATGTAGGGTGTGATTTCTCCGATGGAGTAGGTGACGAAGTAGCCGTCTGCGCCTTCGGCCTCGATGTAGAAGCGGAAGTCCTTGCCCTTGGGCTGATCGGTGACGCCGAGGGGCCTGAGTATGTCGATGAGCGGGACGCCGGAGTAGGTCTGGTTGGCCTTGGCGTGGCCGTTGAAGAGGGTGATGGTGGTGTGGGGCAGGGCTGCCAGTTTTTCCGGCGTGAACTCAGCGGATTGTGCGCCTGTGGTGATTTTGAGGACATTGGCGGAAACGACGGGGTGCGTGCCGTGGTGCATGGGCCCGGAGTCGTCCGCGGGCTTGGCCTGCGGGGCGGCGGACTGTGATAGCAGCAAGGCCGGGCCGGAGAGTAGTACAGCGAGAACGGCAATGTTTTGTGTGAGACGGCGCATTCGAAACTCCTTAGGCTTTCATCGTATACTGGACGCATGTCGATCGCGCGCAACATTGGAGCTATTGCCAAGGGCATGAGCATCACCCTCGGGGAGATGTTTCAGCCCACGACCGTGGAGAATTACCCGGATGGGCCGGGGCCGTTGCGTGGAGCGAAGTTTGAACAGCGCTTCCGCGGGGCGCATGTGCTGCAGCGCGATGAGAATGGCCTGGAAAAGTGCGTGGCGTGCTTTTTGTGCGCGGCGGCGTGCCCTTCCAACTGCATCTATATCGAAGCCGATGAGAATACGGCTGAGAAGCGGATTTCCTCTTCCGAGCGCTATGCCAAGGTCTACAACATCGACTACAACCGTTGCATCTTCTGCGGCTATTGCGTGGAGGCTTGCCCGACCGATGCGATTACGCATGGGCATGGGTTTGAGCTGGCTACGCTGAATGCTACGAACTTGATTCAGCGCAAGGAAGATATGCTGGTGCCGGTGGCGGCGTTGACGGCGAAGTAGTTCAGGCAACTTCTTTTCAAAATTTTTTACAGGCAGCGTTGTGATTTATCTCACAGCGGACAGTTGTGGTGCGCGCGTACGTTGTGTTTGTAGGGTTGAGGAGGTTGCTTATGAGACGCGCATGGGTTCTTTTCGTATTTGGATGTGTGCTGGCAGTTACTGGATTTGCGCAGGCCACGAGTAAAACTGCTGTTTGTAAATCGTGCTGCGGCGGTGATTGCGGGCAGTGCTGCTCCGATGGCTGCACAGGGTCCTGCTGTAAGTAAGTGTGGTCAAGTAAAAGGGCCCGGAGCATGTGCTCCGGGCCTTTTGTTGTTTGCGTTGAGCTAGAGGGCGTCGCCCCATTCTTGTTTTTTGGCGAGCTTGAAGGCGGGTTTGTCGCGGCGGTAGATGGTGGCTGAGCTTGCTGTGCCGCTGGGCTGGCAGAGTTTGAGGGTGATGCTGTTGGGCTGGCGGTTGGGACGGGCCAGGATGCGGGACTGTGTGGCTTCCGTGAAGTATGGTTTGCGGACGGCGATGAGGTAGGAAAACTTTTCGTCTTCGTAGGGCAGATCGGCGGATTTTAGGATGCGGTGGTCGCGGCTGCGCTCAATGCGCTGGGCGAAGTGGCACCAGTCGGGCGGAATGAGCGGGCAGGGGAGCTGGTGCGGGCAGGGGGCCAGTATGTGGGCTTCTGCGCCGAGAAGGATGCGGCGGGCGGTCATCAGGCGTTTGTGGCCTGCGGGCGTGCCGGGTTCGATGAGGACTAGCGCGCCGGTGGTGAGGTTCCATGCGGCTTCGGTGAGGGACTGGGCTTGCGCGTCAGGTAGTTCGGCGAGGATGTAGCTGAGCAGGACTAAATCTGCGGGTTGAGTGGGGATGGATTGCGTCAGGTTGGCCGTGACTTGCTCAGCGTTGCTCAGGGCTGGCGTGGATGCGTGCTGTGCGAGTGTTTTGCCGAGGGTGAGAAGTGGTTGGTTGGCGTCGGCTTGTGTGATTGCGGTGATTTGCGGGAAGGCTTCGGAGGCGGCCCAGCTTGCTGCGCCGGGGCCTGCGCCCAAGTCGAGTGCGGATTGTGGGGTGAAGCTGGGGCTTCGCTCTGCGAGGTGTAAGAGGGCGTTGCGGACTGCTCCGTAGGTGGCTGGCGAGCGGGTGATGGCGTAGGCCAGCGCGTCGGTTGCATCGCGGATGGCGATGCTGGAGCCGGTGCTGTCGCGGTAGAGCGCGGAGATGCGCTCGGCGCGCTCGATGAGCGGCGTGCGGGGAATGCCTTCGAGCTGGGCATCGAGCGCGGTGCGGAGTTCGGCGGGGATTTGCATTGTTTACGATGGGTCGTAGTTGAGGTGGGGGCCTAGCCAGCGCTCGGCCTCGGCGATGGTCATGCCTTTGCGGGCGGCGTAGTCTTCCACCTGGTCGCGGGCGATTTTGCCGAGACTGAAGTACTTCGATTCGGGGTGCGCGAAGTAGAGGCCGCTTACGCTGGAGCCGGGCCACATGGCGTAGGACTCCGTTAGCTGGATACCGGTTTGCTCTTCGACGTTGAGCAGCTTCCAGATGGTTCCCTTTTCGGTGTGGTCGGGCTGGGCGGGATAGCCGGGAGCGGGGCGGATGCCGCGGTAGGGTTCGCGGATCATCTCTTCGATGGTGAACGTCTCGGCGCGGCCGTAGCCCCACTCGTCGCGAACGCGCTTGTGGAGGCATTCGGCGAAGGCTTCGGCGAGGCGGTCGGCTACGGCTTCGGCCATGATGGCGTTGTAGTCGTCGTGCTCGGCGCGGTATTTTTCAACCAGCTCTTTGAGGCCGATGCCGCTGGTTACTGCGAAGCCACCGATGTGGTCGCTGAGGCCGGCTTCTTTGGGCGCGATGAAGTCGGACAGCGACTTATTTGTTTCGTTGCCGCCGTAGTCTACCTGCTGGCGGAGGAAGTGGAGTGTGGCGAGAGCTTCCTTGCGGGATTCGTCGGTGTATAGCTCGACGTCATCTCCGATGGCCGCGGCTGGGAAGAAGCCGTATACGGCGCGGGCGGTGAGGAGGTTTTCCGCGATGATTTTGTCAAGCAGTGCGTTGGCCTCTGCGAAGATTTTGCGGGCCTCTGCGCCTTGCTCGGGGTGGTCGAGGATGCGCGGGTAGACGCCTTTGAGCTCCCAGGTATGGAAGAAGGGCGTCCAGTCGATGTACTCGCGGAGTGTGGCGAGCGGGAAGTTATCAAGTACACGGACGCCGGTGAATTCGGGCTGCGGAATGTCTTCGGCTACAAATTCAATGGGCGTGCGGCGGGTGCGGGCTTCCGCGAGGGAGAACAACTTTTGTTTCGGTGTGGCGTGGGCTTTGCGCAGGGCTTCATAGTCGGCGTGGTGTTGCGCTACGAATGTGGCTTTGCCTTCTTCGCTGAGCAGGCTGGTGGTTACGGGCACGGCGCGGCTGGCGTCGAGGACGTGTACGACGGGCTCGCTGTAGTGTGGCGCGATTTTTACGGCGGTGTGGGCACGGCTTGTCGTGGCTCCGCCGATAAGAAGGGGCACCTTGAATCCAGTCCGCTCCATCTCGCGGGCCACGTGAACCATCTCATCGAGCGAGGGTGTGATGAGGCCGCTGAGGCCGATGATGTCGGCGCGGATTTCCTTGGCGCGCTCGAGGATTTTGTCGGCGGGGACCATGACGCCCATGTCGACAACTTCGTAGTTGTTGCATGCGAGCACGACGCCAACGATGTTCTTGCCGATGTCGTGGACGTCGCCTTTGACGGTGGCGAGAACGATTTTTCCCTGGGACTTCATCTCGACGCCTTGTGCGGCGAGCGCGGCTTTTTCCTCTTCCATGAAGGGTGTGAGATACGCAACGGCTTTCTTCATGACGCGGGCGGATTTTACGACCTGCGGGAGGAACATTTTGCCTGCGCCGAAGAGGTCGCCGACGACGGACATGCCAGCCATCAGCGGGCCTTCGATGACGGAGAGCGGGCGGCCGAGCTTGGCGCGAGCTTCTTCGGTGTCCTCGTTGATGTAGGTGTCGATGCCTTTGACTAATGCGTGCGCAAGGCGTTCTTCTACGGTGCCGCTGCGCCACTCTTCTGCCTTCTTTTCGATGACAGCGGTGTCAGGGCCTGCGGCTTTCAATTTTTCGCCGAAGTCTACGAGGCGTTCTGTTGCGTCGGGGCGGCGATTGAGGAGGACGTCTTCAACCAGCTCTTTCAGCTCAGGCTCAATCTCTTCGTAGACTTCAAGCATGCCGGCGTTGACGATGCCCATGTCCATGCCGGCGGCGATGGCGTGATAAAGAAACGCCGAGTGCGTGGCTTCGCGGACTTTGTTGTTGCCGCGGAAGCTGAAGGAGATGTTGGAGACGCCGCCGGAGACTTTAGCGTGGGGCAGGTTCTGCTTGATCCAGCGCGTGGCGTTGATGAAGTCTACGGCGTAGTTGTTGTGTTCCTCCATGCCGGTGGCGACGGTGAGGATGTTGGGGTCGAAGATGATGTCTTCTGCGGGGAAGCCGACTTCATTGACGAGGATGTTGTAGGCACGCTGGCAAATGCGGATTTTTTCCTCGTAGGTGGCGGCCTGACCTTGTTCGTCGAAGGCCATGACGACGGCGGCGGCACCGTATTTGTGGATCGTGGCTGCGCGTTCGCGGAATTTCTCTTCGCCCTCTTTGAGCGAGATGGAGTTGACGATGCCTTTGCCCTGCAGGCACTTGAGGCCCGCTTCGATGACTTCCCACTTCGACGAGTCCACCATGAAGGGAACTTTGGCGACTTCCGGCTCAGAGGCTAGCAGCTGCAGATAGCGTGACATAGCGGCTACGCCGTCAATCATGCCTTCGTCCATACAGATGTCGATGACATTGGCGCCGTTTTCTACCTGCTGGCGGGCGACGGAAACGGCTTCTTCGTATTTGCCTTCCTTGATGAGCCTGGCGAACTTGGGCGAGCCAGCGACGTTGGTGCGTTCGCCGATCATGATGTAGCTGCCGGGCTGCTGCGTGAAGGGTTGCGAGCCTGACAGACGTAATGGCCTGAAGGCGACTTCAGATGGCGCAGGGATGGGACGCGGGGCCTGGCCTTCGAGCGCCTGCGCAATGGCGGCGATGTGCTCAGGCGTGTTGCCGCAGCAGCCGCCGGCGATGTTGACGAGGCCGCTGTGCGCGAAGGTGTTGAGATGGCGGCCCATGTCCGCAGGCACGAGGTCGAAGCCGGTGGGCGAGAGCGGGTTGGGAAGGCCCGCATTGGGGTAGGCCGAGATGGCGGCTGTCGAATGCGCCGAGAGCTCCGACAGGAATGGATACATCAGGTCCGGGCCGATGGAGCAGTTGAGGCCGACGGAGATGGGGCGCGAGTTTTCGACGGCGATCCAGAAGGCCTGGACGGTTTGTGCCGAGATCATGGTTTCGCCGCCGCGGCCCACGGCGGCGGAGATCATGATGGGGAGTTCTTTTTCGGTGCCTACAAGCTTGTCTTCTTCGTAGACTTCGCGGATGGCGACGAGTGCGGCCTTGGCGTTGAGCGAGTCGAAGATGGTTTCTACGAGCAGCGCGTCGGAGCCTCCGGCGATGAGGGCACGGATCTGGAGTTTGTAGGCGTCGCGAACCTGGTCGAAGGTGACGACGCGGAAGCCGGGGTCGTCGGCGTCGGGCGAATTGGAGAGGGAAACCGTCAGCGGCCCAATCGACCCAGCGACGAAGCGCGGACGGCCGGTTTCCTTGGCTACGGTGTCGCAGCAGTGGCGGCACTGGCGGGCGGATTCGTAGTTGATCTCCCAGGCGAGGTCATTGAGAAACTTGTCGTCGATGATTTTTTGATAGAAAGCCGGGTCTTTGCGACCGCCGTGCTCGCGCGGGTCGTCTACGAAGAACTCCGAGAGCGAGATGGAGGTTGCGCCGAAGGTGTTGGTCTCGATAATGTCCGCGCCGGCTTCAAGGAAGCGGCGGTGGATGTCGCTGATCATCGCGGGCTGCGTGAGCGTGAAGAGGTCGCCGTTGTTGAGCAAATCCTTTTTGGAGTTTTTGAAGCGCTCGCCGCGGATGTCGGCTTCCGTCATGCCGTAGGTGCGGATGGTGGTGCCCATCGCGCCGTCGAGGATGAGGATGCGGGTCTGGAGAAGCTCAAGAAGCGGGGACTTCGTTGCAACGGTCATCGATTTCCTTTGTTCAGGTCCGTACCTGTGTGCGCCGGTACTGTTGTGTTTTGCGGATGGAGCCTAACTTCTAATGATAACGAAGGGATGTTCCATTGTGGTTCCGGGATGCAGTTATGGGGCGCGGACGCCTTGCACCACGGTTGCCGGGGCCGATATCTTCTCAAGAGCGGTTACTCTACTTTTCCCCCGGAAATTTGCACATGGATGTTCTGAAACGCCTCTTTGAACAGCACTTTCACACGCCGCCGGAGCATGTGCGGCCATTGCAGGGCAAGCTTGGCGGCTCGGGCCGGATTATTGTCCGGCTGGACGCGGGCGGGCAGTCGGCGGTTGGGATTCTGCACTCGGTGCGGGAGGAGAACCGCGCTTTTCTGGAGTTTTCGCGCCATTTTCGGAAGTGCGGACTGGCGGTCCCGGAGATTTATGCGGAGGATTTGAGCCAGGGAGCGTATCTCGAAGAGGATTTGGGCGACACGACGCTGTTCGAGTTTCTGGGCGAGCATCGCAATGGCCCGGTGTTGGATGCAGAGGCGATGGATGCCTATCGGAAGGCCGTGGCGGAGCTGCCGCGCTTCCAGGTTGTTGCAGGCAAGGATCTGAATTACAGAGTCTGCTATCCGCGGGCCAGCTTTGATAAGCAGTCGATTAACTGGGATTTGAATTACTTCAAATACTACTTTCTGCGGCTGGCGGGGATTCCGTTTAATGAGCAGGCGCTGGAGGATGATTTCGGGAGGCTGACGCGGTTTTTGCTGACGGCTCCGCATGATTATTTTCTGTATCGCGATTTTCAATCGCGGAACATTATGCTGCATAGCGGCAAGACGTGGTTCCTGGATTACCAGGGCGGGCGTAAGGGCGCATTGCAGTATGACATTGCATCGCTGCTGTTTGACGGCAAGGCGGATTTGCCTCCGGCGGTGCGGCAGGAACTGCTGAATTACTATCTCGATTGCTTGAAGCAGTACGTGGACTTTGATCGCGAGGAGTTTCTGCATCTCTACTACGCGTATGTCTATGTGCGTATTCTGCAGGCGCTGGGTGCGTATGGGTTTCGCGGGTTTTATGAGCGGAAGGCGCACTTTCTGCAGTCGGTTCCGTATGCGCTGAAGAATCTGGAATGGCTTGCGGCGAATGTGAAGTTGCCGATTCCGTTGCCGGCGCTGCTGGATGCTTTGGCTGGCATGGCGAAGAGCGAGAAGCTGCAGGGGCTGGGGCATGTGGATGAGCCGCTGACGGTACGCGTATTCAGCTTCAGCTTTCATAAGCAGATGCCTACGGATGAGAGCGGCAACGGCGGTGGGTTTGTGTTTGATGCGCGAAGCTTGCCGAATCCGGGGCGTGAAGAGCAGTACAAGAAGCTGACTGGCAAAGACGAGCCGGTGATTGATTTTCTGAACGACAAAGAGCCGGTGCACGAGTTTTATGCGAATGCGGAGTCACTGGTGGATTCGGCTGTGGCGAATTATTTGCAGCGCGGGTTTGCGAATCTGATGGTTTCCTTTGGATGTACGGGCGGGCAACATCGCAGCGTCTTTTTGGCGGAGCGGCTGGCGAAGCATCTGCAGGCTACGAAGGGCTTGCAGGTGGTGCTGCGGCATGTGGAGCTGGAGAAGATGGGGCGATGAAAGCCATGGTGCTGGCGGCTGGGCTTGGCACAAGGCTTCGTCCTCTGACCAACGACAGGCCCAAGGCGCTTGTTGAAATTAACGGGCGCACGCTGCTGGAAATTACACTTACGCGGCTCAAGAGCTTTGGCATTGAGGAAGTCATCGTCAATACGCATCACTTTGCGGATTTGATGGAAGAGTATCTTGCTTCGCATAAGAACTTTGGGATGCGGATTGCGGTTTCGCACGAGGATGTGCTGCTGGATACCGGTGGCGGGTTAAAGAAGGCCGCGTGGTTCTTTCGGGATTCGGAAGAGCCTTTTCTTTTGCATAACGTGGATGTGTTGAGCGGCATTGATCTGGCGGCGATGGCTCACTTTCATGTGGAGCAAGGTGCCTTGGTGACGATGGCAGTGCAGGCCCGGAAGACTTCGCGGCCCTTGTTATTTGATTCGCAGAGCGAGCTATGCGGGCGCGTGCTGAAGGATGGCGAGCGCGAGATGGCGCGGGCGGTTGATGCGCCGGAAGAGCTGGCGTTTGCGGGGATTCATGTGATTTCGCCGCACATCTTTGGTTTGCTGAGTGAGGATGGCGTGTTCTCGATTATTCCCGCTTATCTGCGGCTGGCTGCGGTGGGCGAGAGAATTATTGGGTATCGCACGGACGATGCTTACTGGCGCGATTTGGGCAAGCCGGAGAGTATTGCACAGGCGGCGCAGGATTTGGCCGCTGGTGTAGTTTAAGCAGAGGCTTAAGTATGGCGCAGCGCGGATTTGATGAGCAGATGGCGGCGCTCGAAGCTCTCAAGGGGCGTGAACTGGATGCGGCTGCTGTTGCGTTCGTGAAGAAGATGCTGGCGAATCGCAATAACTTTCTTGTGTCGAAGGCTGCGCGGCTGGCGGAAGAAAACAATCTACATGACCTGATGCCGGATTTGCTGGCGGCTTTTGAACGCTTCTTTGAGAATGCGGAGAAGAATGATCCGCAGTGCTGGGCGAAGAATGCTTTGAGCAAGGCGCTGGTGAAGATGGAGTGCCACGATAAGGATGTTTTTCTGCGCGGGCTTACGTTTCACCAATGGGAGCCTACATTTGGCGGGCGATCGGACACAGCGGGTACGCTGCGCGGGACGTGTGCGCTGGCGCTGGTGACGTGCGACGGGCTGACTACGCAGGATTTGCTGACGCTGCTGTTGGAGCCGCTGACGGATGCGGATAAGTCTGTGCGCGTGGATGCGGTGCGGGCGCTGACGCAGCTGGGCGAGCTGGCGGTCCCGTTGTTGCGGATGCGGGCATTGCTGGTGCAGAAGGGAGCATTGATGCCGGAGGAAGAGCCGGAGGAGATGCTGGCTGCGTGCTTTGCGGCGTTGCTGGCGATCGAGCGCGAGGATGCGATTTCGTTTGTGGTGCGGTTTCTTGAGAATGGCGATGACGTGGCGGGTGAGGCTGCGTTTGCGCTGGCGGAGACGCATTCTGAAAAGGCTCTGGATGTTTTGAAGGCGCAGTTGCGTGGCGTGTTTGATCCGTGGTTTCAAGGGGTGCTGCTGAGTGCGATTGCATTAACGCGTCTGCCAGAGGGGGTGGATTTTCTGATAGCAAAAATTGAGCAGGATGAACGCGAGGCTCCGCTGGCGATTGAGGCGCTGGCGAGGGTTGCTCCGAATGCGGAGTTGCGTGCGCGAGTTGCGAAGGCTGTGGGGGAAAGTGGGAGTTTGCGGTTGAAGAAGGGGTTTGAAGAGCATCTGCCGCTGTTGGCGGATGAGGGTTGAGGTGGGAGATGGTATGCGGGTTTTTGTGCGGTTGATGTGCGTTTGGGCATGTGTGGTTGTTGGGATGGGCGCAACAGTCGCGGCGGGGCAGGCGGTTGTGGCTCCGGTGATTACGACGACTCCGGCACAGAATGGCGCGGTGATTGTGAGCCTGGCTACGCAGACACCCAAGGCGAGGATTTATTACACGCTGGATGGAAGTGTACCGACGATTTCTTCTTCGATGGTGTATGAGGCACCATTTCTGGTGGCGTCCAATGTGACGGTGAAGGCGTTTGCGCATTCGTATGGCCGTGCGTCTAGCAGTGTGACTACGCGGGTGTTTGCTCCGAAGATCGCTTCAGGAGCGCTGGCTTGGAGTGACGAGTTTGCGAATTCTGGTTCTGTGCCGGGTCAGCCTGATCCGGCTACGTGGACGTATGATGTGGGCACGAACTGCTGCGGGAATCACGAGCTTGAGACGTATTGCGCATGGGGTTCTACGAAAGGGCCGTGCAGCACGTCTGCTCCGAATGCGTTTGTGGGCGCGGACGGGTATCTGCATGTTGTAGGGATGAATCCTGCGAAGGATGTTTATACGTCGGCGCGGCTGAAGTCGGCGGGGCTGTTCAGCTTTATGTATGGGCGCGTGGAGGCGCGGATGAAGCTTCCGGAGTCGCAGGGGATGTGGCCAGCGTTCTGGCTGCTAGGGAGCAATATTGCCACCGTTGACTGGCCTGCGTGCGGCGAACTGGATGTGATGGAGCATATCAACGGAAATAATTCACCGTATTCCGTGAGAGAAAAAGCGCCGGGGTATGACTGGATCGCGGGGTCGGTTCATGGCGGGACGAGCGGTAAAAACGAGTTGAATGGGACGGAGAAGTATCATCCAGCGGGGTTTTCGGCGGCGGAGTGGCATACGTACGGCATGACATGGACGAAGGGGAAGGTTGAGTTTTACGTGGATGATCCAGCGAAGCCGTATGCGACATTTACGCCAACAAATGGGGAGTTTACGCCGGAGACGTGGCCGTTTGATGCGGGGCCGCAGTTTCTTATTTTGAACCTGGCGATTGGTGGGGACTGGCCGGGGAACCCGGATGCGGCGACGGTTTTTCCGGGAGAGATGCTGGTGGATTACGTACACATCTATGCAGACTGATATGGCAGAGCTGATTTTGCGGGGCTTAGACGCGCCTAAATGTGATTGTCCGGTTACAGGATATGCAAAATTTGCACCACATTTGCGGCGGGTTCATCGTCCTCTTACATTGCCAGGGGGATACTGGTCGGGTGAATCCGCATATAGCCGAAAATTCTCCGGGCAATGTAGAGTTCCGCACGGTTCCTGCAGTTGATTTCTCTCTGCCTTCTGAAGCTACTTCTACTCCCGCGGCTTCGCCGCGTGCGCGTGTTCGTGCGGAAGTCGGGCGTTACAGGTTGCGCATGGCGGAGAGCGAGGCAGACCGCGAGGCGGTGTGCAGGCTGCGCTTCCGCGTCTTCAATATTGAGCTTGGCGAGGGGCTGGAAAGCTCGTATGAGACTGGCCTTGATACGGACCAGTTTGATTTGTGCTGCGAGCATTTGCTGGTGGAAGACAAGCAGGAAGAGAATCCGATGCGGCGGATTGTGGGCACGTATCGGATGCAGAGCGGTGTGACGGCGGCGCGGAACCGGGGGTACTACTCCGAGCAGGAGTTTCACTTTGCGCCGTATGAGCCACTGCGGGCGGGGATTCTGGAGCTTGGGCGCGCTTCGATTGACAGGGAGCATCGCACGCCCGAGGTGTTGACGCTGCTGTGGCGGGGGATTGCCCAGTATGCTAACGACATGGGGCTGCGTTACCTAATTGGCTGCTCGTCGTTGAACTCCCAGGACCCGGCAGAGGGTTGGCAGATGTATCGCCAGCTTGAGAATTACCGCGTGAGTCCGGAGTTTATGACGATGCCGACGGCGGAGTTTGCCTGCCCCGTGGAGCGGGAGGCGGCTGCACAGACGGCGCTTCCGGGTGAGGATGGGGCGCAGGTGAAAGTCCCGAAGCTGCTGAAGACGTATCTTGCGATTGGCGCGCGGATTGCCGCGCCGCCGGCGTGGGACCGCGCTTTCGGCACGATTGATTTCCTGACATTGCTCGATCTCCGGTTGATGTCTTCGGCGGCTCGCAACCGCTTTCTGGCTCCGCTGGCTCAGTGACATTCCGGCAGGGCCGGCGCGCTGTGGCGCTGGCCTGGGCGCTGATGCTCAACCTGGTGGAACTGGCAGGGATGCGTGCGAGCGGTTCGTGGACAGCGGCGCGGCGCGCGCTGTGGCTGCAGTCGTCGTGCAGGCGCGTGATTCGCAGCATGGGGATTGGTTGCCGCGTGGAAGGTGAGCCTCCTCAACGGGGGCTGCTGGTTTCCAATCACCTGAGCTATCTGGACATTTTGATTTACAGCGCGACGGTGCCTTGCGTGTTTGTTTCCAAGGCGGAGATTGCGGACTGGCCGTACTTTGGCTTTGCGGCGAAGCAATCGGGAACATTGTTTATTGACCGTTCAAGCCGGGCGAGTGCGCAGAAGGTGGCGCGGGAGATTGCCGAGCGGCTGGCGGTTGCGGTGCCGGTCCTGGTTTTTCCTGAAGGGACAAGTTCGGATGGGTCAGCGGTGATGAAGTTTCACTCGTCGCTGTTTGAGCCTGCGGCTGCTGGCGGGGCTCCGGTGACGGCTGTGGCGGTGCGCTATGTGGTGGAAGGCGGTGTTCCGGAGCGCGAGCTTTGCTGGTATGGCGATGAGAAGTTTCTGCCGCATCTTTGGAAGGCGCTGAATACGCCGGGGTTTGTGGCGGAGGTTCGGTTTGGTGCTCCGCGGGTGTTTGCGGATAGAAGGACGGCTGCGGCGGAGACGCATGCGGAAGTTGTGGCTATGCGGGCGCCCGCTATCGAAGCCTAAGCGGGTGGAGCACCTGTGGAGCCGCGCACTACCAGCGTGGTGGAGACCAGAAACTCGCGTTTAACGGCGGTGGGAGATTCGACTTCTGCCTGCTGGCGGAGGGCTTCAAATGCGGCTCTTGCAAGGTCGATGCGCGAGAGGCGGATGGTGGTCAGCGGGGGCAGGGTGTATTCGGCGAAGTCGATGTCGTCGAGGCCGATGACGGAGAGGTCCTGCGGGACGCGCAGGCCAGCCATGTAGGCGGCGCGCAGAACGCCGATGGCGGTCATGTCATTGGAACAGAGAATGGCGGTGGGGCTGTTCTGAAGCGCCTGGAGGCGTGTGAAGCCCGTTACGCCGCCTTTGAGTGTGTGGTCGCATTCGAGTACCCATTCCGGTTTGATAGGCAGATTGGCGGTGTTCATTGCGGCGGCAAAGTCGTTTTTGCGCGTGATGGCGGAGTGGATGGTATGCGGACCGGCGAGGTAGGCGATTTTGCGGTGTCCAAGACCGGAGAGATGACTGACGGCTGCGTTCAGGCCGGATGTGTAATCGAGCAGGATGGTGCTGGCCTTAGCGTCTTCCAGTTTGAATTCGGCAAGCACGAGCGGAATGTGGTGTTGCGCGAGCTGGTCGAGGACGGGCTCTTCTTCACCGAAGGTAAGGACAGCGACGCCTTCGACTTTGCGCTCGATCATGCGGCGGACGCAGGTGGTGAGGATCTTCGGGTCGCTGTTGGAGGAGCTGACGAGGATTTCGTATCCGTTGGCGACGGCAATCTCTTCAAAGCTCTGGATAAGTTCCGGGAAGAAGGGATTGGTAATGTTTTCAACAATGATGCCGAAGAGGCGACTACGGCCTGAGACGAGGCTGCGGGCGTGGGTGTTTGGAAAGTAGTTGAGCTGCTCAATGGCTTGCCAGACGCGCTTGCTCAGACGCTCGCTGACGGCGGGTGAGCCGTTGACCGTGCGCGAGACGGTGGCAATGGATACTTTGGCCAGCGCTGCGACAGCACGGATATCAGCAGCTTTGGCTGGCGTCTTCGGGGTCCGGGTGCGAGCCACGCATCCATCGTAAAGCACTAAAGCGATTAGGGAAAAGGGAAAATCGTCAGTTACCTGAAGAGATAAGCAGCCGGAGGTCACGGAGGTTGTGCCCGGTGGGGCCGGTAACTACGGTGTCGCCGAGGGCTGTGAAGAGCGGACAGGCGTTGAATTCCGCCAGATTTGCTTCAGGGTCGAAGCCGAAGGATTTGGCACGGGCAACGGTGGTGGGGTCGGCGATGGCTCCGGCGGATTTGGTGTTGCCGTCGATGCCGTCCGTACCGGCGCTGAGGACGGAGAGCGGTTCGCTGGGGTGTTTGGCGAGTTCGAGCGCGCAGGCCAGGGCGAATTGCTGGTTGCGGCCTCCCGCGCCGGGGGTGCGGTTGAGGGTGACGGTGACTTCCCCGGCGGAGATGAGGCAGAGGCGCGGGTGTGCGGCGCGCAACTCCTGGAAGCGGCTGAGCAGGTAGTGTGCGGCTTCGGCGTAGTCCCAGTCGTCGCAGCCATTGTCTACGGCAACGTAGAAACCGGCTTTTTGCGCGAGGGCGCGGGTGCTTTCGACCAGGTCATGCGTGGAGAGCAGAATTTCGTAGACGGATTTGCGGAAGGCGTCGTCTTCGTCCTTCAGTGCAGGTTCGGAGGTGAGGCGGCGGAGCATGTCTCCGGCGAATTTCTGCATGCGGTCAGGCAGCGTGGCCTTGTTGCCGGGGGATTCGGGGAGGTCTTCGTGCTCGAACCAGCAGCGGACGCGCGACGGGAGCTTGGAGGTGATGTCGTATTTAGCGAGGAGGGCGCGGGCGTCGGCGACAGTGCTGTGGTCGGGTGTGGTGGGGCCGCTGGCCAGCGTGTCGAGTGAGCGCAGGGGGACGTCAGGGAGCAGGAGCGAGATTTTTCCGGCATCGGGCGCGGCTATGGCCAGGCGGCCGCCCTTGACCGCAGAGAAGTGCTTGCGCAGGACGTTGATTTCCTGGATGGGCGCGCCGGAAGCGAGCAGAGCTTCGTGGAAGGTGATGGTGTCTTCGAGGGTGATTTCGGGGTCGAGCGGGAGGTCCATCATGGCGGAGCCGCCTCCGGATAGGAGGAAGAAAATCAGCGTGTCTTTCTTGGCTTTTTTGAGCAGGGCTAGCGTGGCACGGGCGGCGGCGAAGGAGTCTTCATTGGGCAGCGGGTGACCGCCTTCAAAGTAGCGGATGCGCCAGTTGCGCTCTTTGGGCAGCGGGCTTCCGCAGCAGATGCCGCGCAGGCCTTTGCGGCGTTTCATACGGCTGAGCAGCACGTCGAGCATGGGGCCGGAGGCTTTGCCAATGGCGATAACGAAGATGCGCTTATAAGTGGAAAGATCGATGACTTCCGGGCCGCTGCCGTCGGGTATAAGGCGGTGCAGCATTTCGTCTTCAATGCGGATGCGGCGGTCGAAGGCGGATTCGATGTTGGAGGCGGCAAGAGCTCCGATGAATAGCTCGGTGGCCGTTTCGTGCAGGGTATCGAGAATGGTGTCGCCGGAGTGGATCATTGCAGCTCCTACTTGAGCAACGCGCCGAGCCACGTGGCAAGCTCGGCTTGCATGGCGTCGATGCGTCCAGTGAAGAAGTGGTCGGAGTTGGGGATGAAGACGGTTTGCGCGGGCTGCTGTGCCTGCGCGGTAATGATGGCGAGTTCTTCACGGGGAGCGAATTCGTCGTGGTCGCCGCTGAGAAAGAGCTTGGGAGCGGGGCAGTGTGCGAGATAGGGATGCTCGTAGGCGCGGTGCGGGGACTGGATGGGCAGGCCGAGTGCGGCGATGGCGGCGATATCGCGTGTGCCGCAGTTGTTGCAGCAGGCGGCCAGCGTGATGGCTGCTCCGAAGCTGAAGCCGGCGGCTAGGATGGGCTTTTGATATTCGCTGGCGAGCCAGTCCAGCGCGGCCAGCACGTCTCCAGTTTCGGCGCGGCCATCGTATGCGCCGTGGCTCAGGCCGGTTCCGCGAAAATTGAAGCGGAGCACAGGCCAGCGGAAGCCCCACTCGGGGGCGTTCATTACTTTCATTGCGTGGTAGACGACTTTATGGTGCATGGTGCCGCCGCTGGGCGGGTGCGGATGCGCGATGAGAGCAGCGAAGGGCGCGTCCGGCGCGCCTTCATTCAACACGGCCTCAAGCCTGCCCTCGGGCCCGGTTAAGTGGATGCTGCGCAGCTTGGGAAGTGCGGCTGTGGCCATGGTTGTTTTCATTGTATGTGTCCGCAACTGTGAGCTTGGATGCAGGGAGGGTGCGGCGCGAGTTGCTTTCGGTGTCCCATTGCTTGGTGCGGTATTCTGGCTCCATCATGACGAAACTGCCTGCACTGAATCCGCTTGAATTTACTCGCCAGCTTGTTGAAATTGAATCCACGACTTATCACGAAGGGGCTGTGGGCGACTTTCTTGCCGATTTTCTGGGTGGGCGCGGCTGGGCTGTGGAAAAGATGGCAGTGCCGCAGTCGGCAGAGGGCGGTGATGGGCCGAGGTGGAATGTATATGCCGGGCCTGCGGAAGGTTCGCCGGAACTGGTGTTTTCCACGCATATGGATACGGTGCCCCCGTACATTCCGTTTCGCGAGGATGAGGAGTTTCTATACGGGCGCGGCGTCTGCGATGCGAAGGGCATTATTGCCGCACAGATTGCGGCGGCAGAGGCTTTGCGCGCAGAAGGGTTCCGCGTGGGGCTGCTGTTTGTGTCGGGTGAGGAACGTGACTCGGCTGGCGCGAAGGTGGCCAATGAGAATGCGAAGGGAAGTAAATTTCTCATCAATGGCGAGCCTACGGATAACCGGCTGGCGCTGGCTTCCAAGGGCGCTCTGCGCGTGGTGTTGCGCGCCAGCGGTGTGATGGCGCATTCTGCGTATCCGGAGCTGGGCGACTCGGCGATTCACAAGCTGGTTGAGGCGGTGGATAAGATTCTGGCGCTGGAGCTACCCGTTACGGAGGATGTAGGGCCTTCGACGCTGAATGTGGGGCAAATTCACGGCGGCTATGCGCCGAACGTGATTGCGGACAAGGCGGAGGCGCATATTCTGACGCGGCTTGTGGGGCCGTCCGAGCCGGTTCGCGAGGCGATTTTGAAAGCCGCCGACGGGCTGGTGGATGTGGATTTCTCGCTGGACATTCCGTTTATCCGCATGCGGGCGGTGCCGGGCCTGCCTACGATGATTGCGAAGTTTACAACGGATGTGCCGTGGCTTACCAAGTGGGGCGAGCCAATGCTGCTGGGGCCGGGGTCGATTCATGTGGCGCACACGCCGAAAGAGCGGATTGCAAAGAAAGAGCTGCTGGATGCGGTGGAGCTTTACGTACAGGTAGGCAAGCGGCTGTTATCCTGAGCAGTCGCGCGAACTGGCGACAGGAGATTTTTTATGTCCATATCGATTTATGACATTCCGGTGAACACGCTTGCCGGCGCGCCTGCATCGCTGGGTGAGTTCAAGGGCAAGGTTTTGCTCGTTGTGAACGTGGCTTCCAAGTGTGGCCTGACGCCGCAGTATGAGGGCCTTGAAAAGCTCTACAAGGATTACAAGGACAAGGGCTTTGTGATTGCCGCCTTTCCTGCGAACGACTTCAAGCAGCAGGAGCCGGGCACGGCAGAGGAAATTGCCACCTTCTGCACGGCGAACTATGGCGTGGATTTTCCAATGTTCGAGAAGATTACCGTGGTCGGGCCGGAGAAGCATCCGCTCTACGCGGAACTGATTGCGGCGCAGCCTGCGGCTCTGAGTCTGGGCGAAAAGCCCTTCCGCGAGCGGCTGGCCGGCTATGGGATTGCAACAAATCCTGAGCCTGAGATTCTTTGGAACTTTGAAAAGTTTCTCGTCAGCAAGGACGGCGAGGTGGTGAAGCGGTTTGCGCCGGATACAGACCCGTTGAACCCCACGCTGACGGCTGCAATTGAGGCAGCACTCGCAGCATAAGTCGCTTTGCATGGGGATGGGTTGGTGTCCCGGCGCATCCCCATGTATTCTCTTGCCATGCTTGAGGATACTTCCCCATCCACGCATGAGCGGAACCTGCTTCAGCACTCCAGCTCATCGTATTTGCGCTCTGCTCAACACCAGCCTGTGCAGTGGCACGCATGGGGGCAGGATGCGTTTGACCGCGCCCAGTCAGAAAACAAGCCGATCCTGTTGGACATTGGTGCGGTGTGGTGCCACTGGTGCCACGTTATGGATCGCGAATCGTATGAAGATCCTGAGCTGGCAAAGATCATCAATGAACATTACATCGCCATCAAGGTAGACCGTGACGAGCGGCCCGATGTGGATGCGCGTTATCAGGCGGCTGTCTCTGCCATCAGCGGGCAGGGTGGATGGCCTCTGACAGGATTTTTGACGTCAGATGGACGTCCGTTTTTTGGCGGCACATATTTTCCGCGCGACGACCGCTATGGCAGGCCCGGCTTTGGGCGCGTTCTGCTGACGATGGCCAGCGTGTGGCAGGACAGGCGAGATGAGGCGCTTGAATCCGCTGCCAGCGTGATGTCGGCCATTGAGCACAATGAGAGTTTTTCCGGTCGTGGCAGTGGGGAACTGACGCTTGGGCTGGTGGACAAGATTGCGGGCTCGGCGCTCTCGAAGTTTGATTCGCGGTATGGCGGCTTTGGCTCGCAGCCTAAGTTTCCGCATCCAGCGGCGTTGGATTTGCTGCTGGAAATTGCGATGAACCGCGATAATGATGCGGCGCGTGAAGCGTTTGTAACGACGCTCGAAAAGATGGCCAAGGGCGGCGTCTACGACCAGCTCGCCGGAGGCTTTCATCGCTACAGCGTGGATGAGCGCTGGGTGGTTCCGCACTTTGAAAAGATGCTCTACGACAACACGGAGCTATTGCGGAATTACGTGCACGGATTTCAGAGTTTTGTGCGCGAGGATTTTCGCCAGACGGCGCTTGAGATTCTCGGCTGGCTTGACTCCACGATGACGGACCGCGAGCGCGGCGGGTTCTATGCCTCGCAGGATGCCGACATTGATCTGGATGATGACGGCGACTACTTTACGTGGACACTCGATGAAGCGCGCGCCGTGCTGGATGCCGAGGAACTGGCGGTTGCTTCTATCTGGTACGACATTGGCGAGCTGGGCGACATGCACCACAACCCGGCGAAGAATGTTCTGCATGTGAAGTTCACGTTGGAAGAGGTGGCAAAGCAGACGGGCAAGCCTGTGGAGCAGGTGAAGGGTCTGGTGGCATCCGCGAAGGCGAAGCTGTTTGCTTCGCGCAAGCTGCGGCCCACTCCGTTCATCGACCGCACGCTGTATACCGCGTGGAATGCGATGGCGGTGCGGGCATATTTTGAAACAGCGCGCGTGTTGCGGCTGGATGAGACGCGGGATTTTGCCCTGCTGACATTGCGGCGTTTATTGGCGGAGGCGTGGGATGGCGAGGCGTCGCTGACGCATGTGATTGCGTATCCCGCAGCAGGAAATCAAGCGGCGGCGGAGCACGTTGCGGGCACGCTGGATGATTATGCGTTCACGGTGCATGCGTGCATTGATGCGTGGTTTGCTACCGGGCGTATGGAGTATTACCAGGCAGCAGTGAAGCTTGGCGATGCGATGATTGCGCGCTTCTATGACCGTACCTCCGGCGCGTTTTATGATACGGCGCATGTGGTCCAGGGAACTGTTCCGCTGGGTGCGCTGGCGGCCCGGCGCAAGCCGCTGCAGGACTCACCTACGCCTGCGGGGAACCCCGTTGCGGTATCTGCTTTGTTGCGTTTGGAAGCGCTTTCCGGCAAGGAAGAATACCGCGAGGTTGCGGAAGATACGCTTGCTTCGTTTGCCGGTATTGTGGAGCATTTCGGACTTTATGCGGGCAGCTATGGTCTTGCGCTGGAGCGCTTCCTGCTTGATCCGGTGGACGTGGTGATTGTGGGTTCCGGGACGGAAGCAGAACGGCTTGAAGCAATGGCCGTGGCGCGCTATGCGGTGAACAAGACGGTCACTCGCATTGGCCCGTGGCGGATAGTTCCCGGCGGAATTCCTGATGCGCTTGCGGAGATGTTGTTGAACATCCCGGTGCCGAAGGATGCGGATGTGTGGGCCGTGATTTGCCGTGGACGGACATGCCTGCCGCCGATTACGGATTCGGAAGAACTGATTCGCGTGTTGGCAGAAGACTGCGAAGGCTGCCCGCCCTTTACGAGCGGCGGGGGAATCTGAGGTTGCTGTGTATCTTGCGGCAGTTTTATTCCGCGCGCAGGGCTGCCATTGGATCGACCCGCGCCGCACGAATTGCCGGAATCAACGAAGCGGCGCTGGCAATCAATGCCAGCGCTGTAACCGACCCAATCAGCACAAACGGATCACGCACCGAAGTGTTGTAGAGAAACGCAGCCAGCGCCCGCGCCGCGAAGAGCGCAATCCCCAATCCCAGTACAGAGCCACACATAGCCACCCAGGCATTCTCACGAAAGACCATCGCGACAACCTGCACGCGCTGCGCCCCCAGCGCCATGCGAATCCCAATCTCACTCGTCCTTCGCGCTGTTGCATACGCGAGCGTGCCATACAGACCGATTGCCGTAACCAGCAGCGCACTCACCGCAAAGAACACAGCCAGTATTGCCATCATCCGCTCGGAACCGATGGACGCATCAATCTGGCTGTCCATCGTCGTCATCACCGGAGCCGGAACATCCGGTGCCATGCGCGCAAGCAGTGTACGCGCAGCTGCAGCCAGCAGAGCATCAGGTCCTGCCAGGCGAATTACCGCTGCATATGAGGGCTTGTGCTCGTCGCTTTGTGCAATCGGCAGATACGCCAGCGCCAGCGATCTTTCTTGAATCGATTGATAGTGCGAGTCTGCGACAACAGCAATGACTTCATACTGATACGTCACCCCATCATCGGTTTCGTTCACCGTCTGTCCAATCGCGCTACGGTCTGGAAAGAACATCTTAGCCGCCGTTTCGCTCAGGATGACTTTTCTTCCGGTAGCCTTCGTATCATTCCACGTGAAATCGCGGCCTTCATGAACAGGAATACGCATCGTCTGGAAATAGCCAGGAGAAATGGCATTCAAATGCACCTCGCGCTCAGCCCTGTTTGCGGAAGTGTAGTAAAGGTCATTCCAGTCGTTGCCGCTCATAGGAAAGACTTCCGCGAAACTTATGCTCTCCACACCCGGCAGCTGCCGCAGCGCCTCGCCAAACTGCTCATACCATCGAGTCAGTGTTTCTCCATCCAGCGATTGCTTGTCCATGTCGAGGTCAAGATGCACAATGCCTTTTGCGTCAAAGCCAAGCCCGGTGGAATAAAGCCGTGTCAGGCTTGTCGCCAGCAATCCCGCACCAATAATGAGAATCAAAGCCAGGGACACTTCCAGCCCCATCAGCACACGCGGCAATAACCGCTGCTGCTTCCGCGTCGTGGTCGCGTTCGAACCAGATTTAATCTGCTCGTTAAGGTTCTTTGACGTTGCGCGCAACGCCGGAATTAATCCAATCAGCGCCGTAGCAACAATCGCAGTAAACGCAACAAAAAACAGCACGCGGAGGTCGAGCGTAGTATCCAGCACCAGCGTTACACCGCCCATGTAATGCGGCATAATCATGTCGGCCAGCAACCCGCTCACAAACGGCGCGGCGATAATTCCCGCAGCCGTGCCAAGCAACGCAATCAGCAGGCTCTCCACCATCAATTGCTGCACCAGCCGCCGTCGCGTCGCGCCCACCGCCAGTCGCGTAGCCAACTCGCGTTCTCGCGCCGCGGCCCGCGCCATCAACAAGCTTGCCAGGTTCAAACAAGCCAGCAACAGCAGTGCACCGCACAAACAAAAGATGGCAACAAGGGGCTTCACAAACTTCTTGCGCAGAAACGTGTAACCCTTAGCACCCGGCTCGGCGGCAAAGCGCACATGATGCTTGCGCACATTATCCAGCCAATTGTGGCCAGTTTTATCCGAGGCTACCTCCGCCAGAACGGAGCCAGTAGCAGCGCTCAATGCTGCATTCGCCTGCTCCAGCGAGACACCCGGTTTACGTCGCGCCACCATGGTGAGCCACCACGAGCGCATCCCGCCGGCAAGCCCGCTCGAAGGCGTGTTAATCACTGGGTCGGCCCACAGCGGCGCGTAGATTTGCGGCCGCGATGTCGGTGCCGAGCCAATAAAGCTCTTCGGCATGACGCCCATCACCGTAAACGGCGTATTCCCAATCGTCAGCTTGCGGCCAATCACGTCCGGCGCACCGTTAAACCACGAGCGCCAGAAGCTCTCGCTGATGACAACCGCATATCCGCCCGGCCCGCCGCCCTCCTGGTCGTCCTGCTCCGTCAGATAGCGGCCCATCAGCGGCTGCGTCCCCATCACGCGAAAGTATTGCCCAGTGACAATGGAACCGGGAACCCTCATACTGCCCGATGTGCCGCGCACCTGAAAGCGCGACATTCCTGTGTAGCCCGCAACAGAGTCAAAAGCGTCATGCCGCTTTTCAAGCGCACGAACCAGCGGCGCGCTGAAACTATAGTTCGGACCAAACTCCCCTTCGTTATCAGTGTCTATGCGCAACACCGCCAACTCGCCCGCATGCGGCACAGGCAGAGGACGTAGCAGCAGTGCATTGATAAGCGAAAAGACGGCGGTATTCGCACCTAATCCCAGCGCGAGCGTAAGAATCGCCGTCACTGCAAACCCCGGAGCGCGGCGCAATTGCCGCAGGGTGTAGCGAAGGTCGAACCACAGGCGGTCGAGGCCCAGCGCGGCATCGCTGCTGGTTGTTTGTTCCTTCATTACCTCGGGATTGCCGAAGCGCAGCAGTGCATCGCGGCGCGCTGCTGCTGGAGACATTCCGGCGGCGATGTTGTCTTCCGTGCGCAGGGCGATGTGCGCTTCCAACTCTGCGTGAATTTCGCTGTCAACTTTTGAGCGCCGGAAAAGGTTGCTGATTCTGCGAGCCAGTCCCATGGGCCTCCTTACGCGTAGCGCAGCATGGCACGAATGCCCTTTACCAGCAGCTCAAAGCTCTCTTCTGCGGCCTTCAGTTGTTTGCGGCCCGCGGCGGTCAGCTTGTAGTACTTTGCTTTGCGTCCCGTGTCCGTCAACGCCCACTCGGAGTCAATCCAGCCGCTTTGCTCCATGCGGTGCAGGGCGGGATAGATGGACCCCTCTTCCACTTGCAGCAGCTCGTCGGAGGCCGTTTGAATATGCTGCACAATGCCGTAGCCGTGCAGCTTGCCGCGTTGCGAGAGCGTTTTGAGCACCAGCAGGTCGAGGCTTCCCTGTAAATCATTTCGCGCCACGTTGTACCCCTTGCCTTCTATGTATGGGTGAGAGTATGCCTAGAAGTCAAGGGGTGTCAAGCGGAATGAAGCTGGAAGTATGATGTGCACTGCGTGGCAGGGAGTTTTAGACGTCGCCGGTGAAGGGGTTTACCTCTTGCGGCTTGAGCGTTGTTGGGTCAACATGTGCTACGGCATTTTGTGTCGGACGCGTAAGCGCAACGCTGTGCGATGCATCGTCATTGACGCCGAAGGACTGAAAGACGCGGTTCGGATCGCCGGGCAGCATGTGGTTTTCTTCGAGCGCGATACGGACGCGGCGCTGGAACTCGCGCACGGGACCGAACTGCTGTTGCGCCCTGGTTTTGAATACGACTGGGCAGATGAGTTGCGAGCCTTTGAGGGAATCGACGCCGAGGATTTGCGGATTGTCGAGGAAGAGGTCTTTGAACTGCGGGCTGTTGCGGACATCTGTGGCAATGCTGGTGAGGATGGGCAGAACCTTGTTGGGGTCGGCGGAGAAGTCCACGCTGACATTGATGGTGGCCACGGAGAAGTCCGCGCTCTGGTTGGCTACGGTGGTGATTTGCGAGTTGGGTATGACGTAGAGTGTGCCGTCTCCGCCGCGGACGCTGGTTTTGCGCAGCGTCATGGTTTCCACGGTTCCGGTGAGTCCTGCGACGGTGACCACGTTGCCGACGTTGAACTGGTCTTCGACAAGAATCAGCGTGCCGTTCAGCACGTCTTTCACGATGTTTTGCGCGGCCAGGCCTACGGCTACCCCTGCAATGCCTGCGGATGCGAGCAGCGGGCCGAGGTCGATGCCGATGGAAGAAAGAATCTGCAGCGCGAGAAAGGTGAGGATGACGGCCATGCCGGTTGCCTGCACAATTCCGGCAAGCGTTTTAACCTGCCCGGCGCGGATGTGGCCCGTCTTGTGATTTTCTGCAAGGCGTATGGTTCGCGCGGTTGCCATCTTCAAGATGCGGCTGAGGACAAACGCGATGACGATCATGACGACGAGATGTGGCAGGCGCTTGTGAACAAACTCCTGAACATCGCTCATCCATTCGTCGAGCACGCGGCCCATGAAGCGGCCTTCCGCGAAAATTCCGTAGCGGAATAGAAGAAAAAGTGCGAAGGGGGGCATCGGGAAGTTCTCCTTGTTATGAAATCTATTTTTCAGTTTGCAAATATCTCTGACGCTGCGAAAGCACTTTCGGGTGTACAAGTGTAGGAAAGGGCCTTCCGCCATCTGATGCGGAGTCTGGGCATTAGGTTTGCGTGCGGTTCGGCTGGAACCTGGAGGTCTGTCATGGGCTTGGAACCGAACCGGCATTTTATTGCAAGGACTTGTCGCGAATGGCAAGTTGCTTCGGGCTTTGTGCTGGTGGCTTTGCTGGCCGCTGGCGCTACTCCCTGCGGCCAGGGCCAGCAAAATACTTCCCATGCGGATACTGCGCGGGCCAATGCTGTTCCCGCGACTCCTGAACCTGTGGCGGATAAGCCATCTTCGCGTGATTCCGATAAAAAACAGGCTGCCGATGAGGATGCGCAACTGCTGAAGTTAGCGACGGAGCTGAAGGTCGAGGTGGACAAGACCACGAAGGACACGCTCTCGGTGGCCGTGATTCGCAAGGCGGAAGCGGTGGAGCGTGCGGCGCGTGGCGTGAAGGAAAAATATCGTGCGGAAGCGGCGGCCAACTGAACACAAGGAGGGAAGAGCGATGACTGGACAGCGAAAGAATCGTGTTCATGTTGGGCGTATGGTTTGGCTGCTGGCTCTCTTTGTGGTTGCGACGATGATGGGGCATGCGCAATCGCCGACGCATCCGCCGAGTTTTGACCCTTCGCAAATCAGTCAGCGGTTTCCCGACCGCACGGTCACAATCGAAAAGCAGGAAGTCACGCAGGATATGCGCCGTGTGCGCCTGCTGAACTCTGCACGGCAAAGTGCGATTGTTTCCGATGTGGACAAACTGCTTGCGCTGGCGCGTCAACTCAATGCTGGAGTAACGGCGGAAGGTGCTCCGCTGAATGCGTTGCAGCGCATGAAGATGGCCTCTGATATTGAGAAGCTGGCGCACAATGTGAAAGAGCGGATGACCTATTCGGCGACAAGTGAGACAGGCCCCCCAAACCTTATGAAAAGCTGGCAGTAGCGGCCGGGGAATCTACAGGCGTGTATCAGGGTGGCGCAAAGATGGCATCCAGAATAGTACAATCGGAGATGGTTTTCTGATGGGAAAGATGTGTCAGGAATCCAGGTTTTCGCAAAGGGGGATTGTCCGCCAATGGGGCTTGCTGTATCCACGATTCGAGCGTCTGATAGGGCGCAAGGGACAATTTCTTTTACCGGCGAACTTAGTCCGCAGGCGCTAACCGAGATATACCGGCTCATGTACCTGTCGCGGCGCATCGACGACCGCGAGATTCTGTTGAAGCGCCAGCAGAAGGTCTTCTTCCAGATATCGGGTGCAGGGCATGAGGCGCTGCAAGTGTCTGCGGCGTTGGCGCTTAAGCCTGGCTATGACTGGTTTTTCCCGTACTATCGTGACCGCGCACTGGTGCATGCTCTTGGCGTTACGCCGGAAGAGATGCTGCTGCAGTCCGTGGGTGCAGCGACGGACCCGGCCAGCGGCGGGCGGCAGATGCCGACGCACTGGAGCAGCCGCGAGCTGAACATTGTCAGCACATCGTCTTCGACCGCGACGCAGTTGCTGCACGCGGTGGGCTGCGCGGAGGCGGGACGTTACTTCAGCAGTCATCCGGAAGCTGCTGAAAAGGTTGTTGGCGATTACCGCGAATTTTCGCATGTCAGCTTTCACGGCGACGAGATTGCGCTTACGTGCGTGGGCGAAGGGTCTACTTCGCAGGGTGAGTTCTGGGAGGCGCTGAATACGTCCTCCAACCAGAAGCTGCCAGTTATCTTCTGCGTGGAAGATAACGGCTACGCGATCAGCACGCCGGTGGAAGTCAATACGCCGGGCGGGAACATCTCGCGGCTGGTGGCGAACTTTCCGAATTTCTACTTTGCGGAAGTGGATGGCACGGACCCTGAAGCGAGCCTGCGTGCTTTTCAGGCTGCCGCGGAGCATTGCCGCGCCGGGAATGGTCCTGCGCTGGTGCATGGGCATGTGACGCGGCCTTATTCGCATTCGGAGTCGGATGATGACAAGCTGTACCGCTCTGCTGCAGAGCGCGAGGCCGATGCGTTGCGCGATCCGCTAACCAAGATGCAGATGCGGCTGCTGCGCGAAGGCATTTTGACCGCCGAGCAGATTACCGAGTTTGAGCACCGGTGGGATCGTGAAGTTGCCGAGGCTGCGGATCGTGCGCTTGTTGCTCCGCTGCCGGAGATTGCGAGCATTACGAAGCACGTTTACTCGGAGAATCTTGATGCCACGTGCGCGGCCTTTGCTACGGAAAAGCCCGTGCAGAGCGCGACGGAGAAGAAGGGGCCGCGCACAATGGCGGATCTTATCAACGTGTGCCTGCGCGATGAGATGGCGCGTGATCCTCGCATTGTGATTTACGGCGAAGATGTGGCGGATGCCAGCCGCGAAGAGGCTCTGAAAGAAGCTAAGGGCAAGGGCGGCGTCTTCAAGCTCACGGCCGGGCTGCAAAAGACTTATGGCTCGGAGCGCGTGTTCAACTCGCCTCTGGCCGAGGCCAATATTGTGGGCAGGGCGATTGGGTATGCTTCGCGCGGCATGAAGCCGGTTGTCGAGATTCAGTTCTTTGACTACATCTGGCCTGCGACGCACCAGATTCGCAATGAGCTTTCCGTCATGCGCTGGCGCTCGAACGGCACATGGGCTGTGCCTGTTGTGATTCGCGTGCCGATTGGCGGTTATCTGACGGGCGGGTCGATTTATCACTCGCAGTCGGGCGAGAGCATCTTTACGCATATTCCGGGGCTGCGGATCGTGATGCCGTCGAATGCTCTGGATGCGAATGGTTTGCTGCGCACGGCGATTCGCTGCGATGATCCGGTGCTGTTCCTGGAGCATAAGCGGCTGTATCGCGAAACCTATGGCCGCGCGGAGTACCCGGGGCCGGATTTTGCGATTCCCTTTGGCAAGGCGAAGATTGTGCGCCCCGGCAAGGACCTGACGCTGGTGACCTACGGCGCAGTGGTTCCGCGTGCGCTGCAGGCGGCGGAGAAGGCGAAGCGCGAGCACGGCATCGACGTCGAGCTGATTGACCTGCGCACGCTGAATCCCTACGACTGGGAAGCGATTGCGGAGTCTGTCCGCAAGACCAGTCGCGTGATTGTGGCGCATGAAGATATGCAGAGCTGGGGCTTTGGCGCGGAGCTTGCTGCGCGCATTGCCGATGAGCTTTTTGAGGATCTGGACGCGCCAGTAAAGCGTGTGGCGGGCATGGATACGTTCGTTGCCTACCAGCCGATTCTGGAAGACGTGATTCTGCCGCAGCCGGAGAAGATTTTCAAAGCAATTGTGGACCTGCGCAAGTACTAAAAATAGACTTTCGGCAAGGCTGTGCCCGGATACAATACGTAGATGGAACTATGCATCCACTCCGCGCAGGCCGGGCTCTCCGATTGGATGCCGCTGAGCCCTAAGGCGGGCCACACTGCATGAAGGGATTTCTCCGGCTTCTGCGCTTCGGGCTGCCGTATACGTTTTACTGGCTGCCGGGTGTGCTGCTGCTTGCGGCGGTTGGTTTGCTGGATGCTGCCCGCGTCGCTTTCTTTGTCCCCATTCTTGGTGTTGTGCTTAAGCCGGGGGGCCCTTCGCAACCTTTGCTGCTTTTTCCCTTTGCGCCTCCGCGTTGGCAGTTCGATATGCGGCATCTTGTTCCGCCGCAGATGCACGACGGCAATGCGTGGTCCATCATGGCCTTCGCGCTCATCGGCTCCACGGTTCTCAAGGGCATTTGCGATTACGCTGGAACGTATCTCGTGAATTACGCCGGCTTCGGCACCATCACGGATCTCCGCAACAAACTTTATGAAGTCACGCTGCGCCGCTCGTCGAGCTTCTTTCAGAAGCACCCCACCAGCCTGATTCTCTCTACGCTCATCAATGACGTGGATAAGGTGCAGATGGCCGTCAGTACGGTGCTCGGTGACTTCCTGCAGCAGTTCTTCACCTTCCTCTTTACAGCGGTCATCGTCATCCTCTGTGGAGGCCGGCTTAGCTGGCTGTTGCTGCTGTTTGTCCCGGTGGTCATCACATCGGCGCGGCGTATTGGCCGCTCTGTGCGCACGCGCACTCGCACCGGGCAGGACAAACTCGCCGAAATTCAAAACATTCTGCATGAAACCGTTACAGGCCATCGCATTGTGAAGGCCTTCAACACGGAACTGCAGGAGATTCTTCGCTTTGAAAATGCAGCTACGCGCCTCTTCCGCGCCAATCTGCACAGCGTGCGGATTCAGTCCATCAGCTCACCGCTCATGGATACGATTGGCGCAGTTGCGATTGCGATGCTGCTCTGGATTGGCCGTTATGAAATTGAGCACGGGCGCATGACGGCGGAAGTTTTTATCCCGTTCATCATTGCGCTCTTCAAGCTCTACGACCCCGTGCGGCGCTTCGCTTCGTACTACAACAGCTTCCAGCAGGCGATGGGCGCTTCGACTTCCATCTTTGCGTTCTTTGATACCAAGGATGAGGTGAAGGAGCGGCATCGCGCTACGGTACTCAAGCACTTTGAGAAGTCTGTGAAGTTTGAAGACGTGGGCTTTGCATATTCCAGCGATGATGGCGAGCACCAGATTCTGCATAACGTTGACCTCGACGTGCAGCAAGGCGAGATGCTGGCGCTTGTGGGGCCGAGCGGCGCGGGCAAGTCTACGCTGGTGAATCTGATTCCGCGTTTTTATGATGTCACTTCGGGGTGCATCCTCATCGACGGGCACGATCTGCGCGATGTTACGCTGGCTTCGCTGCGCAAGCAGGTTGCTCAAGTCACGCAGGAGACGATTCTCTTTAATGACACGGTGCGCAACAACATTGCCTATGGCCAGCCGGATGCGAAGCATGAGTTGGTAGAGCAGGCGGCGCGCAATGCTCTTGCGCATGATTTCATTTTGAAGATGCCGCAAGGCTATGACACGGTAATTGGCGAGAAGGGCTTTCGTCTCTCCGGTGGCGAGCGGCAGCGCATTGCGATTGCGCGCGCCATTCTGAAAGATGCTCCGATTCTGATTCTGGATGAAGCTACCTCCGCGCTGGATGCGGAGAGTGAATCGCTGGTGCAGACTGCGTTGTCGAACTTGATGCAGAATCGTACGGTTGTTGTGATTGCGCATCGCCTTGGGACTGTTCGCCGCGCCAACAGGATCGCTGTTCTTGAAGATGGCCGCATCACCGCGATTGGCAAGCATGAAGAGTTGCTGGATACTTCTCCAACGTATCGCCGCTTGTATCAACTGCAGTTTATGGATGTGCCGGAGCCGATTGCGGCCGTTTGAGCGCGCGCTTTGAAAGGATATTTGTAGAATGCCTCTCTACTCGATGACAGGATTTGCACGCGTGCAGGCGCGGGTTAACGACCAGGCAAGCTATACGCTCAGCGTGAAGAGCGTGAACCATCGTTTTCTCGATGTGCAGTTGCGTTTGCCCAATGGCCTGGATGCGCTGGAGATGGAGCTGCGCCGTGCGTTGAAGGACAATCTCGTGCGCGGGCATGTGGAGCTGACGCTTTCAGTCGAGCGTGCCGCGCAACAGGCCACGGGGTTCAATCGCGAGCTGGTTGCGGGGTACCTGGATGCGTTTCGTGCGGCGCAGAAGGAGTTTTCGCTTGCGGGCGAGCCGGATTTGAATACCGTTCTGCGCATTCCGGGGGCGCTTGAGTCGAATCATCGCAGCAGTGGCGACGAGGAAGCGGAAGCGCTGACGGCCAGCGTGCTGAAGGAGATTGGCCCGCTGCTGGAACAGCTCAAGGCAATGCGCGCACGCGAAGGGGAATCGCTTGCACAAATTTTGAATGCGGCGCTTGATAGGCTTGCCGTAGCAGTGGAAGGCGTGGCGCAGTTGCGGCCTGAGGTGGAGCAGCGTTACCAGGAGCGGTTGACGCAGCGTCTTAGTGCGGCGGCGGGTTCAGAGTTCAGCCGCCAGCGCGTGCTGGAGGAAGTTGCCGTGCTGGTGGATCGCAGCGATATTGCGGAAGAGCTGGAGCGGATGAACACGCATATCGGCCACTTTCGCGAATTGCTTTCCGGTGGCGGCGAAGCAGGCAAGAAGCTCGACTTTCTGCTGCAGGAGATGAATCGGGAGGCGAACACGCTGCTTTCCAAGACAGGCGGCGTGGGCGGCAAGGGCACGCATATTACCGAACTGGGCCTGGCGATGAAGGCCGAGATTGAAAAGGCTCGCGAGCAGATTCAGAACATTGAGTAAAACCATTCTCATCGGTTAGCAGTGCAATTATGGTGAGGGCATGAGCCCCTCCTTGTTGTCGGAGCTCATGGTTGCGCTGGTGAGTCAGGCATTATTGATCAGACTGGTTACATTGCCGAAGAATTCAGGAAAGGAATCAGTAAGAACCTAACGTGGCAGGCATTCTTTTTATCATTTCGGCCCCTTCCGGCTCCGGTAAGAGCACGCTGGTGAGCGAGCTGCGCAAGCAGGTCTCCGGCGTGGAGTTCTCCATTTCGTGGACCACGCGCCAGCCGCGCGGCTCAGAGGAGAATGGCCGCGAATATCACTTTACCGACCGCGCTACCTTTGAGCAGATGATTGCCGAGGGCGATTTTCTTGAGCATGCCGAGGTTTTTGGCAACTACTATGGCACCAGCCGGCGGTCGCTGGAAGAGGCGCGTAAGCAGGGGCATGACCTGATTCTGGACATTGATGTGCAGGGCGCAATGCAGGTGCGCAAGACGATGCCGGAGGCGGTGAGCATCTTTGTCATGCCGCCTAACCCCAAGGTTCTAAGGACCCGGCTGCGCAATCGGAGCCGTGCCGAGGGCCAGGTAAACGAGGCGGAGTTATACCGCAGGCTCTCCGAGGCCAGCAAAGAGATTGAGAATTACGGCGAATACGGATATATTCTCGTCAACGACATCCTTGACCGGGCGGTAGCGCAGTTGGAGGCGATTGTGCTGGCCGAGCGGTATTATCGCAATAGCGAACCGATTGCGTTTCGCTCGCGAAGGGTGCTGGAGGTGGCTGCGGCCTGCCGCCAGAACAACTCGGTAGAGCGGTTGAAACCAGTTCTCGAAGCCTTTGGGATTCTGAATCCTAACGGCCAGCAGCAGTTGAACTTTGACGAAGATACCGACGTGGACGAGGAATAACGTGCCGGGCGGGATCTGAGTCGAATGAGTCTTGATTGATTCAAGGAGAGTTCCCCGATGCAGGTAGAGACCAAGTTCGATTCCAACTATCGCAAGGTGCTTGTAGCCGCGCGCCGCGCACGCCAGTTGCAGAGCGGAACCAGCGCGCTGGTTCCCAGCCACTCCACGAAGTTCTGCCGCATTGCCCAGGATGAGATTGAGGCAGACAAGATTGGCTATATCAAAAAAGACGTTCCTGTCATGAAGCCGCCGGTGGATGAGTCGGGACTGGCGATAATGGCTTAAAAACAGAGACGTAGGGACTAGAGCGGCGTTTCTGAAGCCTGTTTTTATGCCGTTTCTCCTGCAGTCTGCGTGTTGCGGGAATGATACTGCATCGTGGATTTTCCTAGTCCCTAAGTCCCTAGTCCCTAAGTCCCTCGTTCTAAAATCTATCTATGCGAGTTACAGTCGGTGTCTCCGGTGGGATTGCTGCTTACAAGGCTGCGGAACTGGTCCGTGCGCTGCAGCGGCAGGCGCTGGAAGTGCATGTTGTTATGACCGAGTCCGCCACGCGCTTTGTGCAGCCGCTTACGTTTGAAGCGCTTTCGGGGCATCGTGTAATTACCGGGCTCTGGGAGGGCAATGATGCTCCCATGGAGCACATTGACGAGGCGCTGTGGACCGAGGCGCTGATCGTTGCTCCCGCAACTGCCAACATTCTTGCCAAGTTTGCGCATGGCATTGCGGATGATTTTCTGACCACGATGTACCTGGCGACCAAGGCTCCTGTTCTTGTGGCTCCGGCCATGAATGTGAACATGTGGGAGCACCCGGCGACTCAGGCAAATCTTGGGCTTCTGGCTGATCGCGGCGTGCACTTAATTGACCCCGGCACCGGCGATCTGGCCTGCGGCATGGTGGGCGCGGGGCGCATGGCGGAGCCGCAGACCATTGCCGAAGCAGTGCTGAATACACTAGGGCACCGGCATGATCTTTCCGGCGAAACGATTCTTGTAACCGCCGGTGGTACGCGTGAAGCGCTGGACCCGGTGCGTTTTCTTGGCAACCGTTCGAGCGGCAAGATGGGCTATGCCATTGCCGAGGCTGCGCAGGCTCGCGGAGCGAAAGTGATTCTGATTACCGGACCTACGAACATTCATCCTCCTGTGAATGTTGAGATGCTGCGGATTACCACAGCCGATGAGATGCGCGATGCAGTGCTGAACCGCATGGCCGAGGCTTCCATTGTGATTAAGGCCGCGGCAGTTGCGGATTATCGTCCGATTGTCGTCTCGGAACAAAAGCTGAAGCGCACCGGGCCCATGACACTGGAGCTTGCGCCTACCGAGGACATTCTTGCGGAAGTGGTTCGTCGCCGTCATCCAGGGCAACTGATTATTGGTTTTGCGGCGGAGACGGAGAACATTGCTGAAAATGGCCGCGCCAAGCTGCTGCGCAAGGGTGCGGATGCGATTGTGGTGAACGATGTAGCCGCGAAGAGCGTGGGCATTGATGCGGATAACAACGCGGCAACGTTCCTGACGCTTTCCACAGCCATTGAGATGCCGGAGATGCCGAAGCGCAAGCTGGCTGACCGCATTCTCGACGAGATTCTGACGCTGCGCAGGCCCAAGCAGATGGTGATGGAGTTGGGCGGCATGCAGCAGCATGTTGTCGAGACGATTGGCCGTCCTCGCCAGATTGTTGTGGAGTAGCGTATGTCTGCTCCGCTCGATGCTGCAACCCGGCAGGCGTTGGCTGCGCGGCTGCGTTTTTATCGCGACCTTGGGCTGACGGAGCTTTATCAGCGGCCTGTGGATGAGGCTTTGCTGGCAAAGCTTGCGGAGTTTGCTCCGGTTGCCGCTCAGTCCGCCGAAACTTCTCTGCCGACTGCAAAAGCTGGGGTGGAATCTGAGCCTCCAACCCGGCAAGAACCGCGCGAAGCGCCACCCGCCGTCCGCGAAGGACTGCGCGAAGCACAGGAGACTGATATTCCGCCTCGTAAGCCATTTCCCGCTCCACCAGCGATTGCTCCGGCTGTTGCGCCGGGGGATCGTATTGCCGCGCTTCAAGCTATTCGCGATGAGATTGGCGACTGCACCCGCTGCGCGCTGCATAAGGGGCGCAACAAGCTTGTCTTTGCCGATGGCTCGCCTACGGCACGGCTGCTGTTTGTGGGTGAAGGACCGGGTGCCGATGAGGACGCACAGGGGCTTCCGTTTGTGGGCCGTGCGGGGCAATTGCTGAATAACATGATTTCCGCAATGGGCCTTAAGCGTGAAGAGGTCTACATTGCGAATGTGGTCAAGTGCCGTCCGCCGGGAAACCGCACGCCGGAGCCCGAAGAGGCGCATACCTGCTCGCCGTTCTTGTTCCGGCAGATTGATGTGGTGCGGCCAGAGGTAATTGTGGCGTTGGGCGCTACGGCGGCGACGTATCTACTAGGTCAGCGGCAGCCGCTTGCCGGGCTGCGCGGGCGGATTCACGCGTGGCGCGAGTCCAAGCTGATTGTCACCTACCATCCGGCGTTTCTGCTGCGCGACCCGCGGCAGAAGAAGGAAGCCTGGGCAGACTTGCAGATTGCCATGCGGGAGCTTGGGCTGAAGGCCCCGGCAAAAGGCTGACGTTTACTCTTCAGTGGAACCGTAAGCGCATGGTTTGCGTCTTATGGAAGCAGAGGCTCTATGCGCATTTCTATTACTGTCTGCTTGCTGATGCTTGGTTCCAGCGCTGTCTTCCATGCGCAGACTTCCGCCAATGCTCCGCTGCCGGATTCGCGCCAGCTTTTTGAGCGCGCTCTTGCCAGCGAGAAGAAACTTGCCGCCCAGCAGGAGCGCTACGAGTGCCGCATCCTCGACGAAGGCGCGGAGACCGATAAGAACGGCAAGGTCAAACACCAGAACACAACCGTAAAAGAGCAGTTTTACGTCAATAGCGTTCCCATTGAGCGCACGCTTTCCAAAGACGGGAAGGTCTATACGCCGGAGCAGACGCGCAAGGAAGATGAGCGCGTGATGAAAGAGACTGTGAAGTATAGCGACAAGGCCACGGCAGACAAAGAGGCAGCCAAGCAGGAGCATCAGGCCGAGGACATTCTCTCCGCCATGATGCTGGCCAATGGCCATCGCGAGCAGGTAAATGGCCGCAGCGTGCTCTTCTACAACATTGTTCCCAATCCCAGCTTTCAGGCGAAGAACATGTATCAGCGTTTTGCCACCGTCATGCAGGGAACCATCTCGCTGGATGAGCAGACGGGTGTGCTGATGGATATGAACATCAAGTCAGTGAAGGATGTGAAGATTGTCGGCGGCGTGATTGGCAGCCTGAATAAAGGCTTCTGGCTGCATGTACACAATCACCAGGAGCCGGATGGCGTGTGGCTCAACGACTTGAGTGAAGGCTCAGGTGATGCGCGTGCGCTGCTTTTCATGCACCCCTATTTCCGGTTCAAGGAAACTACCGGCGGCTGCCACCTCTACACCACTTCGGCCAGCCAGTCTGCCCCGACTAAAACTGTGCAATAAGTATTGGCTCAGGCTTCGTGGGCGGTTGCAAGGTGAGGCTGCGGCATCAGTTCTGTAAACGCGATTCCCGCAAGGATGAGCAGTGCTCCAACAGCAGACCGCGCCGCCAGCCGTTCGCCCATGATGAGGAACGAGGTCAGCCAGGCGAAGACTGGTTCCACTGTGAGAATGACGGCGGTGTGCGAGGGCGGCAGGATGGATTGCGCCCAGCTCTGGATGGAGAAGGCCGCGGCTGTCGCCAGAACAGCCGTGATGAGCAAAGCGAGAATGAGCCGTGGCGTCAGGCTAAAGCGGGTATGTTCGACGAGCGGCAAACTCAACGCCATGAAGATTGCGCAGAAGCCTACCTGAAGCACGGCCAGCGGACGGAAGTCGATGCGCGGAGATGCGTGGCCGAGCGTGATGCAGTGCAAGGCGAAGGCGCCGGAGCAGCCGAAGGTAATGAGGTCGCCACGATTGATAGCGGACCAGTCCGGCAGCAGCGATGCGGTGCTCGCCGGTGTGGTCAGCAGAATGATTCCTACAAAGGCGAATGCTGCGCCGAGAAAGGCGTTCCAACGCGGAGCGCGGGAGCCTGGCGAGCGCAGAGCCGGCACGATGCTGAAGAGCGGCACCAGCACGACGACAAGGCCGGTGATAAATGCCGAGCGCGAAGGCGTGGTGTAGAGCATGCCGATGGTCTGGAACTGGTATCCGGCTGCGAGGAAGAAGCCAACGATGGCTCCAGCGGCGATTTGCCGCGAGCGGATGCCGCGCAGGGTGTGCCGGTAGGCCGCGAGAAGCACCAGCGAGGCCAGCGACATGCGGATGAGGTTGAAGATGGCGGGTGATGCGTCGGCGAGCGCGGATTTGACGAGGACAAACGTGGTTCCCCAGACGGCGACAACGAAGGTCATCAGCAGATAGGCGCGCAGTTTCATCGATAGCTTATTTTTGCATCTACGCCGCGCAAAACAGAAGCCCCGCGCCAGCATGACAGGCGCGGGGCTCGTGGCGGTACGTTGTGTTTATACGGGACGGTTGTTGATAACGTTCCATCCGCCGCTGCTGGGG
Organism: Occallatibacter sp. FHG110214_02; assembly: GCF_059115385.1. Lineage (NCBI taxonomy): Bacteria > Pseudomonadati > Acidobacteriota > Terriglobia > Terriglobales > Acidobacteriaceae > Occallatibacter > Occallatibacter sp. FHG110214_02. The sequence continues at coordinate 38,481 of NZ_JBZYWK010000024.1, read as the reverse complement.
TCCATATCTACTCCGCCGTCATCCTGGCCGTTGGACTCAACTTCGATCTTTCCGTAGCTGAGTTGCACGTCGAGGAAAGAAGTGGATTGCTGGCCGAAGGAGGGTGAGCTTTTGCCGCCTGCCGTCACGCTGGTCACAAGGATGTCGGTAAAGGTGTAGACGATGGTGTCGCCGTTGGCGCGGACGGTGAGCTTGCAGGTCTCCAGATTTCTGCCCGTGGTGACCAGTTGAAAGAAGGGAATAAAGTTCACGAGCGACGTGTGAATGCGGAGCGGCATGACGGTGACTTTGCCCGCTCCCGCGCCGCTGGATTGCGAACCGATGTTGGACGTGTTGGTGAAGGCGAGGTCGTAAAAGCTGAGGTTGGCCTTGACGTTATCCGAGCATGAGAGTTGGCCTACCGTGGCTGCGTGTGCGGCAAGGCCGCACAGAACCAGCACGCAGGCAAGAGAAAGGCAGAGACGAGAGATGAATTTCACAATAATCCTCCTGGACAGGCGTATATCCCGCAGCGCCTTCGGAGGGCAGCTCTACGAGCGAACTAAAGATTGGAATTTGGCTGGAGCCCAGCGCTTGGCTCTACCCAGTAGTGCCGTTTCGTGTCAATATGTTTCAACGCCTTTGAAAAAGGGGCGGCGTGCTGGTTCCCCAGGCAGCCCGTCTATCTTTTTGTGCGTCTTATATTTGCTGCGTGGAAGTCGTTAGATTAGAGGAGGAGTGGAGCGAATGGACAGAATAGCCTTTTCCGCGCAAGACTGGCTGTTTGTCATCTTTTTGCTGTGCGCGGCGCTGGTTTTCAGCAACATGATCCACACGCTTGTTTTCCAGTTGCTGAAGCGAAACCAGCAGGAAAGCCTGAAGCGGTTTGTTGAGATACAGAAGTCTTTGACGCGGCCGGCGCGGCTTGTCTTTGTGATCATGGGTCTGCGCATTGTGCTGCCGTTTGTGCCGCAGGTGCCGGCACTGTGGAAGGACCGCACCGAGCAGGGCATTGAAATTGCGCTGGTGCTGGCACTGGGGTGGCTGGCAATCTCCGGCATTTATCTCTTTGAAATGCTGACGCTGCGCCGTTTTGACGTAACGGTGAAGGACAACCTGCGCGCGCGGCGTGTGCATACGCAGATGCAGTTCATCCGGCGCATGCTGATTGGCGGCGTGGTGGTGCTGGGCGCCGTGGGAATGCTGTGGAGCTTTCACGACATGACGTTGTGGAAGTGGGGCACAGGGTTGCTGGCTTCGGCAGGATTGGCTTCGCTGGTGCTGGCGGCGGCGGCCAAGTCCACGGCGTCCAACGTGCTGGCAGGCCTGCAGATTGCCATGAGCGAGCCCATTCGCATTGATGACGTGGTGGTTGTCGAGGGCGAGTGGGGAAAGATTGAGGAGATTACCAGCACGTATGTCGTGGTGAAGATTTGGGATGAGCGACGGCTGGTGGTGCCGCTGAGTTATTTCATTGAGCATCCTTTTCAAAACTGGACTCGGAAGCGCGCCGACATTCTGGGTACTGCGTTTTTGTACGTGGATTACATGGTGCCCGTGGAGCCGATGCGTGAAGAGTTGGCGCGGATTGTGCGCGAGACGCAGCTTTGGGATGGGCGGGTTTGCGTTTTGCAGGTGACGAATCTGACCGAGCGCACGATGGAGATTCGCTGCCTGGTGAGTTCGAGCGGGTCTTCGGAGAACTTTGATTTGCGCTGCCTGGTGCGCGAAAAGATGATTGAGTTTTTGCGGCGGGAGTATCCCGAGGCGCTGCCTACGCTGCGGATTGAGATGCCGGAGAGTAGGGGACTGGGTGCAGGGGACAGGGTACAGGAAAGCATGCGTAATTTGCTGTCGTGAGCCGGTCAGATAGTCTGGAACTGTGAGTGATTTGGCATTGACGGAAGAGCCCTCGGCACAGAACTGGAAGCTGATTGTTGCCTATGACGGCACGGATTACAAAGGCTGGCAGGTGCAGCCGGGGCAGGTTACGGTTCAGGGCGAGTTGCAGGAAGCGTTGGGCCGCGTGACGGGCGAAGCTCCGCTGCCGCAAGGATCAGGGCGCACGGATGCGGGCGTGCATGCAATGGCTCAGGTGGCCAGCTTTGAGCTGCAGGCACGGATTCCGGAAGAGAATCTGCAGCGGGCGCTGAACCGCACGCTGCCCGAGTCGATTCGCGTAATTTCAGCGGAGCGTGTGGCGGCGGAGTTTCATGCGCGGCATTCGACGACTGCGAAGACGTATGAGTATCGTGTCTTTGCGGAGCGCGTGAACGATGAGCCGAGGCGCATCTGTCCTCCGTTTTTGTCGCGCTATGTGCTGGCGTATCCGTGGCCTTTGGATTTAGCTGCGTTGAATGAAGCGGCGAAGGCGTTTCTCGGCACGCATGATTTTTTGAGCTTTACCGCGACGGATCCGGACCAGGCGAGCCGCGAGCAAATGGAGCGTGGCCTGCTTGTGGATGAAGATGGCGAGCCGATAAAGAACGCGATTCGCACGGTATGGGGATCGGCGTGGCATGAAGAGCGGAGCACGGATGGCCTGCTGATGATCTATCGCGTGCGTGGCAGCGGGTTTTTGCATCACATGGTGCGGAATATGGTGGGCACAATGCTGGATGTGGGGCGCGGGTATACGCGGGCTGAGGAGATTGCGGGGATGATTGCTGCGCGTGCGCGTGCGGCTGCCGGGCCGACGGCTCCTGCGCGGGGATTGTTTATGCATTCGGTGGAGTATGCGGAGTAAGCATGGCTGCTAACCTGAAGACAGAGCGCATGCCGAATTCTGCCGCAGCTATGTTTTCCCGCGTGACGTCATTGGCCGCTGAACGCTTTGTGCATGCGGCCTTTGCGTGGATTCACGCGAACCCCAAGACGATTCTCGACTGGCAGGCGGAAGTGTCTTCGATTCCCGCGCCGCCGTTTGGAGAAAAGGCTCGCTCGGAATGGATGGCGGAGCGCTTTGGCGAAGCGGGGCTCGTCGATGTGCAGATAGATGAAGTCGGCAACGTGCTTGGCTTTTTGCCCGCACCACATTTGAGCGCGGAGAGCACGGGGCCGATTGTCGTTCTGTCAGCGCACCTCGACACGGTCTTTCCGGCAGATACTCCGCTGCATCCGATTTTGCGGCGCATTGAGGGCACGGACAGGCTGGAAGTTCCCGGCGCAAGCGATAACGGCGCAGGTATTGTAGGCATGCTGGCGATTGCGCATGCATTGGCCGCCGTTGGAGCGCAGTTGCCCGCGCCGCTGGTCTTTCTTGGCAATGTGGGCGAAGAGGGCGAGGGCGACCTGCGCGGCGTGCGGCATTTCTATGCGCAGAGCAAGCTGGCCGGACGAGTGGCCGCGCATGTGGTGCTGGATGGCGCAGGCACGGATGGTGCGGTAACACAGGCGCTGGGCAGCAGGCGTTTTCGCGTGACCATGAAAGGGCCGGGTGGGCATAGCTTTACCGATGCAGGTACGCCGAACCCGATTGCAGCGCTTGCCGATGCGCTTGCTGATGTGTCGCGCACTAGGTTGCCGCAAGAACCGAGGACGACGATGAACCTTGGCACGATTCACGGCGGTACCAGCGTGAATTCGATACCGGAGTCTGCGACGGGTGCGATTGATTTCCGTTCGACAAGCGCGGAGGAACTGGTGCGGCTGGAGGTTGCTCTCTATCGCGCCGTGGAAGATGCCGTGGACCATGCGAACCAGCGTGCGTTGAAAGCTCGCAGCAGCCTGACCTTTGAGATTGAGCGCATTGGAAACCGTCCTGCGGCGCGTTTGCCGGAAGAGAGCGCATTGCTGATAGCGCTGCGTGCTGTGGACCGGCATCTGGGATTGGCAACTTCGCTGCGGCTTGGTTCGACCGATGCCAACTGGCCGTTGTCGCGGGGAGTGCAGGCAATGTCGCTGGGCGCGGGCGGCGATGGCGGCGGAGCGCATACGCTGGCGGAGTGGTACGAGGATAAGAACCGCGAGATTGCGCTACGGCGGATTCTGTTGCTGCTGTTGACGATGACGGAATGGGCTTCAGAGCAGTAAACAGGGTTCAGAAGCCGATGCCTGATTGCCAGAATTGTTTGTGACCAATGTGAGAGTCACTTTCTGCTAGTCTTTGCGCATGCGAATTTCTGCCTTGCTGCTTGCTGCTGTAACGGTGTCGACGCAATCTGCGCCCAGGACACCGGCCCCTGACGATATCTATTTCAACGCCCGTATTTACACGGGCAACGGACTGGCGGAAGACAAGCCGGAAGTTGTCGAAGCGATTGCTGTTGCAGGTGGCAAGGTTGTGGCGGCTGGAGCGAACGGCGAAATCAAGCAACTGGCGGATGCGCATACGCGGCTGCATGATGTGGATACGGCTCGGACGGGTGTGTATGTGTTTCCGGGGTTTGAGGATGCGCATACGCACCTGGGCAGCGCGGGGCAGACCAAGCTCAATGTGGACCTGACGGGCGTGAAGTCACTGGCGGAGATGCTGGCCGTGGTGCAGAAGTTTGCCGATGCGGCTCCAGCAGGGCATTGGCTGACGGGCGGCAACTGGGACCATACTTTGTGGACTCCTGCGGTGCTGCCTACGCGGCAGGATTTGGATAAAGTTACTGGGAATCATCCGGCGTATCTCGAACGCATTGACGGGCACATTGCAATTGCGAACACGGCTGCGCTGAAAGCAGCGCGGATTACGGGAAAGACCATCGCTCCGCAGGGCGGCAAGATTGACCTCGATGCTAGCGGTGAGCCTACGGGGATTTTGCGCGAGACGGCAAAGGCGCTGCTGGCAAGGCTGGTTCCGCCGCCTACCGCTGCGGAGCGCAGGCACGGAGATGAGCTGGCCATTGACGATGCGCTTTCGCATGGCGTGAGCTCGGTTCAGGACTTGTCGGACTGGGAAGACTTTCTCGTGTTTGAGCGGATGGAGAAGGAAGGCAAGCTTGGCCTGCGCATCTCGGAATGGCTACCGTTTGAGCTTCCGCTGGACACGCTGAAGAAGATGCGGGCGCATCATGACGCGAATGACCCGCTGCTGCATACCGGCATGCTGAAGGGATTTATGGATGGCTCGCTCGGCTCGCGTACAGCGGCGATGAAGGAGCCGTTTGCCGATGATGCGAAGAACGCCGGGCTCGCGCGTTTCAATCAACCGGAGCTGAACAAACTTGCAGTGGAGCGGGCGCAGGCCGGCTTTCAGTTGGGCTTTCATGCCATTGGCGACAAGGCCGCGGCAATGGCGCTGGATGCGTTTTCGCAGCCCGGAGTTTCGACGTCAGCGCGCAACCGCATCGAGCATGCGCAGGTGGTGGATCCTGCCGACATTCCACGATTCAAGCAGTTAGGCGTAATCGCCTCCATGCAGCCGAACCACCTGTTGACCGACATGAACTGGGCGGAGAGCCGTTTGGGACTGCAGCGGGCGGCCTACTCGTACGCGTGGAAGTCATTTCTGGATGCCGGTGTGTCGCTTGCCTTCGGAACAGATTATCCCGTCGAGCCGGTGACGCCCTTCCGCGGACTTTATGCCGCAGTGACTCGCATGAATGAGGCGGGCACGAAGACTTATTTCCCGGAGAATAAGCTGACACGCGGGCAGGCGCTCTATGCCTACACGCAGGGCTCGGCGTATGCGGAGTTTGCGGAGAAGCGCAGAGGCAAGCTGGCTCCGGGCTTTGAGGCGGACTTCATCCTTGTTGACCGCGATTTGTATACGGTGGATGCGCCGGCGATTTTGAAGACGCGGGTGCTGAGTACGGTGGTTGGTGGGCGCGAGGTTTATCGGGCTTCAGAGAAAGTCAATTAAAAAAATCGCCGATTTTGTTGAATTTCAACGTCCAAAGTTCAGCAATATCCTGTTGATCCTGCTTCCCGTAAAGCAATCGGCACTGGGATATACTCAACTATCCGCTTCTCTTGGGGAAAATCGGCTGCAAAATTTCGGGAACGAAACCCAGTTGCGGCGCGTATGGATGAGGGAAGCAGGCACTCGGCAAGCTACCGGCTGCGGTGCGCACTGGCGCTTACGATGGGAGAGTTTTTGTGGCCGGAGAAGCCTTTCCGCCGCATTCACGAATGGCACCCCACATGCCTTAACAATTTTGTGGAGAGGAAACATGAATTTGAAAGGTACGGGTGTGTTGAAACACTATCAGCCGGTGGAAAAGCTGCGTGCTCTGGCTCTTGTGATGCTGACATTGGCCTCGGGAGCGCCGGGCGGATACGCCCAGCAGCAGGCTGCTACGACGCCTGCCGACAAGCAGGCCTCCGCGCTGCCGGTCGAGCCGCAGCCCAAGCTCACCGAGCCACTATGGCTGCGGCCTTCTTCGCGGGACTTTACCAAGCCCGCCGGACCGCTTTTGGGAAATCCCATTAAGCCTTACATGCCGACCACCGTGGATAAGGCGAACTTCGCCAACTCGGTGCGTCTGACCGACCTAGTGAAGGACGGGAAGATTTACTTAAGCCTTTCCGACGCAATTGCGCTGGCGATTGAGAACAACTACGACATTGCGATTGAGCGCTATTACCTGGACATCGCGGATCTGGATTATGCGCGTGCCAAGGCGGGTTCTGGATTAAAGGGCGTTGGCGCGGCGGTTCTGCAGAACACCATCGGCGGTACTTCGCAGACGCTGGGCACGAGCGGCGCTCCAGGCAGCACTGCAGGCGCTACGGCCGGTTCTTCCGGTCTTGTGATTACCAGCGATGGCGCGGGACCGGCTCCTACCAATCGTGACCCGGTGGTTACCGGGACCATTCAGTTGGAGAGAGCATCGTCGCCCACGGTCAGCGCTCTGCAGCCGGCTTCTTCGACCAATACCGACCAGTACAACTTTACCTACAATCAGGGATTTGTTACCGGCGCGACGCTCGGCATTACCTGGAACAACGAGCGCATTACGAGTAACAACTACTTCAACAGCTATAGCCCGCAGCTCAGCTCCAACTTCCGGGCTACGGTTACGCAGCCGCTGTTACAGGGCTTTGGCACGTGGATCAACAAGCGGTTCATGTATGAAGCTGTGATTAATCGTCGCATTACAGACTCCACCTTCCGCCAGCAGATTCTCACCACGGTCAACCAGGTGGAGAACATCTACTGGGTTGTGGTGAGCGCCTATGAAGACGTGCAGGCCAAACAGGAAGAGCTGGACCAGAGCACGCAGGTATTGAGCGATACGCAGAAGCAACTGCAGATCGGCACCATGGCTCCGTTGGATGTGGTCAACGCGCAGTCCACGGTAGCAACGGATAAGCAGAGCCTGATTAGCTCGCAGAGCAACTTGAACTACCAGCAGCTTGTCTTGAAGCAGGCGATTGCGCGCAACCTGAACGACCCCACGCTGGTGGCTGCGCCGATTATCCCCACAGACCGCGTGAGCCTTGCTGAACTGCCGGAAGAGGGCCAGAGTGCGGAAGACCTGGTGCAGGAGGCCTTCAAGAACCGTCCGGAGCTGGAGCAGGCTGCGCTTTCCATCAAGAAGGATGAGATTACGCTGAAGGGCGCTCGCAATGCCTTGCTGCCAACGTTGAACGTGCAGGCTTTCTACGGAGCCAGCGCGTATGGCGGCTCGCAAAGCCCGAACTGCTACGACCTCCTGACGGGTCAGCCCTGCGATCCGAACACGGTGCCTACGATTGGTTATGGCAGTGTCCTGCAGAACCTGGGTAACAGCAGCGCGCCCGATAAGGGTGTTGCGTTCACGTTTAATATTCCGATTCGCAACCGGACGGCTCAGGCGGACCAGGCACGGTCCCTGATTGAGTATCGGCAGGCGGAACTGCGCTTGGAGCAGTTTTACACGCAGATTCGCATGCAGGTGGTGAACCAGAAGTATGCGCTGACCAACGACCGCGCCAAGGTGCAGGCGGCACAGGCGGCGCAGGAATATGCGCGGCAGAGCCTGGATGCGGAGAAGAAGAAGTTGCAATATGGAGCTTCGACATCGACGACGGTGCTGCAGAAGCAGAGCAGCCTGGCTACGGCGGAGAACAGCTTGATTGCGGCGAACCTGCAGTATGCGCAAGACCGTGCGCTGCTCTATCAACTGCTGGCTAGCACGCTGGACCACTACGGAATCAATCTGAACGATGCCGCTGCGGGACAGGTCAATGCAGCTCCATTGGTGCCGGGATTGTTGCCTGCTAAGCAGACGCGATAGAACGTGAAACGAAATGAAAAAGCCCGGCGCAAGCCGGGCTTTTTCATTTTTGGGCTAATAGCTAACAGCTAGAAGCTGTCTTTACCGCTCCGCAACCTGGTCGAGCAGCGTGAAGAACTCAGGGAAGCTGATAGCCGTCGATTCCGCGCCTACAATACGGCTTTCGCCTTCGGCACGGAGAGCTGCGACAGAGAAGGCCATCGCGATGCGGTGGTCGCCGCCGGAGTCGATGGTTGCGCCATGCAGTGCCTGCCCGCCCGGAACGTCGAGGCCGTCTTCGAACTCTTCTACCTCTGCGCCCATCGCACGCAAGTTCTGCGCGACCAGGGCGATGCGGTCGGATTCTTTTACGCGGAGCTCTTTGGCGTCGCGAATGCGGATGCCGCCGCTGGTGTAAGGGGCGATGGCGGCGAGGACGGGGAGCTCGTCGATGAGCTGCGCGGCGAGGCCGCCGGTGATGCTGGTGGAGCTGAGGCCTTCGGGTGGGGCGGTGATTTGCACAGTGCCGACCAGCTCGGCGTTTTTCTCTTCGAGATTGAGGACGGCGATGTGCGCGCCGAGGGCGGTCAGGACATCAAGCAGCGTGGCGCGCGTGGGGTTGAGGCCCAGCAGGTCGAGGACGAGGCTGGAGCCGGGGAAAAGCGCGGCGGCGCAGAGGAAGAAGGCGGCTGAGGAGATGTCGCCGGGGACGGCGGACTCGATGGCGTGGAGTTTTTGCGGGCCGGAGATGGAGATGGAGTTCGAGGTGCGCTCGACGTTGGCTCCGAAGGCGCGGAGGGCCAGCTCGCTATGGTCGCGGGTGCGGATGGCTTCGCGAACGGTGGTGGTTCCGGCGGTTTGGAGGCCGGCTAGCAGGATGGCGCTTTTGACCTGCGCGCTGGGAACGGGTGTGGTGTAGTCGATGGCCTGGAGCGGGCCGCCGTGGATGGTGAGCGGGGCATGGCCTTCGGTGAGGGTGAGTTTTGCGCCCATTTCGGCGAGGGGCTTTTGAATGCGGCCCATGGGGCGCTTGGAGAGCGAGGCGTCGCCGATGAGGGTAAAGGTGCCTTCCTGCGGGGCGAGGAGGCCGGAGATCATGCGCATCGATGAGCCGGAGTTGCCGCAGTCGAGGTCCTGCGCGGACGGCGATACTTTTCCTGCTACGCCTGTAATTTCGACAACGCCGTCGCCGAGTTTGTTGACCTTTGCGCCCAGCTGCTGCATGCAGGCGAGGGTGCTGGCGCAGTCGGCTCCGGTGGAGAAGTTGGAGAAGCGGGAGGTGCCTTCGGCGAAGGCGGCGAGCATGCCGTAACGGTGGCTGATGGACTTGTCGCCGGGCAGGCGCAGGGTGCCGAAAATGTTGCGCGCCGGGCGGATGATGCGTTCTTCGACTGCTGTGTGCACGGGGGCTCCGATGTGTGGACTGAGTTCTAGTTTATCAAGCACTGCGCGTGCGGCGGACTGCGCCAGCGGCGCGGTTCGTGGCATGGGAATGGATGTGTGATTCCACGTTTCCGGGGCGGGAGATGTGGAATCGCAAATAAAAAAGCAGGTCCTTCGACTCACCACCCCCGAGCTGAAATGCGCTCGCGGCCCCGTTCGCTCAGGATGACACGGCTTATTTTTTGCGGGTGAACCTGGATTGGGAGAACGGGCGGGAGTGCCTTCTCACCCATGCGCCAAAAGCTGCGCATGAGTGGGGCATCCGGCTTCGTCTTTTGTGGGGAGCGGGCGAAAGGCCCGTGGCTAAAGCCACGTCTTGTTTTGTGCTTGATTCAGGGGCCTGAAGGCCCCTGCTCCCTCCGGAAAGACAACGGCTTGCCTATTTGTATTATGAATTACGCTTGAGGGCGGTTTTCAGCACGGTTTCTAGTGCGGCTTTCTGCTGGGCGTATTCATCTTCGGCGATGGTGCCGGAGAGTTTGGCGCTTTCGAGGGAGAAAAGCTCTTCCTTGAGTGCGGTGAGCAGGGCGGCGTTTTGGGTCGCGGGCGTGGTGGGGGTGGGGACGGAGGCTGCTGTGGGTGCGGTAGTGGCGGGTGTGTTGGGCGCACCTGCGGGCTTGCGGAGCAGGAAGGCTGCTACGGCTGCGAGAAGGAGGCCTACACCGCCCAGAATCCACCACTTGTACTTTGTGAGCGGGTCGGGCTGGTTGTTGGGCTCGCCGATGCCGCCGCCGGGGCCGCTTTGCTGCGCTGCTTGCGAGTCATTGCCGCCGCCCTGGGCTTCGCGGGGGACGGAGCCTTCGCCGCTGACTGTGAAGGAGATGGACTGGCCGGGCTTTGCGCTCTTCAGCAGGAAGATCTGAAAGGACGGGTCGCGTTGCAGGGGCTGGAAGCTGAGGCCGTCGGCGGCCTTGAAGCTCATGGCCTTGGGGAGCTGCACGACAAAGTTATCGACAGGAAGCGAGAGCGTGGGCTTGAAGGTGTACGAACCGGAATAAGGCAGGTGGAACTGGACCTGGAAGATGGTCATCTTGTTTTCACTGGCGTCCGGGTCAATGGGGATGGTGAAGGTGTAGTGGTTCTTTTCCGCGAGCGGCTTGGGCATAGCCATGGTGGGCATGCCGGTGGGGCGCGTGGCTTCGGCGGCGTCGAGCACGGCGCCTTCGGGGAGGGCAAATTCAAAGGGCTTGTCGCTGAACTGCGAGACGGCGGGCGAACTGGTGTTGTGCACGACGAACTGCTCGGTGACGACGAGCTGGCCGTTCTGGGTTTCCATGCCGAAGATCTGGTCTTCAATGGAGACGCCGTCTACCTTGGCTTTCACGTCGTAGACGCTGACGTCGCCGGAAGGGCCGCCGGCGGCGATGAAGAAGGGCGCGCCCTGGTGCGTGACGCGGACCAGGTACGGGCCTGCGCCGGGCATGTTGAGGGTGTAGTGGCCCTTGGAGTCGGAGGTCGTTTTCGCAACAGTGCTCATGCTCGCCTGTACGTCGATGAGCTCGACGGTGTCGCCGGAGGATGTTTTGCCGGTGGTCTTGTTGTTGACCGTGCCGGAGGTGGCGGCGGCGTGCGCAAATGCGGCGGAAAGGGCGAGAGAAACAGCGGCCAGTGCGAAGCGGGAAGAGTTCATTGTGTGTCGGTCAATCCTTCTTACGTTGTCGCTTATGCCTGTTGCAGGTGCTCGATTTCGGCGAGCAGTTGGGCGGTTTCGTTTTCGAGAGCGGAGCGCTGGGCTTCGAAATCTTCTTCGGGGTACTTTCCGGCTCGGTATTCGAAGTTGAGGTCGCGCAGGTTTTCGTAAAGCTGCTCTTTGCGCTCCAGAAGGTAGTCGAGACGCGTCTTCTGGCGCTGTGCGGCGAAGCTGTTTTCCGGCCAGAAGGTGTAGACGAAGGTGCCGAGGAGCAAGAGGAGTCCGGTAAGGAGTCCGGCAGTTGAGGACATGGGTTAGAAACCTCCATCCCCGCCGGTTTCGCGGCGGATTTTATCGCGCAGGGCTGCGGCTTCAGGGCTTGGATCGGTCGCAAGCGACGCGGTTTGCTGGCGGCTGGTGGCCCACTGCTTTGCTACCAGCAGTGTTCCGAGCACGGCGGCGAGGAATACTGCGAAAGGCGCGATCCAGGCGACGAGGTTGAAGCCCTTGGTGGTGGGCGCGGCGAGAACGGTGGCGCCGTATTTCCCTTCAAAGTTGTCGAGGATTTGCTGGTCGGTCTGGCCGCCCTGAATGGACTGGGCAAGCTCGTCGCGCATGCGGCCGGAGTCGGGGCAGCCAACGTGGTTGCATTCGCCGAGAAGCTGCGCGCAGCCGCAGGTGCACATCATGCGGCGGCCGAGGTCGTTGAAGCGGTCGCCGGCGCTGGATGCGCCGAGAGTGAAACAGATGGCTACCGCTAATGCGACGGCCTGTGTGGCTTTGATGAGAGCGTAGGGGAGTGCTTTCCCATTCGTGTTCACAAAATGAGTGAACACGAATGGGGCACCCAGAGCTGTTTTGAGGACGCTTGTTTTGGAAGAGGCTTGACTGCGAATCCCGTGCATCAGTCGCCTCCCTTGAGGGCGGGCGTGGCGGTTGCGCGGGGTGCGGTTGCGCGAACGGCAGCGGTGGATGGCGAGAGTGACGGAGTGAGTGCGATGAGTGAGCCGACGACCATGATTGTCCAGCCGAACCAGATCCAGCCTACGAGCGGATTCAAGATCGCTTTGATGATGGGCTGGCTGGTGTCGGGATTGACGCCTTCATAGACGACGTACAGGTCCCACTCGGGCGTGGAGCGGATGGCAACCATGGTTTGCGGTTGCTGGCTGGCGAGATAGACGCGCTTTTCCGGCGTCATCTGCGTAACGTGCTTGCCGTTGGAGGTGACGTCGAGGATGGCGAACTCGGAGTTGTAATTGTTGTTCGAGTCCTGCGAGAAGCCGAGGCACTCAAGCTGGTAGGGGCCGAGGTTGATCTTGGAGTGGAGGCCCATTTCCTGCTCGATGTTGCGATTGAAGGCTGTACCCGCAAAGCCAATGATGGAGATGACCAGGCCGATGTGGATGAGGTAGCCACCATAGCGGCGCGTGTTGCGGCGGGTCAGCAGGAACAGGGAGGCGAAGAGGTTTTTACCTGTCTGCTTGGAGATGACTCCGGCGCTGCGGAGGAATTCGCTGGTGATGGCTGTGAGTACGGCTGCAGCCAAGGCGAATGCGACCAGTGCGTAGAAGGTGCCGGTCTGGAATTCGCCGTCTCTCCACGGGCGGACGCCCGCGATGATTGCGACGATGACTGTTGCCCAGAGCGCGATGCACGGGATGACAAAGTTGCGACGGATGGCGCGGAGCGATGCGGAGCGCCACGGCAGCAGCGGGCCTACGCCGGTGAGGAAGAGCAGGAAGAGGCCGATGGGGATGGCGACGTTGTTGTAGAACGGTGCGCCTACGGTGACTTTGGTGCCTTGCACGTATTCGCTCAGAACGGGGAAGAGCGTGCCCCAGAGAATCACGAAGCAGGCGATGAGCAGAACAATGTTGTTGAAGAGGAAGCTGGACTCGCGGCTGACGAGCGATTCAATCTGGTTGTCGGCTTTGAGGTGGTCTTTCTGCAGGATGAAGGTGAAGAGGCAGACGGCGAGGACGATGCCGAGGAAGACGTAGAACCAGGTTCCAATGGAGGACTGCGCGAAGGCGTGGACGGAGCTGACGAGTCCGGCGCGGGTGAGCAGCGTGCCTACGATGGTGAGCATGAAGGTGGCAAAGATGAGCCAGACGTTCCAGACCTTCATCATGCCGCGTTTTTCCTGCATCATTACCGAATGCAAAAATGCGGTGGCTACGAGCCAGGGCATGAAGCTGGCGTTTTCTACCGGGTCCCAACCCCAGTAGCCGCCCCAACCGAGCACCGCATAAGCCCAGTGCATGCCGAGGAAAATGCCGCAGGTGAGGAAGGTCCACGTGACCATTGTCCAGACGCGGGTGATGCGAATCCACTTTTCACCGGGGTAGCGCATCATGAGCGCGCCGAGTGCGAAGGCGAAGGGAACGGAGAAGCCTACGTAGCCGAGGTAGAGCATCGGCGGGTGAATGACCATCTCCGGGTATTGGAGGAGAGGATTGAGGCCGTTGCCATCCGGAGGAATCTCGCCTTTCAGAACTGAGAAGGGCGGGGCGGCGAAGTTGAGCAGCGCGAGGAAGAAGACCTGGATGCCAGAGAGGATGGTTCCGGCGTAGGCGTAGAGCTTGACGTCATTCTTATGCGTGAGGCGGAGGATGAAGCCGTAGCCCGCGAGAAGCCATGCCCAGAGGAGCAGCGAACCTTCCTGGCCGCTCCACAATGCTGAAAACTTGTAGGCCGCGGGCAGTGCGCGGTTGGAGTGCTCAAGGATATAGAGGATGGAGAAATCATTGGCGAAGACGGACCAGACCAGCGCGAAGGCTGCGCAGGTGACGGCGGCGAAGCTGGCGATGCCGGCGCGGCGGGCGGTGTCGGCCAGCCTTTCCGGCGAGATGCGCGCCGGCTGGCCGGTGGCGATGAGCCGCAAGGCCACAATTCCGGCCAGCAGGTTGTAGGCCGCGAGCGCCAGGGCTACAAGCAGTGCAAAACTACCAAAAGTTGCCATCGGGACTCCAGTTTCGATTTTCGCAGACTCGCGCGGTACTCCGCGCGGCAACTAGATTTTTCTATTTGCCGGTTCAACGCAAAGTTAGCTTAGCGGGAGAACCGCACACAGCCCTGTGCGCCTTATCACAGGGCATCTTCATCCACCTGCCGCAAGCGCGGAAGATGGCGCAACCATATTAAAGTGCGGGGCTATGAGAGCGAGTCGGACTTTTGGTGGAGAGAGGCGGAAAAGCTTTTCTATGCAATGCGCAGTTCGCGTTGCTGGAGCATATTCCGTACAGCGTGGAGCATTTCCTGTGTGGAAGAGGTGGCGGGAAGCAGTTGGACGTTCTCGGAGCCGTATTGGTCAGAACACTCGCCCTTGCGACAGAGCACCAGTACAGGCACGCGCGGGGCGCGGCTAGCAAGCTCGGTGACAAAGGCCGGGCCGGAGAGGCCGGGCATATGCAGAGCCACCATCACAAGCGCAAGATCACGGGCAAAGAGAGGTTGGTCAACGAGAATGAAAGCCTCAGCCGCTCCTGACGCACGCACCACGCGATGGTAGACGGACTCAAGCGCCGCCGTCCTTGCATGGGAGTGGAAAGGATCGTCATCAACCAGCAGAATTGCCGGGGATTGAGGGGCAAGGGCCCAAGGCTTTACAACTGCGTTCAATACACTACGCTCCCTGATTATTCCGATGCCAGCCAGGTAGCAAAAGGTTGCTAGTCTGAAACAAATTAAATCGTTTTAAGTAGGGGGTTCGCGCAGGTATCGAGAAGATAAAGGGTTGCGGGAGGGGCGGGATAGCCGGGCTTTTTGGGGGAGTCTTTTACAAAGCCGGTGCGCCCGTTTTCAGGCCAGGCGCACCGGCAGGAGCAAGTCAAGGAGCTTAGCCGAACAGGAACTCCTTTTCTCGCAGTTCTTTAATGGTGTCGCGGAGCTTTGCAGCCTTCTCAAACTCGAACTTCTTGGCCGCCTCGCGCATCTCGGTTTCCAGCTTGGCAATGTGGGCATCCACCTCTTCCTGCGAGGCAAATTCCGGCATTCCGGCTGCTTCTTCTTCCAGCACTTCGCCGTATTCCGACTTGAGAATCTGCGCCAGTCCCATCTCCATGGAACTGATGACGGACTTCGGCGTAATGCCGTGCTCCTCGTTGTAAGCCTTCTGAATTTCCCGGCGGCGGTCAGTTTCACCGATAGCCCGCTTCATGGAGTCGGTCATCTTATCGGCATATAGGATGGCGCGTCCATGTACATGCCGTGCGGCGCGTCCGATGGTCTGGATGAGCGAGCCGGAAGAGCGCAGAAAGCCTTCCTTATCTGCATCCAGAATGGCGACCAGCGAAACCTCCGGCAGGTCAAGCCCTTCGCGCAGCAGGTTGATGCCGATCAGCACGTCGTACTCGCCCTTGCGCAGCCCCTGCAGCAGCTTCACGCGTTCTAGCGTTTCAATCTCGGAGTGCATGTACCGGCAGCGCACGCCAACCTCGGTGTAATACCCGGCAAGGTCTTCCGCCATGCGCTTGGTGAGCGTGGTTACCAGCACGCGCTGGTTCTTCTTGGCGCGGTCGCGAATCTCAGCCAGCAGGTCGTCAACCTGTCCCTTGACCGGGCGGATTTCAACCTCCGGGTCAATAAGCCCAGTGGGCCGGATAACCTGCTCAACCACAACGCCGGAGGAGCGTGTCAGCTCATAAGGTCCCGGCGTCGCCGAGACGTAGATGGACTGATGAATACGGTTCTCAAACTCCTCAAACTTCAGCGGGCGATTATCCACGGCTGAAGGCAAGCGGAATCCATAATCCACAAGGTTCTGCTTACGCGAGCGGTCCCCGTGCCACATGCCATGTACCTGCGGAATCGTCGCGTGGCTTTCATCAATAAAGAGAACAAAGTCGCGAGGGAAGTAGTCCAGCAGCGTCGGCGGAGCTTCGCCGGGCAGCCGCCCGCTGAAGTGCCGCGAGTAGTTCTCAATGCCGTGGCAGTAGCCCATCGACTTAATCATTTCGAGGTCAAAGCGCGTGCGCTGGTTAACGCGCTGCGCCTCCACCATGCGCCCCTGCGTTTCAAGCTGCGGAACCCACTCGTTCAGCTCCTTCAGGATGGAGTCGATAGCCTCCAGCTTGCGCTCCGGCTGAATCACATAGTGGCTCTTCGGATAGATAGGCAACCGCGAATACTTCTGCTTCACCGTGCCAAACAGCGGGTCAATCTGCGAGAGCGATTCAATCTCGTCACCAAACAACTCAATCCGGTAAGCGCTCTCGTCATACGTCGGATAAACCTCAATCACATCGCCACGCACGCGAAACGCTCCGCGTCGAAAGTCCATATCGTTGCGCTCGTAGAGAATCTCAACAAGCCGCCGCGTAATATCCTTCCGGCTGATGCGCTGGCCTTTTTCCAGCAGCAACAACATGCCGTAATAAGCTTCCGGCGAACCTAGGCCATAGATACAGCTTACCGAGCTGACGATAATCGTGTCGCGGCGTTCAAAGAGGCTGCGCGTAGCAGAAAGCCGCAGCTTGTCCAGCTCTTCATTGATGGTCGCCTCCTTTTCAATGTAGAGGTCGCCGGCGGGAATGTAGGCCTCAGGCTGGTAGTAGTCGTAATAGCTGACAAAGTACTCAACCGCGTTGCCGGGGAAGAACTGCTTGAACTCGTGATAAAGCTGCGCCGCCAGCGTCTTATTGTGCGCCAGGATAAGCGCAGGCCGGTTGCACTCCTCAATTACCTTGGCCATGGTGAAGGTCTTGCCCGAGCCGGTAACGCCAAGCAGAACCTGGTGCTTTTCTCCCGCCGCAAGGCCGCCAACCAGCTCATCGATAGCTTTGGGCTGGTCTCCGCGAGGCTTGTACTGTGTGACTAATTGGAAGTCCATTGCCCAATTAGTATACAGCAAAAGCGAAAATTAGGCGAAAAATTGAAAGGAGGCTGCTTGACAATCCATGGTCGAATATCTACTATCGCTTCTCATCAAGGGTCGAATGTCTTCCATGGCGAAAAAAGAACAGCAACGCGCAAATCTCCTGCAGGGCACGCTGGACATGCTCATTCTGCGAACCCTCCTTTACGGGCCCGCGCACGGCCACCAGATTGGCAAGCACATTCAGCGGACCACAAACGACTTCCTGCAGATGCAGCATGGCTCGTTGTATCCGGCTCTGCATCGCCTTGAAGAGCGTGGTTGGGTCATTTCCAGGTGGGAGATGGCTTCGGACCGCAATCGCGAGTTCAAGTACTACCGCCTGACAGAGAAAGGCAAAAAACAGCTCGTTGTAGAAGAGTCCCAGTGGAAGCAGATGACGGAAGCCGTGGCGCGCGTAATGTGGCCCGTCGCAGAGGAGGGCTGAGTATGCGATGGTGGCAAGCCGGAAAACGAAATGCGGACCTTGCGCGGGAAATCGAGTCTGACCTGCAGCTTGAAGAAGAAGAGCAGCGCGAAAACGGCCTGTCGCCCGAAGAGGCACGCTACGCTGCCCGGCGCGCATTCGGCAATCCGGTTCTGGTTCGCGAACAGGTTCACGAGGCATGGGGATGGGCTCCTGCTGAACATCTGCTTCAGGACCTTCGTTACGCCACCCGTCAGCTATGGAAGTCGCAGGGATTCAGCGCCGTCATCGTGCTCACGCTTGCCCTGGGCATTGGCGCAACAACAGCAATCTTCACGCTAGTCTACGACGTGATGCTACGCCCCTTGCCGTTCGCGCAGGCGGACCGCATCGTCACCGTGCAAGAAAAGGTAGCGGAGTGGAGCAATCTCTATCCAACCCTGCCAGTGAGCGCAAATCATTTCACCTTCTGGCAGCGAAACAATCGCAGCTTCGACTCCATGGCGCTTATCGAGCAGGGCTCCATTCCACTCGGCACCGGAGACCATCCCGCGCAGGTCGGTGCAATGTGGGCCACGCCGGGAATCTTTTCTGTGCTCCAGGTGCAGCCGCAGTTGGGCCGGGCCTTCTCTCAGAGTGAAGGGCAGCGCGGCAACGATCATGTAGCCGTTCTGATGTACGACTTGTGGCGTGAGCAGTTCAGCAGCGACCCCGGTGTTGTGGGCAAAACCATCCTGCTGGACGGTCTTTCTTACACAGTGGTCGGAGTGATGCCCCGGTCGTTCCGAATGCCGTCCATCAACACGCTGGCAACAATTGGCGACAAAAGCCGTGTAATGCCTGCCGGAGTTCTGGTGCCGCTGACCTTCTCGAAAGACAGGCTGGCAGAAGAGATGGGCGACCTGAATTACTTCGGACTGGCCCGGCTGAAAGCAGGAGTATCCGTGAGTGCGGCAACGGCAGAGTTAAACGCGCTGCAGCACTCCATCAGCGCCAATCTGCCCGCCGATGAAAAGGCGACACTCTCCGCCGCGTTGGTACCTTTCCAGCAGATGCTGGTAGGAAACAACCGGAAACCGTTGCTGATGCTATTGGCGGCTGTGGCGGGTCTCCTGCTTGTGGGCTGCGTCAATGTAACCAACCTTCTGCTTGCCCGCGCTGTTGGACACCGGCAGCAAATGGCCATCGCTGCTGCGCTGGGCGCACGTCGCGCCGAACTGGTCCGCATGGCAATTCGCGAAATCGCGGTGCTGGCCGTATTGGGTGGCGGAGCAGGAATCGCGCTGGCAGCGGCGATTGTTCCCATGATGCGGCAGTACCTTCCGCCGGCGCTGGACTTTCGGGGCTCCCTACATCTGGATTGGGCCGGAGCCGGTTGCGCACTGATTCTGGCCGTGCTGGCAACGCTGCTCGCAGGCGCAGCGCCGGCGTGGATGGTCTCCCGCACAGCGCCGCAGGAAGTTCTGCACAGTGAGGCGCGTCTGGCCAGTGAATCGCACGGAAGCAGGCGCATGCGTCGGCTGCTGGTGGGGATTGAAGTCGCCGTCAGCGTCGTACTTGTATTGATGACGGGATTACTGGCCACAAGCATGGCAAAGCTCATGCAGGTAGACCGCGGATTCGCTACGGAGCGAACCATCACAGCCGCCATGAACCTACCGTCCAGTTCTTACGTAGACGGACAGCATCGCGCAGCGTTTTACAGGGAAGTTCTCGAACGCATCGGTCATTTGCCCGGAGTGGACCATGCCGCGTTTATCAGTATTCTGCCGCTGAGCGGCGACGGCTGGGGAGACATGGCGCGGGTTGCGGGAGACAGCCGTCCGTTCACGCAATTACCTCTGGAAAGCTTCCGCTCGGTAAGCCCGGAATACTTCTCCGCAATTCATCTGCCTCTGATTGCCGGGCAGGTCTTCGGTCCAAGCGACTGGGATAAAAATCTCGCGCTCGTATCAGAGAAAACCGCACAAACACTGTGGCCTGGCAAGAACCCCATTGGGCAGCAGTTCAGCCGCGGCGACCCGGCCACAGAAAAGCCCTTTACGGTCGTGGGTGTTGTCGCAAATGCCCGCACTGTCTCCCTGGCAAAGCCGGACCCGATGATGGTGTATGTCCCGTACTGGTACCGTTGCGAATCAGAGGCCGGGATCGTCGTGCGAACGCATCTGGATATCTCTGAGATGGCGGATGCGGTTCGGCAGGCCATCTGGAGTGTTGACCGCAACGTGCCGGTTCCAACCGTGCGCGCACTAGGCAGCATTCTTGCGGACTCCGTGGCGAACCAGCGTTTTGAAAGGAACCTGCTGCTCCTGTTCGCCGCCAGCGCGCTGCTTCTCGCCGGGCTTGGAGTCTATGGGGTAATCACGTACTCGGTAGCGCAGCGCCACCGAGAAATTGGTTTGCGCATGGCACTGGGAGCGCAGCGTGCAAATGTTTATCAACTGGTGCTCCGCGATGGGCTGTTTCCAGTTGCGGCTGGTGCGGTTGCGGGTGTCTCACTGGCTTTCGGGGCAGCGCGCCTGGTCAACAGCCTTCTCTTTCAGGTGAGTCCGTATGACCCAGTGCTGGCTGTTGGAGCCATTGGCGTGCTGCTTGTCGTTGGAGCCGCCGCTTGCCTGTTCCCGGCCCGGCGAGCCGCTGCAATCGAGCCGATGCAGGCTCTGCGTGCGGAATAATTCCTTGCGCGAAAGGGAAGGCCTGCCTCACACCCGCGGCGGATACGGATAGCTCGCCATGTGCGCCCGGTAGCGATGCTCCCGGATGCCATTCACAATGGCATAAATTACAAAGCCGATAAGCAGCGCCGGAATCCCAAACAGCCAGAAGGGAAACAGCACGCGGTTGCCGCCTACGGCGGCAGAGTGGTCGATATCCGTTGAAGCAAACATGGCTACGACATTCTGGCCGACGTGAACGTTATTGCGCAGGTGCAGCGCGCTGAAGATGTTCACCGAATTCTGTTCAATGGAAGCATTCGGAAGTGCCGTCACATCGCTGAAAAAGCTCACCACATTCTCATGAACGGTTGACCCGATTCGCGCATTGCCGAAGAAAATCACCAGGTTGCCATTGACTTCTCCCTCAGCTTCAACGGAGCAGAAGAAGCAGACGGCATTCTCCACCGTTCTACCGGGCTCAACGTGCATGCTGGTAAAAAACTGCACGGAGTTGTTATCGTCGGCATGGGCCATAGGTGCTGCGGCAAACAGCGTAACGGCAAGCAGGCAGAGGCTGAGCAGGCGTAGGCGCATAGGTCTCCCCTTTGTGCAGGAGTATACGCTGGCAGGAAAGAAAAAGTTCCGAGGGACGAGGAACAAGGCTGCGATGCGCTTTCGTAATGCTTTAGGATGCACACCTCCGAAAAACATGGCCCGCTCGAAAGTGATTCGAGCGGGCCGTGTTTTTTTGTCCCTCTTCCCTTGTCCCAGCTTTTTAGAACTCCAGCCGCATGCCAAGCTGGATACGCCGTGGCGCGTTGACCGAAGTAGCCTCGCCAAAACCGGGCGTGTACTCCGTGGTATCCACGCCGCTGACGTTGGGATGATTGAGCACATTGAAGGCCGAAGCGGAGAAGCCAACGTGCGGCGCTTCGTCGTCCTTGTTGGCTGTAATGGCGAAGTCGTGCCCCCAGCGCAGGTCCATATCCACATATGGCGGCAGGCTTTCGGTGTACGGCGCTATGCCATCGGGCCGAGCATTGAACAGATCGTCGCCATAGGGGTCGGTGCCGGTAGAGATAGTCCACGGCGAGCCGGAGTTGGCAAAGATGCCGCCCGAGAGATTGAAGACGCTCTTGGGATTAAAGACGCCGTAGAACCCGAGGCGGTTGCGGCGGTCCCAGCCAGTGTTGGCCCACTCATCGCTGGGGTCGTACTGGTTCTGTGGGAACCAGCCGATGCCGCCCGCGTTAGATGCGAAGTGCGACCAGGTGTAGCGTCCCCAGCCGGAGAACCACTTGTTAAAGCGGCCTTCGTAGGAGATATCCATGCCGTCGCCTTCCATGAAGCCTGCGGGCTGCATCTGGCGGATGCGCAGGTAGTCAGCGTCAGGGCGCTCGGTGTAGTTCGACTCCGGCGTAGGCGCGTTGACATCCACGGAGCGGAAGACGCCAATTTCACGCACCGCATAGGCGCTGACAGTGACGGTAGCCTTTTCGCCAACGCCGCGTTCCAGTGACAAGCCATACTGCGTCTGGTAGGGAAGGCGCGCGTTCTCGGCCAGCTCAACGCGGTTTACCGGCAGCGTGGTGATGTCGTAGCAGTTCGAGATGGGGTAGCAGCCTTCGTTTGCCTGGTCGGCAGGATTGAGCGAGAGGCTGACCGTGCGCCGGCGCGGCTTGTCGCCTTCATAGCGAGCAAGGTCAAGAATCGGGCTGGAGCCGAAGCGGTCATAGTAGATGCCGCCGCCGCCGCGCAGCACCATCCGCGAATCCTGGTCGAGCACGTAAGCAAACGAGACACGTGGCGAGAAGCCAAGCCGCTTTTCAGCAAGGAAGTTCTGCCAGTCGTAGCGAATGCCCGGCGTAATGGAGAAGCTGTCCGTAACCTTGATCTGGTCCTGGATAAAGGCCCCCATCTCCTGCAGGTGGAAGATGAAGTGCGTGTCGCCGTAGCCAGAGGAGTAGCCGGAAGGGCGATTGTTGGTGAAGTTGTCCAGGGCTGTGTCAACAACATTGCCGTTGGCGTCCAGCGTAGGCGCAAAGCTGTAGGTGCCAAGCGCATTGGTGTTGTCGTCCATTGACTTGCGCGCAAAGTTTGGAACGCCAATACCCATCTTGATGAAGTGATGGCCGTGGGTCCAGGTCGCCATGTCAAAGAGACGGAAGTTGTAGGTGGTAAAGAAGTCGTCGTTCTGCCCCGAGCCGCTGGTGTAGTAGCCGTTGACGTTGATGCGCGGCGCTTCAGCGGTATTCACATTACCGTTCTGCGAGTGCTCGCCGACCACGGAGAACTGGTTAATCATGGTAGGCGAAAGTGTCGAATCCACGTGGATGGTGAAGTCGTCCTCGTGCGTTTCGCTGTTCCAGCCCGCGTCAGGGAGAGTCTGTCCGCCAATACCGGAGTTCTTCGACGTCTGCTCCTGGTAGCTGTACTGCGCGTAGGCAGATTCGGTATCGCTGAACTTATGCGCAAGGCGAATGCTGAACTCTGAGTCGCGATTCGGGGACGGCGCATTCTCCTGCAAAATACCGCTGGGGTTTTCCGGCGTCGGCGCAACGGTCGCGTCAATCACGGCATTGGAATCTTCTTCGGCGCGGTTGAAAGAGCCAAGAAAGCTGGAGTTTTTCCAGAAGAACGCAGGGCCGGTGAGATGGCCTTCGTACGTGCGCCGCTGGTCAAAGGGCTTGCTGGGAGCCAGCGCGTTCTGCGCGTTCATGGAGTTGTCGCGGAAGTAGAAGTTGAACTGGCCGTGATAGTGGTCGGCGGCAGACTTGGTGATGATTTCCATCTGCCCACGGCCCGGCCAGTAGTATTGCGCGGAGTAGGGCTCCTGGTTAATACGCACTTCCTGCACAGCGGAGGCCGAAACGGTTGCACGGCCACTCTCCACGCCGTCTACAATGAGCCCCGCGCCGCCGGTCATGGTAGCGCTGGAGTCCATAAAAGCGCCCATGGCGCTGGAGTAGTCGTTGTCGAAGATGGGCAACTGCTTCAGGTCGCTGGAGGTTAGCTTGCTGGTGTCGTGGTTGTCCTCTGAAGCAGTAAGGTCCTGGTTGCTTTCCGCGCTGACGTGGACGTTGGTGGAAAGCGTGGCAATCGACAGCACAACATGCAGCGGAGCAGCCGCAAAGGGCGTGGCTACCGGGTTTGAGGCGGCAAGTGGAGCGCTGACAACAACCGGAACCTTGGTAGTGTCGAAGCCGGGTTCAGAGATGACAAGCGTATAGTTCCCAGTGCGCGGAGGCTGCACCTGGAAAGAGCCGTCGCCGCCTGAATGGAACGTGCCGGCCACCGCGCCGTTGGCGTCCACCAGGTCAATCTGCGCATTGGGCACAATCGCGCCAGTAGGGTCCGCCACAACGCCTGTAATAGGGGCTGGAGCAGCCGAAGCGGAAGAACTGGTGGGCAGGGAATTAGCCGGCTTATAAGGTGCCGCTGCAAACGCAGCAGGCGCAGCCAGGCAAAAAACAAGCGCAAAAGAGTGATTCATCAAAAGACTCCAGACAACAAACGGTCGTCCCCTTCCACAATTCTGGAAAGGTTTACTTCCCGTAGGGGATTGGTCACTTGCTGATGCTGCCCGAACAAATATAAAAAAACAACTGGGTTCCCCATCTATGAGGGAATCGCCTTTGGCGTATCTATTGGATATCTGACGCAGCTTGCCGCCGCTAAGATTCAGAATTCCAATCGCGCCTGATTGCTACTTTATTTTTACAGGATCGAGAGCCGCCGTCCAGTCGCTCGCGGAGTCCACCAGGATATCCGGCATCTCTTCGTGCAAATTCTGCGGACCGAAGCCAAATTCGCATCCCAGGCTCCACGCTCCGGCGTTGCGGGCCGTCAGAACATCCACCTTGCTGTCGCCCACCATCAGTGTTTCGTTTGCGGTCACCCCGGCCTCGGCAATCAGCGCATTCAGGCCCATCGGGTCCGGTTTTTTAAGCGAAAAACTGTCGCAGCCATAGATAGTGGTGAAGTAAGGCGACAGGCCCAGCCCCTCGCAGATATGCAGCGCCGGACGGATGGGCTTGTTTGTCAGCACGGCCATGCGGAAGCGCGTGCTCAACGCCTTCAGCGCTTCCAGCACGCCGGAGTAGGCATAGGTGTTATCCAGGTTGTGCTCATGATAGTGCTCGATAAAAAAAGCATAGGCGCGGGCAATCTCATCGTCGTGCACCTCGTCCGGCGGAATATTTTCTTCCGCGGCAAGCGAACGGCGCACAAGCATGGTCGCGCCGTTGCCCACAAAGCCGGAGATAATCTCGTCGGTGAGATGCGGGCGGCCCATGTGGTCGAGCGCGGCGTTAACGCTGTTAACAAGGTCGCGTGCCGAGTCGATGAGCGTTCCGTCAAGGTCGAAAACAAGCAGCTTGAGTTTATCTACGGGAATGGAGCGTTGAACCTGGATCATAACCCGAGTCTACCGCGTGCCAGGCCACGCTCTAAGCAATCCTTGCGGTAGACTAAGCGCCATGAAAATGCTTTTCACGCTGCTTCTTTTTGCAAGTGTCTCCGTTGCACAGCAGGTCAGCCCGGTCGCCCCCGGCGAGCGCATCCGCAACCTCGATAAATTTAAAGCCGAGCTGAAAAGCTACCACGATTGCACTTCATCCAGTGTCTGCTATCAGCGCGACCTCGACCTGCAGGCCAATCGCGCAATAGCATTTCTGAACCGCCGCGTAAAGCACGCAAAAGCCGCAGACAAGCTGGCGCTCGTGCTAGATATCGACGAGACAACACTCTCAAACTATCAAGAGATGTCCAGCGTGGATTTTGCCTATGACGATGCAAAGTTCAACGCATGGGTAGATTCCGCAAAGGCCCCAGCCATCCCCGGAACCCTGCGCCTCTACAAAGCTGCGCAGCAGTTAGGCGTACACATGTTTTTCATCACTGGCCGCAAAGAGAGCCAGCGCGCATCCACCGAGCAGAACCTGCGTGCGGCAGGCTTCGACAACTGGCAGGAACTTGTCCTGCGCCAGAAGAATGACGAAGGCACAACCGCCGTCGCATACAAGTCAGCCGCCCGCAGCCGCATCCGCGCCGAAGGCTATCGCATCGTGCTCAACGTAGGCGATCAGTGGAGCGATCTGCAGGGCAAGCCCATAGCCGAGTATTCCGTGAAGTATCCCGACCCATATTACTTCCTGAAGTAAACAGGGAACAGGTCACGGTAATTTGCGCAGCACTGACTCATTTGCCGCAATTACAGCTCGGATGCGCAAAAGGTAGGCCGGGGCTTCAGCCCTGGCAATAGGCTCAGTCGAATGAGTGGGCCTTTAGGCCCTGAGGCATGCTTTTATAACTTTGCTCTCAGCACCATAACAGCGCTATTCGCCACAGCCTGTCGCCTAACTTCCAAACTGTTCGCCGTGTTTTTCCTTACCAAGCAGCGCCATCACTGACGCCAGCACAAAAACCGTAACCGCCGTCAACGCCATCGCCGTTGCATAGCTCGTATGGCTCGCATAGAGCGCTTCAATATAAACAACGGAGCTGGCTATCACCCCGCCAAGCTGATAAGCAAACCCCGGCAACAGCGCGCGTACAGAGTTAGGCGATAGCTCCGCAAGATGTGCCGGAATCACACCCCACGCCCCCTGCACCATGAACTGAATCAGGAACGCCCCAATAACAAGCAGAGCTTGGTTCGGCGCATAAGCCCACAGCGGAATCACCAGCACACCCAGCACAAATGCCGTGATGATAGCCCGCCGCCGCCCCTTGCGGTCGGAGTAAGCCCCCATAACAATGCCGCCCAGAATCGCGCCAACGCCGGAGATAGCAGTAATCGCCGCCCGCTGCGGCGACGCAAGATGCCAGTCCCGCTGCAGAAACGTGGGATACATATCCTGCGTGCCGTGACTGGAGAACATCATCATCGTCATAAAAACGAGCAGGTAAGCAAACAGCTTCCAGTGCCGCGTAATCTCGCGAAACTGCTCACCCCACGGCACCCGCACCGAGGCCGTACGCTGCCACACGGCAGACTCGCGCACCTTGAAATGGATAAAGAAAACCAGCGGAATTGCAGGCAGGCTCGTAAGGATAAAGAGCATCCGCCATCCCAGCCCATGAAAGAAGAAGAACAGCACCGCCGCCAGCACATTGCCTGCCGCATACCCCTCCTGCAACAAACCGGACAACAGGCCACGATGCTTCGCCGACGCCCCTTCCATCGCAAGTGAAGTGCCCACGCCCCATGTCCCGCCCATCACAATGCCAAAGGCCGCCCGAATAATCAGCAGTGAAGTGTAACTAGGCGCAAAGCCCGTCAGAATGCCCGCCACCGCATAGGCGCTCATGTTAATCATCAGCGGAATCTTGCGCCCATAGCGGTCCGCAAGCAGCCCGAAGATAAATCCTCCAATCGGCCTGCAAAGCATGGTCATGGTAATGACCAGCGCCATCTGCGCATCGCTCTTGCCGAACTCATGCGCCATCGCAGTCAGCGTAAAAGTAACAAGGAAGAAGTCAAAAGCATCCATAAGCCAGCTAGAAAAGCCGGCAAAAACAGCAGGTGGATGCGAGACGGAGACAGCCTGCGAATCGGAAGCGGGAAGCATCGCCATGGGTGCTCCCACGCTATCAGATTGCCACCACAGAAGGAAATGAGCGTTTCTTCATTTCAGAGAAAGAATATCCCTCATCTTTGTAACGAGTGATTCGAGCATATTCATTGCCCATTGCTTTTCAGTGGGGGGCTGTCTGAAAAGAATGCGGTCTGCACAATCAAGCGCTTCCTGCAGAAGCCAATTCCAATGTAGATATTCCATCACGGATTTGTTGAGGGACACTTTTCCATAACCAGCTTCAAATGCAGGCGGAATATCAGGTGCAACGAACATTAAATCCAACTCCGGTGGCGCCCACGCTGGCGAGTCCCAATCAACAAGATAGAAGTCTTCGTTCGCGGACTGAAGAATGTTTCCTGCTTGAAAGTCGCCGTGGCATAAGCAACATTGTGGCCCTGAATGTTGAGCGCTCGCGCCTGCTTGCTGAACCAACGAAAAGAAGTCGAGGAATAGTCCGTGATTGGCTTCCCATAGACGGCGAAATTTCGCTTGATAGGGTTCTGCCGAATCAAGCTTCAGGAGGGAAGAGTCTATTTCCTGGAAAAATTCATATCCACAAGGGGTGAAGGTTTCAAAGGGAAGCTTGCTTCTAAGCGCATCGGAGAGTTTTGTCCTATGAACAGCACGAAGAATTTCTCCAAGCCTGGTCCATGACGAGTCCTGCAGGATAGACCTATCAAAGGTTTTGCATCTACGAAAGGAAAAACAAGAAGTGAGAACTGCCCTATCTCTTCCCACGCATTACTGCGTGTTGAGCGGATTGGGGCGACTACAGGTAAGCTGGATGCTTCCAGCAGTTGCGAAACGGCAAAGCCTGCCTCTGGAACAACCTTTTTCAATTTCACAAAATAGCAGTCTTGCTGCGCTATAGCGCGGTATGTCCACGTTTCACTGGCATGACCCAACGCCAGGCTGCAAACTTGTTCCGCTTCGATGTCATACAGATGCTTCAGAGCCGACGCGATTGCATGCTCGGAAACAGGAACGCCGGCTGTGCTTTTCTCCATTGTCGGAATATTACCAACTCATTTGCAGAATTGAACAGAACAGCGCTCCGCATTTCGTTCTTCAATACGGAGCGCTGTTCCATCAAAGGTGTTGTCGATTACTTGTTTTTGCCGCAGCCCTTGGTAATGTTCGTCAGCGCATTATTAGCCGCCGTAAGCGTCACATCGTAGCACTGCCCAAAGGGACCAAACGACCGATAAGTCTGCGAAGCCTTGGAAGCATCGGTATAGTTCCCCGAGCCATCCACCGCCTGGTCATCCTGCGACTTGGTCTCTTCAAACGTGGAAGTGACAGAAGGCAGGAAGCCAAAGCCAAACCCGCCATTCGTCGTAGTGGCCTGGTACTGCTGGTCCACGCTGACATTTTCATAAACGCCGCCGTCCGATGTGGACCCATAAGCAAAGTTCACAGTCAGCGGATACGCAAAGTGCTGCGCGCTTGTCGAAGTGAAAAATCCCTGCTGCGTAGTCACCAGCGAATCCACAGTCGTGTTCTGTTTCGCATTCTGAATATCCGGTGCGTAGGTAGTGGGATTAACGTCAAACTCCTGCGTGTTGGTGAAGTTGACCTTCTGCGCAACGGTAGTATCCACGCGGCCATGCGAAGTGTTGATAAAGCCTTTGATGAGGAAGTCGCGCGAAGAGGTGTTGGTAATGCTGCCGGTATATTCGCCAGTGGTGGAGTTGTACTGAATGTTCTCCTTCACCTTTGGCGACGGCGCAGCCGCCAGCGTATTCGCAACAATGCCGCCCGTAACCTTCTTGCTCAGGTGGTCCTGGTAAACAAGCAGGTTGGCCGTAGCAAGAAAGTACGAGTTCGCGTTATACACGCCAACAGAAACCGTATGCGCCTTGCCATCCGAAAGCAGTCCCGCAAACGGCGTAAGGTTCACGCGATACGGCTGGAACTGGTGTGTCTGGTTGCCGGTAATCGGAAGCCACAGGTTAGGATCGATGCCGCCGGTAAAGAGGAAGGGATAAACCGGCGCCACACCAGCAGGATTGCCGTCAATATAAATCTCCGTTTCGCGGAAGGCCGTGCCGCCATTGCTCACCAGGTTGTTGGTCTGGTCATTCGGCACGTTGAAGTAGTAAAACTCATCGCTGCTCTGCGGTTGCGCAATCACGTCGAGATAAACGCTCGAGACATTCTCCGGCAGATTAAGCGTCTGCGTAATCCGGTCGCTGGTCGTGTTCAGCGTTCCCGCATCGCCTCCGCTGCCATTCACCGGCACCACAATGTCCGGCGTAACCGGTGCAGGATTCACAAAGTTGGCTGGATAAAACTCCAGCGCCGCACTCGCAAAGATATCGCCGTTATAAGTGGAGTTGAAGATGTTGCCAAGATTAGCCTCACCCGTCTGCGCGGCCTTGAAAATCGGCGACAAATCAGTAACGTCGCGCTCCACATGCCACGAAGGGCTAAGGTTCGACGTAGGCTCAGAAGTCGTGCCGTAGTAGATATTCGCCTTGCCAAGATAAAACGCGGCGCTGCGGTCGTATTGAACTCCGGCAGTCACGGTAAAGTCCGCGGTAAACACAACCTTCGCCCAAGGGCCGGAGCAGGCGGCGGGCGGGGTATACGTAAAACTTTTCAAATTAAAGTCGGCAAACTCCTGGTTCGCAAAAAGCTGCACAGTGCAGGGCTTGGTAGAGGGGCGGGGAACAGTGGGTTCTGCGGAAGCAGGATTGGAGGAACCGATTTGCGGCGTGGCTGGCGCAAGCACGACTTGCGCGCTGACCAGCGTTGCGGGAAGCGCGGCCAGTGCGGCAAGGGCAAGTAGACGAAAAGACGTACGCGACATAGAGAACTCCTGATAAGGATGTTTTGACGCGAAATTACAATACCATCTCCAAAGATTGCAAAACCATGAAGATTTTCTGCAAAAACTTTGCATAATCGCCCCGGGCCGAAACACAGTGCCAGCGGCGCACCAAAAATCCCATTGAATTACCATGAATATATGAACGAAATTGCACCAAAGCCCGCTGTAGTCCTGCTCAGCGGCGGGCTGGACTCCGCGACCGTACTGGCCATTGCGCGCAGCCAGGGATATGCGCCCTACGCGCTCTCGTTTTCTTATGGACAGCGGCATTCTGTCGAGCTTGAGTCGGCAAAGCGCGTAGCGCAGTCGCTCGGCGCGGTGGAGCATCGCGTAGCGCAAATCGACCTTCGCATCTTCGGCGGCTCCGCGCTCACGGCGGACATCGCCGTGCCAAAAGACCGCGCAGAGGATGAAATCGAACACGGCATCCCTATCACCTACGTCCCCGCACGGAACACCATTTTTCTCTCCTTCGCGCTGGCATGGGCAGAGGTGCTGGGCTCAAGCGACATCTTCCTCGGCGTCAATGCGCTGGATTACTCCGGCTATCCCGACTGCCGCCCTGAGTACATCGCGGCCTATGAAGCCATGGCCAACCTTGCCACCAAGGCTGGAGTGGAAGGCCACCAGAAGCTCAGGATTCACGCACCGCTTATGCAACTGACCAAGGCGCAGATTATCCGTGCCGGGCTTGCTCTGGGCGTGGACTATTCGCTCACCTGCAGTTGCTATGACCCCGCACCCGACGGAACCCCCTGCGGAGCCTGCGACGCCTGCATTCTGCGGCAAAAGGGCTTCCGCGAAAACGGCATCTCCGACCCGGTGAGCTACGCCAACGCCGAGCCCCAGAAAGCCGGGACCGTCAAATGAGCTACGCCGTAAAGGAAATCTTCTTCACTCTCCAGGGCGAAGGCGCACAAGCCGGGCGCGCAGCGGTCTTCTGCCGCTTCTCCGGCTGCAACCTCTGGAGCGGCCGCGAGTCGGACCGCGCCACAGCCATCTGCCAGTTCTGCGACACGGATTTCTTCGGCATCGACGGCACGCATGGCGGAAAATACGAGACGCCAGCCGAGCTTGCCGACGCAATCGACCGCGAGTGGGTCGCAAAGGACTCCGGCGGCACGCGCCTCGTCGTCTGCACCGGCGGCGAGCCTCTGCTGCAGTTGGATGAGCCGCTGATCTGCGCTTTGCATGACAGAGGCTTCGAGATTGCAGTCGAGACCAACGGAACCCTGGCAGCCCCGGCAGATATCGATTGGGTTTGCGTCAGCCCCAAGTCCGGTACAACACTGGTGCAAATGGAAGGCGATGAGTTGAAGCTGGTTTACCCGCAGCCGGAGGCGCTGCCGGAAAAGTTTGCTGACCTCAGCTTCCGCCATTTCTTTTTACAGCCTATGGACGGCCCGGTTCAGGCGGCCAATACCGCTGCGGCAGTCCGCTTCTGCATGGAGCATCCGCAATGGCGGCTCAGCCTGCAGACGCACAAAATTGTAGGAATCAGGTAATGGAAATATTCAAAGAGTTTTCGATTGAGGCAGCGCACTGGCTGCCCAACGTGCCGGAAGGACACAAATGCAAACGCCTGCACGGGCACAGCTTTCATATTGAGATTCACGTCGCCGGCCCGGTAGAGCCACAGCTCGGCTGGGTAATGGATTTTGCCGACCTGAAGGCCGCCTTTCAGCCAATTGAGGACACAATCGACCACCGCTGCCTCAACGACATTCCCGGCCTCGAAAACCCAACCAGCGAAAATCTGGCCCATTGGCTCTGGCAAAAGCTTAAGCCGGGCCTGCCGTTGCTCAGCAAAGTCGTGGTGAAAGAGACCTGCACAAGCGGCTGCGTCTACCGCGGAGATTGACGATCAGAGTTTGATTTCTCAGGGGAAGCATGGGCTTTCAGGCCCCTGAATATAGGCTCGGACTTCTTCTCGATACACCCGAACCGGATTTGTCAGATACTGTCCGGCACCGAGGCAACCCGGAAACTCCCGCCGCAATCCGAATACATGTCTGCAAATTCCAAACAGATTGCGAGAGAACAATGTTCCGACTGGTCCAAATTCTGCCTGAGAGCGAGCTGCCCAAAGAAGGCGAGCTACGTGAGTGCATCACCGGCGGCGGCGATTTCTGCGTAGCCCGCATCAACGGCCAGATTGCCGTGCTCAACAACGTCTGCCCGCACCAGGAAGGCCCGCTCGCCGAAGGCACCATCGAAGAGGGCCGCATCGTCTGCCCGTGGCACGGCTGGTCCTTCGACCCGCTGACTGGCACGGAGAAGCTGAACCCCTCCGAGCATGCAACGGTCTACGCAAGCAAGATTGTGGATGGCGGATTGAGCGTAGTTCTGGACTGACGGGCTGCCTGTGGAAAACTCTCTGTCAAGCCCTTTGACTGAAAATATTTTCTAACTCATTGATTCCATTGTGCAAAATCCATCTCCAGTTTTGCGCTCAATTATCTCGAATTTGCTAAGCTTAAATCAGTAGAGAAAACGGCCCGAATCCCCATGGATTCGGGCCGTTCTGTTTCCGGCGAAATGACAGCCCGGACACATAATGCCGTACGAACATACAAGCTGGAAGCGTGGAATAGGTAGGCTGGGGCTTTAGCCCCGGCAATCAAGCCAACAAGAATAAGTAGGGGCCTTTAGGCCCCTGAGGTATGCTTTTGCAGCGTTGTGTATCCACAGCGAGAGATTTATAAGCAACAAAACATTAAGAATAGAAGGCATCATGCTCCTTTTTTAGTGCATTTCTGCACAACCTCAACAAAGGAAACCACTTCAGGAAAGAGCCTCCACAGGAATTCCACGGAGAAATTCCAACATCACCACACATCGCGCTATCCCAACGCGCCCTAGTGCCCCGGCATTAATCCCCATAGCATCACAATCGTCATACCAATAACAATGATGCTCGTTCCCCACGCAATCACGTTCCACAGGCGCGAGTTCTTGTGTGCCCCCATCAGATCCTTGCGATTGATGAGCATCAGCATCAGGATAATCACCACAGGCAGCAACACACCGTTCAGTACCTGCGACATCACCGAGAAGTTAATCAGCGTGGAGTCGGGCAGCAGCAGCACGGTAATAGCGCCGCCAGCCAGCAGCAGCGTATAGAGCCAATAGAAGAACGGAGCCTGCCGGAAGGTCTTGTTGACGCCGGACTCAAGCCCAAGCCCCTCGCAAACGGTATAAGCCGTAGAGATAGGCAGAATCGACGCCGAGAAAACCGACGCATTGAAGAGCCCAAAGGCAAAGAGCACAAATGCGTAATCCCCAGCCAGCGGTCGCATAGCCTCAGCAGCATCGGAAGCTACAGTAATCTCTCCCATGCCATGCACGTAGAGTGTAGCCGCACAGGCCACAATAATGAACCACGCTACAAAGTCGGTAAACATGCTGCCCACGATAACGTCCAGCCGCGAAGCAGGGTAATCCTTAACGCGAATGCCTTTCTCAACCACCGACGACTGCAGGTAGAACTGCATCCAAGGCGCAATGGTCGTGCCGACAATGCCGATGGCCATGTAGATGTAGTCCTTGTTGCGCCAGATGCGTTCCGGCGGCATCTGCACGGTCGCCAGCAGCGCGTCGTGCCAGCTAGGCTGCGAGAGCACCCCCGTAAAGATATAGGCAATGTAAACAACCGACGCGACGAGAAATATCTTCTCCGTGCTCTTGTAATCCCCTTTCGTCACCATGAACCAGACGAGCAGGGCACAGAGCGGCACGGCAATGAACTTTGAGACATGGAAGAGATGCAGCGACCCTGCAATGCCGATGAACTCCGTGACTACGTTGGTGTAGTTCACAATCACCAGCAGAATCATCAGCACAAACGTCAGCCGCAGCCCAAACTCCTCGCGGATAAGGTCGCTGAGTCCCTTGCCGGTAACCACGCCCATGCGCGCGCACATCTCCTGCACCACGATGAGCGCAAGAGTGATAGGAAGGATAGTCCACAACAGGCCGTAGCCGTAGGTAGCGCCAGCCTGCGAGTAGGTAAGGATGCCGCCCGAGTCGTTATCTACGTTTGCGGTAATAAATCCGGGGCCGAGCACGGCGAGAAACAGCAGTATTCGAGTTCGCCAACGCTTGAGCATGCCGTGCGGATTCCTGGTGGTGGATTCATGTGTTTCCCTACTGACCATAACAGGCGAAGGGACTGAGGGACCAGGGGATGGAGGAGACTAAATTTCGTCTTGATTTGAGCCCGCATTGCGGGAAGAGAAGAAGCAAAAAGCCCAGCCAGTCGGCTGGGCTTTTTGCTTGCAAACGAGTTGCGAGTTAATCGGCCACAACCTGCAGCGAGTGGTTGCCATGTGGCACGGCAACGATGGCCGTGGGCGCTTTTTGTGAAGGATACGGAGTAGCCTGTGTTGCAGCAATTACACCAGTATTCGGATTCAGCCGGAAGCCGGAGACCGAGTTGCCGAGCGTGTTGGCGCTGTATACATAGCGGCCTTCCGCCGGTTCCACAATCACCGCGTTCGGCTGCGTGTCCGAGCCGTTGCTGGTGGTGCCGGTGGTGTTGATGGCTGCCGAAGGAATGCCGGTCGTCAGGTCAATCGCAAAGGCGGAAATGGTGGAATCGAGTGCGTTGGTGACATAGAGGAACTTACCACGCGGGTCGATAGCCACGGCTGAGGGCTGGTTGCCAGTCTTGTACGGACCACTGATGAGGAAGTTCAGCGTAGTGCCCGACGTGATGCTGTAACCAATCAACTGGTTCGAGGCAAAGTCTGTGACGTAGACGAAGCGGTTGGCCGGTTCCGCCACAATCGCGGAGGGTCTGACGCCTGCGCGGTAGGGGCTGTTGGCCGTGCCCGAGAGAGCGCCGCCGTTGCCAATGCCGAAGCCGAAGACCCAGCCAGGGTTAGCCGTGCTGGTGGTGCTCCCACCGGGGTTGTAAGCCGACTTGTCATAGACGGTGGCGTAAACTGCGGAGCCGTTGGCCAGCACGGCGAGGGACGTGGGAACCACGGAGTCGCCCGCAAAGCTGGGAATCGTAAGGGCCTGTGTCGCAACCGCAGAGCCGATCTTGCCAGAGGAAACCGAGTACTCGGTCAGCGTGGCGGAGTCGGTTCCGCTCAGGACGAAGAGCTTCGTGCCATCGGGAGAGACCGCGAGAGACACCGGAACTTCGCTCGTGGTGATCGAGTCAGCCTTGGTGAGTTCGCCAGTGGTGGCAATGGTGAAATGCACCACGGTGTTGTTATCCGAATTGGCGGCGTACAGGTCGGCATAGGTGCCGCTTACGGCCAGCGCAACGGGGTTTCCGCCGGTGGAGATAGGCTTGGTGCCGGTGCCGTTGGCATAACGCAGAGCGCCGGATTGAGAGTCAACGGCAAAGCTCTGGATGCCCTCGGAGCCTGCTAGAAAGACATAATCGACGGTCACGAGCTGGCACGCCGTGAGGGTTGCAGCCACTGCCAGGCCGATTCCGGAGGCCAGTGCAAGCTGGCTCATTTTACGTAACTTCATGCGCTTCCTTTGTCGCTTCTCAGGAAAATCTGTTTCAGTTGTCCCTTACGGATTGTAAAAGCCCGTCAGGGGAATTTCTACTTCTGTACCCTGCAGAGCGCGCTATTGCTTAGACACGCTCTGGTGCGGAACGGCTGCTACTGCAGTCGGGTTGGCGTTCGCGGTGTAGGTGATGCCCTTGGAGTTAATCAGCGAACCATCCGACTGAATCTGGAAGCCGGAAACCGTGCCTGCCAGAAAGTTGGCGGTATACAGATACTCGTTCAACGAGGGATCGATGCCGATGGCTACCGGCTGAGTTCCCGTGGTGTAAGAGGAAATGCGTGTCAGCACGCCGCTCGAAAGGGTATATGCCGTGATATTCGAGTCCTGCGCATTAGCAACGTAGGCATACTTGCCGCTCGCATCCACAACGATGGCGGAAGGCTTGTTGCCGGCAACATAAGGGCTGCCGTTCAGAGTGGTCAGGTTGCCGGAGTTGGAGGCAAAGCCCTGAATGTTGCTGCTGCTGGAATCCGTTACGTAGACGTAGGAGCCAGTGGGGTCCGTGGTAATCGCGGAGGGGTACACGCCAGCCCGGACGGGAATGCCGCTGTTGATTGGCGAGAGCGTATTGTTCTCTACAGCAAAAGCAAAGACATAGCCCAGGCCTGACGTCGTGTCATAGGCAGCCACATACGCGTAGTTGCCGTTGGCGGTCACTGCAACGGGAAGAATGATGTCCTTGGGCGCAGAAGGCAGTGTGAGAGGCCAGTAGTTGGTATTCAGCGTGGAGTTAACCGCAGGAGAACCGAGCGTGCCATCTACGTCTGCAGTGCTGCTTGCCGTGTTTTTGCTGGACTCGACCGGATACATGGCAATGGAGCCGGTGCAGGGCGAGAGCGTGGAGCACTGGGGCAGCGGCTGATAGGTATCAATAACAAAGAGATTGTTGCCGGCAACGGCGACGCCAATGGGGAAGATGCCCGGCGTGTTTACGGTGTTCTGCGGATAAAGCTTACCGTCATTACCAATGATGAACTGGACGATGCTGTTG
This sequence comes from Occallatibacter sp. FHG110214_02, assembly GCF_059115385.1. Lineage (NCBI taxonomy): Bacteria > Pseudomonadati > Acidobacteriota > Terriglobia > Terriglobales > Acidobacteriaceae > Occallatibacter > Occallatibacter sp. FHG110214_02. Next base: position 2,419 of record NZ_JBZYWK010000024.1, on the reverse strand, counting down.
TCGTCACGGTTGACGACATAGAGATTTAGCTGGTCGGTAGAAACGGCTTCTGCGACGGGGTTACGGCCGCCGGAAGGGAAGGGCGAGGTGGGAATCTGGCGCATTGCGCCAGATTCACGGTTGACCTCAAAGACGTCCATTTCGCCGTAATTGTTGGCTCCGGCAGCTTTAGCGCTGGAGACAAAGACAAAGTCCTGCGTAAGTGTTGCGCAGGAGCAAAGAAGACCTGCCGCGGCAAGGCTCAGGGCGGTCGCGCCAAATAGCTGGCCTGTTTTGTTCAACTTCATGCGCATCTTTCATCCGCGGGCCAAACGGCTGGCCTGCAATTTCTTATTTTGAAAGGAGCTCCGGAAGGGCTAAGGGCGCCATAACTGGAGCTCACTGGAAATCTGTAAGAACCCGAATACTCCCGGGATTCCGAACCCGATTCCAGTGCGGGTTGGCAGGGAAGCGCCATACCCGCACTGGAAAGCTTGAACAGCCGGGCTATTAGCTGGTGCGCCCGTTGACGAGGCAATAGGCAGCCGGACCGTCCAGCGAGTAGGTCTTGTTCGCCGAGCCGGGCAGGTTCGCCAGCGTACCCGCATTCTGATCCAGCACCTTGCCGGTAACAGAGGAGTCGTTGAAGTTTGCCGTGTAGATGAACTGGTTCGACGGATCCTCCACCAGGCAGGCCGGACCAGCGCCGGAACCGAAGGGGCTGCCGGACATGGTGGTCAACTGGTGCGAGCTGGTGTCAATCACGTAACCGGCAATGCCGCTCTGCGTGTTAGTGACGGTCGCGTCGGAGTTATCGCCGGCGTTAGCAACGTAAATCCACTTGTTCTTGCTCTCGGCGAGCAGGAACAGCGGGTTGCTCTGTGCCGGAACATCAGGCACTGCGCCGCCAGTCTGCGACTGCAGTGCACCGCCGGTGCCTACACTGTAAGGCAAAATCTGCGCCGGGACCGTCACAGCCGAGTTGCTGTTGCTCGGCGTATAAGTGAGCGGCTCGTTGTCCAGTACATAGACATAGGAGCTGCCAGCCTGGATCGCTGTAGCTTTGGCGATGTTGAGCGGCTGAATGCTGTTCTGACTGACGGTCAACTGCCCTGTGCCGAGCGTGTAGGCGTACGGAAAGACGTAGTTGCAATTGGAAGTGCAGTTAGGCGTGCCGCTGAGCGTCAAAACGTAGTTCGACGAGAGAATGAAGTCGATCGGGTCAGACGGAACCGGGAAGTAAGAGAGTGGCGTGCCGCTGGCAGAGGTAACCTGTGCATTGACCAGAAGGCTCAGGCGGCCAGTGGTCGGGTCTACGTTAAAGGCCGTGATGTCGCCACAGGAGGTGACTCCCTTACCCAGCGCCAGTGCGCAGGAGGACGGGTCCGGAACATCGTGGTCGAGAACGTAGATATGCGCGCCAGTGGAGTCCGCAATGAGGCGGAAGGGGTTCTTGCCTTGCGTGAAGAAGGTCTGCTGAGGAGTGAGGGCACCGTTACCGCTCACCGAGAACTGGACAATGTTGGCCTTGCCGCAATTCGAGTCGGTGGTGTTAGTGGTGCAGTCGTTGCCGCCCTGATTCAGGACATAAAGGAAGCGGCTGCCGAGCAGCAGCACGGCGCGGCCAGGATAAGAGCCTCCCGAGCTGACGGGCATGCCGTTGATAGGCCGCAATAGGCCGGTATTGTGGTCGATTCTGAAGCCACTGATAATGCCCTGACCAGTGGTGCCGGAGGTCTGTGTTCCGGTCACATAAAGAAAGCCAACGGTATAGCTCTGAACGCAAGACGTAACGCTGAGGACGACACCGAGTGATAGTGCGCCCATCAGAAGGGCCTTGCCGAATTTCCTGAACTTCATGCGATTCCTTCATCTGGCCCGGCGTGCTCTTCAAGGCATGCGCCGCCAAGTATGTGTTCTTTCCCTAGCAGAGGCTGGGTGGGAAGGGTCCCTGCTGCATTGTAAAAGCCGAGGGTACGTTGTGCCTAATTTCCGAGGGTGCTGATGGCTAAACAGAAGCGATTTTCTGTTTTACCAGTCAGCTAGCCCGTTCGAGCGGTGGAAAACTGGGTCCCAAAAGCCTGCTTCCCGATGCACGAACGTGACTGGCGGTTGGACGGAGAATTGGGGGGAAAGGTCAACGGGAAAAAGGGACTGGGGACTAGGGACTAGGCTGTATCGACATATACACTTTGCGTGCGTTGGTCGAGCTGCTGCAGTGTAAGTATGGCGAGCCGGTACGAGTTAAGCGAGGCGCAGTGGGAGCGGATCAAGGATATTCTGCCTGGACGCAAGGAGCATGTGGGCCGCACAGCAGCCGATAACCGTATCTTTGTAAACGGCGTGCTGTGGGTGCTGCGTTCCGGAGCGCGCTGGAGCGACCTTCCCGACCGCTATGGCAAGTACAAGACCGTGCACAAGCGCTTTGTGCGCTGGGCCC
>NZ_JBZYWK010000023.1:0-77947 GCF_059115385.1 Occallatibacter sp. FHG110214_02 | reverse complement strand
CGTCCGGCGAAAGAGCCCCCCGGCGGAATCGGTGCTGGCAGGACCGGTCCATTAGAAGCTACGAGAGAACCACCCGGCGGGATGGGAGCAGGCAGCACGGGACCGCGTCCGGCGAAAGAGCCCCCCGGCGGAATCGGTGCTGGCAGGACCGGTCCATTAGAAGCTACGAGAGAACCACCCGGCGGGATGGGAGCAGGCAGCACGGGACCGCGTCCGGCGAAAGAGCCCCCCGGCGGAATCGGTGCTGGCAGGACCGGTCCATTAGAAGCTACGAGAGAACCACCCGGCGGGATGGGAGCAGGCAGCACGGGACCGCGTCCGGCGAAAGAGCCCCCCGGCGGAATCGGTGCTGGCAGGACCGGTCCATTAGAAGCTACGAGAGAACCACCCGGCGGGATGGGAGCAGGCAGCACGGGACCGCGTCCGGCGAAAGAGCCCCCCGGCGGAATCGGTGCTGGCAGGACCGGTCCATTAGAAGCTACGAGAGAACCACCCGGCGGGATGGGAGCAGGCAGCACGGGACCGCGTCCGGCGAAAGAGCCCCCTGGTGGAATCGGTGCAGGCAATACGGGGCCGTTTGCGCGCTGCAAGGAGCTATCGGAATGGACTGGCGCCAGGGAGATGGGGCCCGCAGCATTGACCGTTGAAGCGAGAGTGACCGTGGCAAAAAAAACAGCAAGACGAGGCTTCAGCGATGCTGAAATCATCGGAAAACTCCTTTGGGAATGGTGGATTTTGACCAAAGCGTACTCCAATCTGGAACCGATAACACTACAAAAGTAATAAATTGGAAGAAACTTTAGTAACTTACAGAGGTTACTGTTTTGACAACAGCCAAGGCGTGCAACTTAATCCCGGATGGCAACTGTTGCGAACAGCAGCGAAAAGCCCAATCTACTACAGATTACGATGCTTCCTGAGCAGAAAAGTTATCTTGGAAAATGCCTGGGATGCAAGCAGAAAACGTTAAACTTTTCTGCGAGGACTCCACTGACGTGATCGGCAAGTACCGTTCCCGCTTTAATCAGAATTTTCATCCCGAACAATATGCCGCGATGCTGTCCGGGTTGGAAGTGACGTGCGACACGAAAATTGAGTTTCGCGTCGCAGAGACGCCTGTTTTTCTACCGGCGGAGCTGCTCGATGAGATTGCGGCAGCCGGTGCCCGGCTCTGCTGCCGGCTATTGGACGATCAGGATTATCTTGCGGCAGCGCGCCGGGCGATTCCGAGCGGCTATCGCGTGGCAGGAGAGAACGCCCGGCCGCATTTCCTGACGGCGGATTTTGCTCTTGTGCGCACCTCCGACGGCCAACTGGCTCCGCGGCTGGTGGAGATGCAGGCTTTTCCATCGGTTTACGGATACCAGGTGGCGCTGAATGCTGCGTATCGCGCGGCTTTTTCACTGGATACCGTAATGGGCACGCGGTTGAACAGCTTTCTTTCCGGGTTGGACGACGCTGCCTACTGGGAACTTCTGAAGAAGACCATCGTCGGCAGCCATGATCCGGAGACGGTTGCTCTGACGGAAGTAGACCCGCTGCACCAGAAGACGAGGCCTGACTTTGAAGTCACGGCCCGCAAGTTGGGAATTGCCGTGGTGGACATTGCCACGGTTGAGCCGGATGGTGATCGTCTGACATACCGCAATGCCTCTGGCCGCCGCATTCCCATTACGCGCATTTACAACCGGGCCATTGCCGATGAGCTGATTGCGCGGCGCATTCCGCTACCGTTTGACCTGGGGCATCCGTGGAACGTGGAATGGGCCGGGCATCCCAACTGGTACTTCCTGATGAGCAAGTTCTCGATTCCGTACCTGTGCCGCCCGGATTCCACTGGCGCTCGGGATAGCGTGGTGCCGCCTGCGGTCTTTCTCAGCGATTTTCTTGAGGGTCCGGGGCGCGCGCAGCTTGAGGAGTCGGGTGTTCCGTTGCCCAAAGCCGCGCCGGATGCGGTTTACAGCAATCTGTTGCTGAAGCCGCTGTTCTCGTTCGCGGGCAAAGGAATCCAGTTCGACCCTGCGCAAGAGGATCTGGAGTCCATCCCTCAGGAGCGTCGCGGCGACTATCTGCTGCAGCAGCGCATGAGCTTTATCCCTACGATTGAAACGCCCCACGGACTGACGCAGGCGGAGGTACGAATCTTATATCTGTGGCCGGAAAATTCTGAATTGACGCCGGTCTTATCCCTTGTGCGGTTGGGACGCGGGCGTATGATGGGCGTAGATCACAACCGTAATCAGGAATGGGTAGGCGCTTCGGGGGCATTTTTCCCCGCTGCGGGTGCATAAGCGCGCGTTTGTACGCGCCCGGCCACTCCGCAGTGCACCAATGTGTGCCACTCGCGGTTACTATTCTGGATACTTTTGTGCCGTATCTTTCCGGGGGAGTCTGGACTAGAGTGAAAACATCAAGTACCGGAAATCGGGCTCAGACAGCTATGAAGCACGTTTTACGCTCGGGTTTTACCCTGCATTACGAAGTGACGACACACGACTCCAATGCGCATGAACTGCGCTGCGCTGTGCGCTTCCCACTGGCGCTGCCCATGATGGTCCAGGCAGGTGGGCAGATGCTGCCGGCTATCACTTGCAACGTGTCTGCGAGCGGTGTCCTGTTTGAGACAATTCAAGAGTTGCAGGTGGGCGAAATCATTACATTTTCGCTTCGTATGCCCGGTGCGGTCCTGGGTTCCCCGCGAGATATTCTGGTCGAGTGCCGCGGACGTGTGGTACGCTGCTCCATGAGTTACTCTCAGCCGCAGGTTGCCGCCACAATTGATGACTATCGATTTGTAGAGCAGTGACCATAGTGCGGATGAACAGCATCCCATCATGGACAATATAGAAAACTCCCCAGAGATCGAAACGCAAGAGGTTCCGAACAAGCCCGATGCAATACGCATCATTCTTGCGGATTCACAGGCCATTTATCGCGTTGGAATTCGCAAGATATTTGCGGTTGAGGACGACCTTCGCGTCGTTGCCCAGGCAGATTCGCTGGATAATCTAAAGGCAGCTATTGAACGCTTTCCGACCGATGTTGTGATTGTGGAAGGCGCTATTTTGACGGGCACGGACCGCGCTATCCAGGAGATTTTGAGTGTGGCGCCGCATGTGAAGCTGATTGTCCAGGCCTCGCATGCGGACGAAAACACCACCGTAGAGATGTACCGCAGCGGCGTGCGTGGCATTGTTGCGCGTTCCATCTCGCCCGATCTGCTGGTGCGTTGCGTGCGCCGCATTGCCGCAGGCGAAACATGGATTGATAACCAGTCGGTGAATTGGGTAATCGAGGCGTACCGCGCACAGGCCGCGGCGCTTGTTAATCCGCGCAGCCAGCCCCGGCTCTCCCAGAAAGAGCTTGCCATCATCACCTGCATTACGCAGGGCAAGCGCAATAAGGAAATCGCCTTTCAGCTTGGCACCACGGAGCAGGTCATCAAGAACTACCTGCGCAAGATTTACGACAAGCTGGGCGTGAGCGACCGCCTTGAACTGGCGCTCTATTGCCTGCACAACAAAATCATCTCGAACGACGCCGAGGAGCCTGCAGCCGAAGGCTAGGCGTTCGTCAGGAAGTAGAAAAGCGAAGGGGCAGCTTACTCGTCGTGCGCGGCATGGCTGCCATCGCAACTGACGCCGGCGTTTTCCCGCGTTTTTTCCAGCAGTTGGACAAGCACGCCTTTTTCATCTTCATTCAGGTTGGCAAAAAACTCGTCGGGGAAGTGTGCAATGGCTGGGTCCATCTGTTCCAGCAGCTTCAACCCGGCAGGCGCAATGTGGTTCCACACCACGCGACGGTCGTTCTTGTCGCGCTCCTGCCGCACCAGCTTCATGGTTTTGAGCCGCGCCAACAGCCGCGTGATATCCGGGTCAGCGGTAATCATGCGGGAGCCAATGGAAGAGCAGGTGAGTCCCTGCGGATGCGCGCCACGCAGAATGCGCAGCACGTTGTATTGCGTGGAAGTGATTCCCCAGGGCTTGATGAGCAGGTGGAACTCACGCTGCGCCGAGTCCGCGGTACGCATCAGGTTCAGCAAAGCCTCTTCCGCTATGTTGACGAAGGGCTTCTGTTGCGCGATTTCCTGTTTCAGGCTCACCAATTTGCGGCCTTTCGCATGGGGATAGGCGGCGCGGAGAGGGAAGGCTCTCCGCGCCTGCATACTTACTGTTTTACAGCCTCAAGGTCAATCGTCAACGGCACATCCGCGCCGAGCACGGCTTCAGGGAAGGTGGTGCCAATGGCGAAGTCAGCGCGCTTGAGTGTGGTGGTGGCCGAGTAGCCAACGTGCAGCTTGTGGTCCATCGGCGACTCAATCGGTGCGCCCGAGGGAGTCACTTCCAGAACAACAGGCTTGGAAACGCCGTGCAGAGTGAGCGTGCCGGCAACTTCAAGGTTGGCGCCCTTCTTCGTCACCTTGGTGCTGACGAAAGTGGCCGTGGGGAACTTCGCGGCGTCAAAGAACGAGTCGGTTTTGAGGTGGTTGTCGCGAGCGGAGTTGCCCGTGTCCACGCCTGCAACGTCGATGGTCACATTCACGGTCGAGTCGCCGATTTTCGCGCTGTCATACGTGATAGTGCCCGTCTTGACGCCAAAGTGGCCGCGTACGTTCGAGAGGCCCATGTGCTTGATCGAGAAGTCAACCTCGCTGTGTGCGGGGTCGATTGCCCATGTAGAAGCCTGCGCCATCGCCAGCGGTGCGGCCAGCCCCAGAATCCCCAGTGCCATTGCAAAACGCTTCATAAACTTGTTCCAATCCTTTCGGTCTGCGGACAACGGAGTGTACCGCGATTGTGGTGAAAAGCAATTCTACCTGTCCCGCAGGCAGAAAATGGCACAAACCACTCTCCCCGGTTGCGGGCCGGAAAAATCCTTTCCTAAGGATGCACCGAGGAAGATATTCGTTGCAACAAATATTTTTCAGGGCAGTAGAAAATTGAGAGCAGGGAACAGAAAAACCAGCGCTTAGCTGACTTTCAAGCAGTCTAAATCGTTATCGCAACAGGTGTTGTTGCCGTTGCTTCCTGATCCCTGCTCCCTGTCTTTTTCACTTCGGCCGTATCAGGTCCATCCGATCCTGCGTGTGGACCCATGTGTTGCCGGCCATGCGGCCAACGGCATCCAGTCCTGCCGGGTCTACGCGGAAGTTATCGAAGAGATCTTCGCGAACATGGAAGCGCACGATTTCGCCCAGCACAATAACGCCGCTGCCGGGCTGCCTGCCGGTGTAGATGACCTGCTGCAGCTTGCACTCCATCTGCGCGGGAGACTCCGCCACGCGTGGCGGCTTGACCACCTCGCTCGCCAGCGGCGTCAGCCCGGCAAGCGCAAACTCGTCCACCTCTGGAGCCACTTCCGCGGCGGTGGCGTTGGCCGCGTCAGACAGGGCTCCGCTCACCACGTTGACGACAAACTCACCCGTCTCTTCCACGTTGCGCAGGGAGTCCTTTCGCGCCGGAAGCGTGCCGTTGTCAGGCCGCAGCGACACACAAAACATCAGCGTAGGCGGCACGGAGCCTACCCCGTTGAAGAAGCTGAACGGAGCCACGTTGGTCACCCCGTTGCGGTCTATCGTGGAAACCAGCGCCACCGGACGCGGCACAATAATCCCCGTCATCAGCTTGTAGATGTCGCGTGTAGCGTGTTCGGCGGGATTGACCGAGCGCATAGGGCGGACAATAGCGTTACTCATATTCTCTCGATGCTAAAACACCGCCCCGGACACAGGCTCCGCATCGAATCTGCGCAAATGGTGTCTGGCATTTCGGAGGGAGCAGGGGCCTTCAGGCCCCTGAATGCTGGAGATGATTTTATGGGGCTTTAGCCCTGGGCTTTTTCGACACTCTATAAACTCGATTCGTCAAACACTGCCTTGAGCCCGGAATGAAACCAGCCATACGTGACGTTTCTGGTGCAGGATTGCCATATTTGCGAATGTGTAACAATGCATCATGCACAATCAGTGAAAGGAGTTTTGACGCCGTGCCACGCATACACTTTCAGCAGCAGCTCGCTGAGCTAAAAGACAAGATTCTCGCTATGGCTGCCCTTTCGCAGCAGGCGGTGGAGTCTGCCGTGGATGCGTACCTCACGCGCGATCAGGGACTCTGCCAGTATGTGCGCCAGAATGAGACAGCCATCAACACCGCCCAGCGCGAGTTGGACGAGATGGCCTACGAGCTTCTCTCCCGCGAGCAGCCCATGGCGATTGACCTGCGTTTCATTGTCGCGGTCATCAAGATTAACGGAGACCTGGAGCGCATCGGCGACCAGTCGGTAGCCATTGCCCGCCGCACCCGTGACGCTCTCGCAGTGGAGCACGTCGAGCTGCCGGTGGACTTTTCCGCGATGGGCGAGTGCACGGCCCGCATGATTCGCTCGGCTATCCAGTCCCTGCTCGACGGCGATGCACGGCTTGCCGATTCCGTACGCGAGATGGACGACGAAGTGGACCGCATGAACCGCCGCGCCCACTCCGACCTGCTCACGCTGATTCAGACCGACCCGCAGCACACGCAGCAGGCGATGAACGGGCTTTTCGTCTCTCGCTCGCTGGAGCGCATCGCTGACCACGCCTCGAATATCGCGACGGATGTAATCTTCTGGATTCGCGGCGCGGATGTGCGCCACCAGCTCAGCATGTCGATGGACTGAGTTCGTTTGAAACAAATGCGAAGGGCGCCAAAAATCCGGCGCCCTTCGCATTTGCAATTCCGCATTAAACCTTGATAGCCGCTGTCTTATTCGCATGATGCAGCAGCACAGCCACTGCGCAGCTCGTCAGCCGGGTCGCAGCGGAATCAGCGCGGCTAGTGAGAATTGTCGGCACACGAGCGCCGAGCACAATCCCGGCAAGCTGCGCGCCGCCCAGGTATTCAAGCTGCTTGGCCAGCATGTTGCCGCTTTCAAGGTCAGGCACAACGAGAATATCCGCCTGCCCAACAACCGGCGAAGTGAGCTTCTTAATCTTCGCAGCCTTTTCACTGACGGCAGTATCAAAGGCCAGCGGCCCATCAAGAACGCCGCCCGTAATCTGCCCGCGGTCCGCCATCTTGCATAGCGCCGCGGCATCCAGCGTGGACTGAATCTTCGGGTTCACCGTTTCAATCGCGGAAAGCAGCGCAACCTTGGGTTCAGGAATGCCGAGCGCATGCGCCAGCTCAATCGAGTTCTGCACAATGTCCACTTTGTCTTCCAGCGCGGGCGCAATGTTGATAGCCGCATCGGTAATCAACAGCGTGCGCGCATAGGCAGGTGTGTCCATGACGAACACATGCGTGATGCGCCGATTGGTGCGCAGTCCCGTGTCGCGAGCCATGGCGGGTTTCAGCAACTCGTCAGTGTGCAGGCTGCCCTTCATCAGCGCTTCGGCATTGCCCGCGCGACACATGGCCACAGCCATCTCAGCCGCTTTGCTTTCCGTGTCAGCCTGCAAAATGGGGTAAGACGAAATATCCACGCCGGACTTCGCAGCCAGCGCCTTAATCTGCGCCTCGTCGCCAATCAGCGTAGGCTCAATAAGCCCGGCCGTAGCCGCTTCCACCGCGCCCTTCAACGCAACATCGCTCAAAGGCCACACCACCGCGGTCGTAATCGCAGGCAGCCCCTTGCAGCGCTCAATGAACTGGTGAAAGACGTGAAAATCTTCAGGATGACCCACCAACGGATCGACAGCAACATCTTCAGCAAGCGGAGCCAGATCGCTCATGTGCAGCATTCCTCCACGCAAACATTGTTACCTGAACCGGGAGAATTTGCTTGTGCGGAAAATCACAAAAAGCGAGGGACTAGAGACGTAGGGACATAGAGACCAGGAAATGCAACGGCAAGAACAATGCCGAGAGCAGCTCTTTCTCTCTCATGGTGGCAATTCATCTATCTCTCGGAAATGTTTCTAGTCCCTGGTCCCTATGTTCCTGCGTCCCTCTTTCCTGCTATCCTCTCTCCGCTGCAGAAAAGCGATTTACGCAAGGAGAACGACCCGCAATGTGGTTTCTGGGAATGGACGTAGGCACGGGCGGCACGCGCGCCGTAGTGGTGGATGAAAACGGCAAAGTTATCAGCGGCGCGGCCAGTGAGCATGCGCCCTTCCGCGTGGACCATCCCGGCTGGGCCGAGCAGGACCCCGAAGACTGGTGGCGCGCCGCGAAAGAAGCCATCGTGCAGGCTCTTGCTGCCGCGCCAGAGCCGAAGCAGCCCATCGCCGCACTTGGCCTCACCGGGCAGATGCACGGCGCGGTCATGCTGGACGAAAACGGAGCTGTGCTGCGCCCCTCGCTCATCTGGTGTGACACCCGCACCCAGCCCGAGTGCGATTGGCTGCACGAAAAAATCGGCTACGAAAAGCTGATTGAGTTGACCTGCAACCCTGCGCTGCCCAACTTCACGCTGACCAAGCTGCTATGGGTCAAGACACACCAGCCGGAAATCTTCGCAAAAATTCGCCACATCATGTGCCCCAAGGATTACGTGCGCTACCGTCTCACCGGCGAGTATGCAATCGACGTGCAGGAGGCCAGTGGCACGCTGCTGCTGGACGTGACACACCGGCAGTGGTCGAAGGAAGTCGCCGAGGCCGCGGGCATTCCTCTCGAATGGCTGCCGAAAGTCTACGAGTCTCCGGAAGTCTGCGCGCGCATCAGCGAAGAAGCGGCAGGATTGACGGGCCTGAAGACAGGAACCCCGGTCGTAGCCGGAGCGGGCGACCAGGGAGCGGGCGCCGTTGGCATGGGCATCCTGCGTCCGGGTTCTGTCTCGGCCACCATCGGAACCTCCGGCGTAGTCTTTGCCTCCACCGCCAACCCGACTAAGGACCCGAAAGGCCGCCTGCACACCTTCTGCCACGCGGTTCCGGGCCTGTGGCATGTCATGGGCGTAACGCAGTCCGCAGGGCTAAGCTTTAACTGGCTGCGCAACACATTTTTTGCCGGGCAGAGCTATGATGCGCTGACGGCAGCGGCAGAAAAAGTCCCAGCAGGCAGTGACGGCCTTGAATGGGCCCCCTACCTGCTGGGCGAACGCACGCCGCACCTCGACCCGGAGGTTCGTGCCGCCTTTGCGGGCATCTCCACCACGCACACGGCAGCACATTTCACGCGTGCCGTTCTCGAAGGCGTAGCCTACTCTCTGCAGGACACCTTCACGCTCTTTGCCGATCTGGAAATCCCAGTGAGCGGCATCCGTCTCGGCGGCGGCGGAGCGCGCGGTCCGCTCTGGCGCAAGATCCAGGCTGGCGTGTACGGCCACCCGATAGAGGTCCTCATAGCGGAAGAAGGCGGAGCCTTCGGCTGCGCCCTCATGGCCGGCGTAGGAGCAGGGCATTGGACCGACCTCGACCAGGCCTGCGCGCAGGCGATTGAAGTAGCCCAGCGCATCGACCCAGCCCCGGCAGACGTAGAAGCCTACAAATCCGGCTACACCCATTGGCGCAAGCTGTATCCAGCGCTGAAAAGCAGGGAGTAGGGACGAGTAACGAAGGACGAGAGACGAAGCCTATGGCTGGCCCATGCAGTTTTTGGGCCTTTTCGTTCTCGTCACTCGTCCTTCGCCCCTGTTTTTCCTCTAACCATCCCTAAGTGACACAAATCACTGCCCGCTTCCCATCCCACATCGCAAACTGACTCACTATGAGCAATCCGGGCCAGCTGCGGAAGGCCATCCAGCCTGCCGCCAGCGGAAGTTTATCCCCCAAAATAACCCCCGGAATGCCGAGTGAGCGTGCCATGATTCCAGAGCTGCACATTCCGACGAATGACGCCATGGCGGCGCATCCGCTATCGGAGCTGCTGGCCTGTCCTCCCGCGGCAGGCAATCTGCTCACTGCCTCTGCGCGCAACATCGACTTCCTTGCCGGTGAAACTATCTTTCGCCAGCAGGAGCAAAGCCAGGGGCTTTACCTGGTCGTAACCGGGCAACTGGTGCGCCGCGCCCACAGGAGAGATGCGTGGGTGGTGCTCGGCATGGCCCGACCCGGCGAGTTGGTGGAACTGGCCTCCGTTCTTGGCGACCGGCATCACACCTTCTCGCTCATCGGCCACACAGACGGGTCGCTGCTCATGATTCCATTTGATCCGCTGCAGCAGGCCTTCCGCGCCTATCCGCCGCTCAAGCTGCGGCTCCTGGCAGAGCTGGCCCGCGAGGTCTCCCGCGCTTATCGCGCTTGCGCTACTTCAGCGGAAAACCGTCCGGCCCGCCGCGCCTCACGACGGCCTGCCGCAAGTTAACCCTGCGTCAGTGCCATTTGGGAACGCCAGGTGTGATGGCCGTCACATAGCTTTTCGTTAGCGACACAAGATCGGCTATATACTCCGTTTAGAACTAATAGGGGGAAAAATATGCCGATTACCAACTCTTATCACCCCCCGGCGGACTGTCTTCATTGCCCGAACCGGCACCTTCGCGCTTTTTGCAACTTCACACCCGATGCTTTACGGGATTACGACCAGCTTGGCATCATGATGACGCATGCGCGCGGCACGCGCCTCTTTACTGAGGGCGATGGCTCCCGCAATGTTTTCGTCCTTTGCTTCGGGCAGGTGAAGATTTCGTCTACATCCCGCGAAGGCAAGACAATGATCCTCAAGATCGCCGGACCCGGTGACGTGCTCGGCCTCAGCGCCGCCGTTGCCAACCTCCCGCATGAAGTTACCGCGGAAGCCATCGAGCCCTGCCAGGTGAAAGCCATGCGCAAGCAGGACTTCCTTGACTTCCTCACGCGCCACGGCGCAGCCAGCATGCACGCGGCCCAGGCGCTCTCCAGTGAATACATGACGGTTTTCTACGATGCGCGCCGTCTCGCACTTTCCGGCTCCGCATCTGGCCGCCTTGCCCGCCTGCTTCTCGACTGGGGCCGCGCAGCCGCCAACGGCAAGCCGGAAATCCGCTTCACCATGGCGCTCACGCATGAGGAAGTGGCCAGCATGGCCGGCACCTCCCGCGAAACCGTCACCCGCCTCCTCAGCCAGTTCAAGCGCAACCAATGGATCGCCGTAAAAGGCGCAACCATGGTCATCACGCAGCCGGAAAAGCTGGAGCGGCTCTCAGCGTAAAAGCAGGGAGCAGGGAATAGAAAGCCAACAGCCGCATCGGTAAACCGATGCGGCTGTTGGCTTTGCGGGACAAAAGCCTTTGTTTTTGCATTTGCCTTTAGTCCCTGGTCCCTAACTCCCTAGTCCCTGTCTTTCCGGCGCATGCAGCGTCATCACCGGGCACTTCGCATGAGCCAGCACGCGATACACCGTTCTATCCCGCGTCAGCTCCGCCAGCGTTCCTCTTGGAGTGGAGCCCAGCACAATCATGCTCGCCTTGTACTGCTTCGCCGCAGTCAAAACCGTTTCCGGCACATGACCACGCACCACCTCGGTCTCCACAGGCACGCCTTCAATTCCTTCCGCCAGATGCTTTAACTCCGCTCTTGCGGCGGCAGCCTTCTCATCAGAAGCCGGCGTCTCCGGGTCCACAACATGCAGCAAAATCAGCCGCGCCTGCAGCGTAGCCGCAACAAGCTGCGCCAGCTCCGCATGCGCCTTCGCATGCGGAAGCAGTTGCGTAGCATGCAGCACCACGCGCTCGCCCACGGGTGTCTCCCAATGCGCCTCCGGCCCCACCGTCACCACGGGAACATGCGTATACCGCACCACATTCTCAGCCACGGAGCCAATCAGCAGCTTGCTGATTTTCCCGCGGCTCCGCGTACCCACCACAATCCGGTCGGCATGCACCTTGCGCGCCGTCTCCAGTACCAGCTCTGCGGGATTTCCCTCCCGCACCACCTGCTCGCACTTCACGCCGCGTTGCCCGGCCAGTTCAATCCACGGAGCCATCTCCGCCGCCGTAATCTCCGCCGCGCCCTGCGGATCATAGTAAGGATGCCCGGTAGCATCGGCATTCATCGCCTCTCCTGCTGCAATCACATGCAGCACCACCAGCCGCGCGCCTGTCGCCACTGCCTGCTCAATCGCAAACGGCATCGTGCGATCCATGTCGCTCAAATCCGTGGCAACCAGGATCACCGCCGGATGCGCCCACTTGTTCTCCGCCGTGCTGCTCATCTACGCCCTCCTTATAACTTCCTTATCGCACATCATCGGATGCGCCACCGCAAGCAAAAGCTCCAAAAACCCTGTGATATCCGTCACTTGAAAAACACCTCTTGCAAGCCGTCAGTTAGCCCCAAACAATCCTCATTCCGCCCTTATGCAACTTCATCCCGTCCTTATGCAGCTTCATTGCTTCCTTATGTAAATACTCCGTAACATTCGCCATGGAATTCACCATTACATTCCATAATTTTCAACCCCATCTGTGTAGCCCAAAGAACACATAGTTCAGGGACGCGCCCCCACGCGCCAGTACAGCACCCACCTCTGTTCCTAAGCCCAAGGGTGCACGGTAGCACACACATCTGTCATTCCAATTTCTGGAGGTAAGCGTGATGCAGCATCGGCATACTCGACGTGTACGTGTATTTGCAATCCTGCTGTTCTCCCTCGGGGTTGTACTTTCCAGCTCGTTTCCCGCACTGGCGCAAACCTTTCGCGGCGGCATCAACGGCACCGTCACAGACCCATCCGGAGCAGTCGTTCCCGGAGCCGCGGTCACGGCCACAGACGTAGCTACCGGCGTCGTCCACAAGACCATCTCATCCAGCGGCGGCGAATTCGCATTCTCTGATCTTCCACTCGGCACCTACGAGGTAACGGCCTCGTCTTCCAACTTCCAGACCGTCAAGGTAGAAAAGGTCCCCGTCACCGCCGGAACCATCTACACCCTGACCATCAAGCTCAGCATGCAGTCCGCAGCCACCAGCGTGGAAGTTGACGCCGCAGCGCTGTCGCTCGACACCACATCCACCACGCAAATTGCCGAAGTCGGCGGAACGCAGTTGCAGGACACCCCGCTCAATGGCCGCGACTACACGCAGCTCATCATCCTGTCGCCCGGCTTTGCCAACACCGGCGCCGGAGGCTTCGGTTCGCTCAACGGAACCCGTGCCAACCAGATCAACTGGCAGATTGACGGCATCGACAACAACGACCTCTGGCACAACATCCCCGCCGTCAACCAGGGCGGCGTCTCCGGCATCGCCGGAATCGTCCTCCCCATCGACGCCGTCGAGACTTTCTCGGCGCAAACGCAGGCCTCGGCAGAATCTGGCCGCAACCCCGGCGGCAGCGTGAATCTTTCGCTCAAGTCCGGCACCAACGGCCTCCACGGCACCCTCTACTACTACAACCGCAACGAGTTTTTCGGAGCCGCCAACCCCTTCACCGCGCCCACCAAGCAGGAAATTCGCAACTACAACTACGGTTTCTCCGCAGGCGGCCCCTTCGTCCGCAACCATCTCTTCTGGTTCGCTACTTACGAGCACCAGCGATTCACCATCGGCACCGGCCAAACCGCCACCGAGCCCAACCAGCCCTGGCAAACCGCCGCCAAGGCCGCGCTCTCGCAGGCCGGAGTCTCCGTCAACCCCGTCACCGAAAAGCTGCTCAACACCCTCTGGCCATCCGACGCCATCAGCGGCGGCAGCGGCCAGCCGCAGCTCTACAACTACCTCAGCAGCGACCCCGAGTTCGGCTACAGCTACAACGGCCTCGTCAAGCTCGACTGGACCATCAACGACAAGAACTCGCTCACCTTCCACGGCTTCGGCGGACAGGGCAATCAGGTTGCGCCCGTAGGTTCCGCGCTGCCGTGGTACTTTGAGGTGGCTCCGCTCCACGTCTTCAACTACGCGCTCGTCTTCAACCACGTCTTCTCGCCCACCCTCACCAACCAGGTACTGGCCGGCGTCAACTACTTCAACCAGGTCTTCTTCGATGCCAATACCGATTTCGATGCTGCCTCGCTGGGCCTCGTCACCGGCTCCGTCAACACCGGTGCTCCCAACATCTACTTCGGCAGCGCAGGCTACTTTGACCCCACCGGCGAAACCCCACCCGAAGGCCGCAACGACATCACCGGCCACCTCACCGACGACCTCTCCTGGGTAGTAGGCAAGCACCAGTTCAAGTTCGGCGGCGAGTACCGCTACGCCCAGCTTGACGAGTTCTATCAGCGCCACTCGCTCGGTTACTTCAACTTCGACGGCACGCAAGGCCCCTACAAAGCCACCAACCCCAACGACACATGGAACGTCGCCAACCTCGGCTACTCCAGTGAAGTCGTTCCCTACGTCAACGCGCTCGCTGACTTCCTTTCCGGAACCATCGGCAACGGCGGCATCGCCCTCGGCAGCCCCAACCGTCAGGTCTTCGTCACCACCTACGACCTCTTCGCGCAGGACGCCTGGCAGATTACCCCCAAGCTGAACCTCAACTTTGGCATTCGCTGGGATTATGAAGGCCCCCTGCACAACGACGCGAAGAATCTCTCCGTCTTCCGGCCCGGTCTGGGCGGTCTCGGCCTTGGCATTCAGGGAGACAACATCGATCACCTTTACGATCCCAAATACGATGCCATCAGTCCACGCGTCGGCCTTTCCTATCAGGCCACGCACAACACCGTTATCCGTGCCGGCGTCGGCCTCTACTTCGACACGCCCAACCTCAACCCCTTCCTCGACAACCGGCCCAACAACGGCGCTCCCAACGGCGTGGAATCCAATCCCACAGGCCCCACCGCCGTGCGTAACGTCACCGTCAGCGGTAAAACCATTCAGGATGGCGTGGATGTCTTCCCCACAACCGCTGACGCAAGCACGCAGTTCAGCCTTTTCTCCATCGACAAGGGCTTCGTGCCCTCCCGCAATCTCAACTACAACCTGCAGGTTGAAACCAGCCTTTCCTCCAAGGCCGTCATGCAGATTGGCTACGTAGGTTCTGAGGCACGCCACCTGCTTTCCATTCTCGATATCAATCAGTTGCCCCTCGGCGGCGGCACGCGCCCTTATGACGGCGTCGTCCGCGACTACAACGGCAACAACTACAGCTTCGTCAATCAGGTCGAAAGCATAGGCACCTCCAACTACAACTCGCTCCAGGCCACGTTGCGCGTCTCCAACATCCACGGCATCACCGCGCAGGGAGCCTACACCTGGTCGCACAGCTTCGATGAGGTCACGCAGTACCGCGGCACGCTTCCGCAGGACAGCTACAACTTCAAAGGTGACTACGGCCAGAGCGACTACGATATCCGCAACATCTTCACCGGCCTCGTCTCGTGGGAGGTTCCCGGCTCGCACGTCCTCCCGGCGCTAACGAAGGGATGGTCCGTCAACAGCCTCATGACCTTCCACAGCGGCACGCCCTTCACGGTCTATAGCGAGAACGACACCTCAGGCACTGAGGAAGGCACTCCCCAGCGCGCCAATCCTGTCCCCGGCGTCAATCCCTACAAGGGCTACCGCAAGGGCGGAGTCTTTTTAGACTGGCTCAACCCGGACGCCTTCACCGACGCACCCTCCAATACTTGGGGCCTGAGCCGCCGCAACGCCTATACCGGACCCGGTTTCGGCGACGTGGACCTTTCAGTTTTCAAGAGCACCAAGATAGGCGAACGCGTAACCGCGCAGTTCCGTGTGGAGATGTTCAACCTCTTTAACAAGGTCAACTACGCCCCGCCGGACACCACCTACTCCAGCACCGAGCTGACAAGCACCATCGGCTCTTACAACGGCGCCCCTGGCATCGGCGCCGGCGAGCCTTACAACACGCAGTTTGCTCTGAAGATCATCTTCTAAGCAGCAAACCCTTCACCACTCTGGGTGCCCCCGGTCCCTGGCATTTGGGGACCGGGGATACCGATACCGCAAGTTCCCCCATCTTGGTTCTCCCACACAACCCCAATTCCCGACCACCGGGAGGGTCACAAAAGTCTTGTGGCGCGCCAAGCGCGCAGCCGCTGCATGCAATGCAAAATAAATCCCAAATCTGTGGATAACTCTTGCGCTCAATTAAACCCTTTTGTGTCACACTAAGAATCAAGCAGAAAAATGGCCCGATTCCATTGGAATCGGGCCATTCTGTTTTTTAAGGGCCAAAAGGGGGTACCCCTCCCCCCTCTTAACACTGGAACTGTAAAGGAAAGGAGCAAGCTATGCAGCAAACGACAGCCACAACTGACTTGTCCCTTGTCCCTCTTCCCTTGTCCCTGCCTTTTGCACAGTTCCACAGTTCCGGAATAAAGAAACTGCACAGTCCCTGTGCAATCCCCCGCAACCCATACAAAACAAATGGCCCCGAAAACGGGGCCACTGTGCGCATACACACGGACGCATTATTGACCTATAAGTTTTGCTCCCCAAATGAGCAGCGCGCCACCAGCAAGGATGCGGTAAATGGCAAAGACCGTAAACCCATGCTTACGAACCCACGCCAGGAACCACTCCACCACGCCAAAGGCCACAATGAACGAAACCACGAAGCCGATAATCAGCACAATCCAGCGCTCCGTGGTCATTTCCACATGCGTTGGAACCGTCCCGGCCAACTGGGCCGCAGCCTGCGCCGCCCGGCTGGGATGAATCTCCTTGAACAGGTCATACGCCGTAGCAGCCAGCATCGTAGGAATCGAGAGCAGGAAGCTGAACTCCAGCGCCACCGGGCGGCTCAGCCCAGCAATCTGCCCGGAGGCAATCGTAGCCATCGACCGCGAGGTGCCCGGAAAGATAGCCGAAAGCGACTGGCAAAGCCCAATCCAGACTGCGTGCAGAACGTTCATATCCTCCACGTGCTCGGTGGAGGGGTCCTGACGCGATGCCCAGAAGTCCACGGCCCACATGATGATGCCGCCAATCACCAGCGCCCACGCAATCGCCGAAAGGCTGCCCAGGTGCTTGTCGCTCCACTTCTTCAGAGCCAGCGTAGGAATCGTAGTCACGACGAAGGCGAGAATCGTCAGCCCAATCGGATGCGTCAGGATGTTCTTATCGCCGCGTTCCCCGCGAGGAAAAGTGCGGAAGAAATCCAGAATCCGCGTCAGGTACAGCAGAATCAGCGCAACAATCGCGCCGCCCTGGATCACGATGGTGTACATCGACCAATACGCGTCCTCGAGCGGAATCTTCATCAGAGCTTCGCCAATGCGCAGGTGGGCCGTGGAGCTGACTGGGAGAAATTCAGTCAGGCCTTCAATAATTCCTAAAATGACGGACTGTATATAAGGGTTCAAGCAACCTCCGAAGGATGCGAAAAAGTCAGAATTGCACGAAACAAACGGCCGGTCTCATCCTTCCAGATGCATTTTTCGAGGATGTATCTTGATGATAAAGGCGCGGGTTCAACGAATGATGAAGGAATAGGCAACGGGGAATATCCGGTTGCATATCGTGACGTATCAGCGGTCGATTCCATAAACGGGAATCCCCGCGTCCAGATGGAAGGCAATCGCCGTAGCCCGCGCCGTGTAATCCGATTGCGGAAACTTATCCTTCATCCGGACAGCCAGTTCCTTTGCCTTGGTCTTAGCGGAGTTCGACTTACCATCGTTTCCATCGGCGGAGAACATATCCGCCAGCACCGCCTGCCGGTAGGTCGCTTCATAAAGCGCCTGCGCGGTTCGTGGTCCGTCGGGATGCTCGTCGGCATATTTCTCGTAAAGCTCCGACTCTTTTGCCGGACATTTTTCCTCGCCTTGCCAGTCGCCGCAGAGCTTGTTATCAATCATCTCGAAGCTGGCAAGGTCCGACTGCCGCGTGTGTGGATAGAACTTGAGGATTTTCTTCATCTCATCCTCGTCCATCTGCTCGCGCATGTACGCGTCACGCTCCTTCGCAGAGGGACGTGAGGAAGCATCCGCCTTCTGAATCTGCCACAGAATATCGGCAGCGCGCCACGCTGCCTCTGGGGCCAGCGGCGAGTTGGGGAACATCTCCACAATTCGCCGGTAGAGCAGCCGTGCGGACTTCGCAGCATTCGCCGGCCCGCGCGGGTCGCTGGCAAGTGATTCTTCATTCGCAGCCTCGCCCATCAGCACCTGGTCGCCGTTCGGTGTGCTCTCCACCACCACGCCCTTGGCTTCCAGCCAGCCGGAAACAGGAGGCGGCGTCGAGTCTTCGCTGCCGATCCACGGTGTGTCGGGACCGTCCTTTTCCTGCTGCGTGTCGGTATTCGCGTAAACCCGCATCCAGGGGCCGCTCTTTTCGGCCACGACCATCTCGCGGCCTATCTGCACCTTGGATACTTTTTGCGAAGTCGTATCGGGCGCAACGTAGAGCCACGTAATCCGCAGCACTGTGGCGCGCGGCCCGGCCATCGGCTTCTGAATGTTGTCCGTCTTTTTCTTCTTGTCCTGCGCTCTAGCAGGCAAGGCAACGAAAAAGAAAAGACCAAGCACGCAAAGGGAGAAGAGTGTGCAGCGTTTCATCACTCGAATCATATTGCAACCGACGTTAAGAAGGTATTTCGGTAAGCACTTCGGCCAGCAACTTCGGGTCCACATTGCCACCGCTGACCACCGCAACAGCCTTGTTATATGCAGGCAGTTCCGCAGAGTGGAAGAGCAGCGCTGCTGTAGTGACGGCCCCACTAGGCTCCGGAACAAGCCGCGTCGTGGCAACAATTGCCCGCATCGCCGCCCGAATCTCCGCTTCGGTCACGGTAATAATGTTGTCCACGTACTCCTGAATATGTGCGAAGTTGCGCACTCCCACGCTCTGCGTGCGCAGACCGTCCGCAATCGTACGGCTGGTCAGCTCGGCAGGCCATGTCGAGATTTTGCCGCTACGGAAGCTCTCCGTCGCATCGCCCGCCAGTTCCGGCTCTACGCCAATCACCTTGGCACGGTGATTGGTCATCTTTACCGCAGCCGCAACGCCGCTCAGCAATCCTCCGCCGCTTACCGGCGCGAGAACAAGGTCCACATCCGGTATTGCTTCGGTAATTTCAAGCCCGCAGGTTGCCTGCCCGGCGATGATGCACGCGTCATCATAGGGCGGAATAATCACGTAGCCGTGTTTCTGAACCAGTTCTTCGGCCTTTGCCAGCCGCTCGCTGGATGCTACGCCTACATCCACAACCTCGGCTCCAAGCGCCAGTGTTGCAGCGCGCTTGATGGCCGGCGCATTCGACGGCATTACGATTACGGCTTTAGCGCCAACAGCACGTGCCGCATAGGCAACACCCTGCGCATGATTGCCGCTGGAATAGGTAATCACGCCGCGCTGAAGCTCCTCCGGCGAGAGCTTGAGAATCTTGTTTGCGGCCCCACGCAGCTTAAAGCTGCCGATGGGCTGCATGCTTTCCGCTTTCAGCCAGACTTCTCCGCTTAAGCCGTCAAAGGGTGCGCGAACCAGCGGTGTATGGACGATGACTTTCTCAATCCGCGTAGCGGCATTGCAGATGGATGCGAAAGATACAAGTGGCTCGGACATGGCTGTGATGAGTGTATTGCATCCGCGCAAGGCGGAGTGAAACGCCGTCACTTCGCTTATGGCAGATACTTCGCCGGAAGCGGTGTATCCGGTGTCTCAGCCTGCCAGAGAATCGCTTGCACCTTCCATCGCGTGCCGTCGTAAACAGCCTGGATGCTGTTGATGCCGCGCGCAAAAGGAGTGGCATCGTTCAGCTCATGTCGCGATTCGTACGTGGACCAGAGATGAGCCAGGCTTCCGTAGGTCTCCACCTTGGTAGCCGTGCCTTTTTCAAAGAAGTTGGCGTGGCCGCGCTTGGCGATGTTGGTAATCCAGTCTTCGACAGTCATGTTGCGCGGCGCAAAGCTGCCGTCCTTCGCCTTGCCGATGGGCGAAAGCTTCGCATCCGGCAGAAAGAGGTCGCGGAAGCAGGTGCGGTCCTGGTCGTACGGACCGCTGACAGCGGCGTACAGCGCCGTGACCAGCTCATCAAGAGTTTTAGAAGAGGGACAGTTATGTGCAGGAGCTTGAGCAAATGCAGCCGGAGACACAAATCCGGCTGCAAGGATGAGAAGAGCCGCAATGCGTTTCATGCGGCGATTGTACAAGGAGCGTCAGATTTCCAGAATCACCGGCATAATCAGCGGACGGCGGCCAGTGGACTTCTGGATGAGGCGCTTCAGATCGACGCGCACCTTCTCCTTCACCATGCCGTAGTCGGCTTTCTGCTCGCTGCTGAGGCTGTCGAGCGTCTTCAGCACGGTCTGGCGGGCTTCTTCCGTAATGTCCGCGCCGCCGAAGCCGCGCATGACTACTTCCGGAGCCTGCTCTACGATGCCGGTCTTCTTGTTAATCGCCAGCACTGCGAGCACAATGCCATCTTCGCTGAGGATGCGGCGGTCGCGGATGACCAAGTCTTCGACCACGTCGATGGAGGAACCTGAATCGATGAGGACGCGGCCCGCGGTTACCTTGTCGGTCTTGCGGGCGTCGTCCTTGCTCAGTTCCAGAACGTCGCCGTCTTCGATGACGATGGCGTGTTCGACTGCACCGGTTTCCATTGCAATTTGCGCGTGGCGGCGCAGGTAGCGGTAGTCGCCGTGCACGGGGATGAAGAACTTCGGCTTGACGAGATTGATGAGCAGGCGCATCTCTTCCTGGCTGCCGTGGCCGCTGACGTGAATCAGGCCGTGCGAACCGTCGTCATAGATGACGTTGGCGTCGCGGCGGTAGAGGTGGTCGATGACGCGGAAGATGCCCTTTTCGTTGCCCGGAATGACGCGGGAGCTGAGGAGGACGGTGTCGCCTTTTTCAATGCGGGCGTGCTTGTGGTTGTCCACAGCGGCGCGGCTCAGCGCAGACATGGGCTCGCCCTGCGTGCCGCTGATGAGCACCATCAACTGATCGACGGGATAGTCTTTCATCTGGCCGGGGTTGATGATGAGGCCGTTCGGCACGTCGATGTAGCCGAGGTCCTGCGCAATCTCCGTGCTCTCCACCATGGAGCGGCCAATGATGGCCACCTTGCGGCCATGCTGGCGGGCAAGGTCCATCGCAATTTTAATGCGATAAATCGACGACGAGAAGCAGCTAAAGAACAGCTTCTTTCTGGTCTTCGAGAAGATTTCGTCGAGGCGCGGAATTACAGATTTCTCGCTGGGCGTGTAACCGGGGCGCTCCACGTTGGTGGAGTCCTGCAGGAGCGCGAGGACGCCGCGCTTGCCATATTCGGCAAAGGTGTGCAGGTCAAAGGCCTGGCCGTCGAGCGGCGAGAGGTCAATTTTGAAGTCGCCGGTGTGGATGACGATGCCGGCGGGCGTTTCGATTGCCAGCGCTACGCAGTCCACGAGCGAGTGGGTTACACGGATTGGCTCGATGGTGAAGGGGCCAATCGAAAATTTCGATTTTGGCTCAATCTCAATCAGTTCGGTCTCGTCGAGCATGTGATGCTCTTCGAGCTTGCCTTCCACGTAGGCCAGCGTGAACTCCGTGGCGTAGACGGGAACCTTGATCTCGCTGAGAATCCAGGGCAGGCCGCCGATGTGGTCTTCATGGCCGTGCGTGAGGATGATGCCGCGCACCTTCTGCTTGTTTTCAACCAGGTAGGTGATGTCCGGCACAACAATATCGACGCCGAGCAGTTCTGTTTCCGGGAACATGAGGCCCGCGTCGATTACGAGAATGTGGTCTTCCCATTCGAGCGCAAGGCAGTTCATGCCGAACTCGCCGAGTCCGCCGAGGGGTATGATTTTCAACTTGTTTGTATGCATTTGTTCTTCTGTCAGTTCTGATGCTACCACCCACTGCGCGGGACTGGCCGTCCAGGCAGTTGCGCGCAGTGCGCGCCATTCTTGCTGGAAGCAACAGCATAGTCCTTTTTGTGGCGGGTTGTGCGTGGGATTGCGCTTGCTTGTTAGAATCGGCGGGCTATGAAAATTCGGTTTGGCTGGAAGGCGATTCTTCCTGCGCTGCTGATGTGTGCGGTGGCGCGTGCGCAGAAACAGCCCTGCACTACAGCGGGGACTGACAATGCATTTCTTGGGATACGGACGATTCGGCTATGGGCGGGCGATGCTCCGGAAGCTAAGGGCAAGGCCTGCGAGGATACGCCTACGCTGACGATTCTTTCGCCGCGGCCCGGGACGGAAAATGGCTCGGCGGTGGTGATTCTGCCAGGCGGCTCACACATGGCCCTGGCTGCGGATCTTGAAGGGCGCGAGGTTGCGGATTGGTTCTCCGCGCATGGAATTACGGCGTTCATTCTGCAATACCGGCTGGGGTCGAATGGGTATATCTTCCCGGTTCCGCTTTATGATGCGCGGCGGGCAATTCAACTGGTGCGGGCGCGGGCGGCGGATTATCATGTAGATCCGAAGCGCATTGGGATCATTGGTTTTTCTGCCGGCGGACATCTTGCGGCGCTGGCGGGAACGAAGTTTGTTCCCGGCGATGCGAATGTCGATGATCCGATCGACCGCGTTTCCAGCAGGCCGGATTTTCTGGTGCTGGGGTATCCGTGGATTGAGGCGATTTCGCTGGACTACTCGCACCTGAACTACTGCAAGCTGATGAAGGTGGAATCGCGCTGTGCGGAGCTGGAGAAGCAGTTCAACCCGGTTCACTTTGTAAGCCGCGATACGCCGCCGACCTTCTGGTATCACACCTTCGATGACAATACGGTTCCGGTGGAGCAGGGGCTGCACTTCTACGAGGCGGAAGTTAAGGCCGGCGTGCCTGCCGAGGCGCATATCTTTGCGCATGGGTCGCATGGGTCGGGGCTAGGTAAAGGGATTCCAACGCTTGACCAGTGGCCGGGGCTGCTGGAGAACTGGCTGAGGGCGCAAGGGGTTATCCCGGCGCGATAGGCTAAGCGTTATCTGTGTGAGGGATAGGGAAGCAGGGGCATAGAGCACCCGGCGGCGCCGATTTCTGGCCGGGATAAATTCCTGTGTCTGCGCTGTTACGCCCGAATATTTTCGGCGATGCGTCTTTCATTCGGTCTTCATCGTCCGTATATCATCCATTCATTTCATTTCTCGGCGGGCATCCCCCTCGCCCGCCTCACTTCAGTTGCATTGAGCATTCTTCCATGGAGGCTTTTGAACGATGAAAGCAGTGCGATGGCTTAGTGTGTGCATGTGCGGGGCAGGATTATCCCTCGCTTTTTCCGGCGCGGCGTTTGCGCAACAACCTAACCCGGAGGCCCGGCAGGGGCGTCAACAGGCAGAAGAGGGCGGGGAGCGTCCGGCTCCGATTCCTCCCGAAAAAAGCTCGGTTACCCACCATACGATAACCTTGGGCGGCAGGACGCTGAACTACACGGCTACTGCGGGCACGCTGCTGATTCGTGACCAGGATGACAAGCCCTACGGCAGCATTTTCTACGTTGCCTATACGCTGGATGGCGCGGAAGCGAAGTCGCGTCCGGTGAGTTTTCTTTACAACGGCGGGCCGGGATCGGCATCGCTGTGGCTACACATGGGGTCGTTTGGTCCGATGAGGATTCAAACCGATAGCCCCAAGGCGACAGCGGGGCCTCCGTTCAATCTTGCGGAGAACCAGGACACGCTGCTGAACAAGACCGACCTTGTGTTTATTGACGCGCCGCTGACGGGCTATTCGCGGGCTGTGGGTAAGGGCACGGTAAAGGATTTTGCGGGCGTGGACCAGGATCTGCGCGCCTTTGACCGCTTTATTACGCGCTACATTTCGGTGAACGACCGGTGGAACTCGCCGAAGTTTCTAATTGGCGAATCGTATGGAACCACGCGTTCGGCGGGGTTGTCGGACATGCTGGCGAGTGACGGCATCCAGTTGAATGGCGTGGTGCTGATTTCGTCGATTCTGAACTTTGCTATCAGCAGTCCCGGTTACGACCTGAGCTACATTGGCAACTTCCCGAGCTACGCGGCGGCTGCGTGGTACTACAACAAGGTCCAGAACAAGCCGGCGAAGCTTTCCGACTGGGTGCAGCAGGCGCGGGAGTTTGCGGCGGGGCCGTATGCCGATGCGCTGTTCAAGGGGCACAACCTGCCGGATGCGGAGCTGGACTCGATTGCCAAGCAGGTAAGCCACTTTACCGGCTTGAGCGTGGAGTATGTGAAGGAAGCAAACCTGCGCATCAGCCCGACGCGGTTCCGGAAGGAGATTTTGCGAGACCAGCGGCTGACGCTGGGGCGCTATGACATGCGCTTCGAGGGGGAAGACGCGGACGCAGCGGGTGAAAATCCGGGCTATGACGCTTCTGACACAGGCATCAGCGGGGCATTTATTGCCGCGCTGAATGAATATCTGAAGCGTGACCTGAAGTACGAGACGACGGAGACCTACCATCCCACGATTTATGGTTCCATCGGCGAGTGGGACATGCATCATCGCCCGGCGGGTGGTGGCTTTGGCAGGCCCGGCGGCGGTCCGGCGGTAACGTATGTGGCAGGGGACCTGGCGGATGCGATGCGCAAGAATCCGCATCTGAAGGTGTTTTCCGCCAACGGGTACTTTGACCTGGCAACGCCGTTTTTTGCTACTGAGTACGACCTGAACCACATGCAGTTGCCGCCGGAGCTTCGCGGAAATGTGCAGTTCGGGTATTACCCTTCCGGCCACATGATTTACCTGAATCTGGAGGCGTTGCATAAGCTTCGCGAGGACCTGGAAGGATTTATCGGGAGTGCGGTGAAGTAAAGAGAGTTTTTAGCTGTCAGCTATTAGCTTTTAGCTTGGCGGTGGGAGAACGGGCAGGAGTGCTGTCCCACGTCCCTAAATGCAGGGACGTGGAACACCCTGGTTTTTGGGGACAAATAAGAAGCGGGCAAACGGTAGCGGGAGTGGAAGGTTTCCCGGAATCGTTTGCCCGCTGGACCCTGAACCGGGTCTAGGTGGTGATTTAAGTGTAGGCCGGTTCCGGCTAAAAGCAAGGGAAAAATTCGGTTAATTACACGGCCCTGTGATAAGGTCAAAATTCGAGGTTTGGCGGGCTCGGAAACGGCTTCCGGCGAACCCTTGGAGTGCGTCTCGCCATGTGCTCTTCGTCATTGACCATAAAGGCGCTTGCCTGATACAAAAAGATGTTGTTCCATCCATCCCCGGCTGAACCTTCTGGCCGACCTGATCGAACACCAAATTACCAGTATGGACGCAATCCTTCAACAAGTCGGGACACTTCTGCTCGGAGCCGTGCCTACGGTCATCCTTTTCATCGTTTTAGTCCTGGCGTACCAGTTTCTGATTCAGGGCCCTCTTTCGCGCACTTTGGCAGAGCGCCGGGCGCGCACCACGGGCGCAGTGGAAGATGCGCACAAAGCGATTGCCCGTGCGGAGCAGCGCGCGGCGGAGTATGCCAACAAGCTTCGTCAGGCCCGGGCCGAAATTTTCAAGGCGCGTGAGCAGCGCATCCAGCAGTGGAACGCGGAGAAAGATTCCGCACTCAACGAGGCGCGGCAGTCTGCCGGCGTGAAGGTGGCGCAGGCCAGGACGGCGATTGATGGCGAGACGGCTACGGCGCGTGAGACCATTCAGGCTTCGGCTGGCGAGCTGGCTAATCAGGTTGTGCGCGCGGTTCTTCCCGTTGCCGCCGGAGGGACGCGTTGAAACTCAAGTTGAAATTCCTTGTCACTCCGGTTGTATTTTTTGTAATGCTGCTTGCCGGGACTTCGGTTGTACCGATGCGCGCTTTTCCGCAGGCTGCGGCTGAATCGACCACCCCTCCGGCGGCAGATGCCGGGAAGCCGGTGAAGTACCAGAAGGAAGAGGGCGAGGATGCTTTCCGCCACACCAAGCTGGTGCAGTCGATTGGCAAGGCTCTGAATCTGGACGTGGAAACCACGGCGCGGATTTTTGAGTGGATTAACTTCGGAATTATCTTCCTGGCGATTGTTCTGCCGCTGGTGAAGTTTCTGCCCAAGGCGCTGAAGAAGCGCAATGAGACGCTGAACGCCAGCCTGGCAGAAGCTCGTAAGACGACGGCGGATGCAAATTCGCGGTTGAGCGCGGTGGAAGCCCAGCTCTCAAAGCTGGATGACGAGATTGCGAAGATTCGCGCGCAGGTTGAGGACGAGATTAAACAGGACGAGGCCCGCATCAAGGCTTCGATTGGCGAAGAGACGGCGCGAATTGTAGCCTCTGCAGAGCAGGAGATTGCGGTTGCTGCGGCCCAGGCGCAGCGCGGATTGAAGGCCTTTGCGGCGAACCTGGCGATTGATCAGGCAGTGAAGAACCTGACTCTGACCGCCGAGCATGACAAGGCGCTGATTGAAGAGTTTATGACTGATGCGGTTAAGGGAGGGAAGAACTAATGTCCGTACTTGCTTCCCGCTATGCTCGCGCCTTTGCCGATGTAGTGATTGCGGCGCATCTGGATACGACAGCGATTGACCAACAGTTGAGCGACTTTCTCGGCACATGGGATGGTAGCCCGGAGCTCCGTTCCACCTTTGAGAATCCCTCGATTGCCGCGAAGCAAAAGATTGCGATTCTGGACAAGCTGAACGCGAAGATGGGTTTGCAGAAGGAAACGCGCAACCTCATTGCAGTGCTGATTCATAATGACCGCATTGCTCATGTGAAGGAAGTGGCTGAGGCCTACCGCACAGAGCTGGAAGAGCGGCAGGGAATTCGCCAGGCGGAGATTACGACGGCCCGCGAGCTGGGCGAGGACGAGAAATCCGCTCTGCTGGATGGCGTCGGCAAGCTTGCCGGGGCAAAGATTCATCCCACGTTTAAGCTGGACAAGAGCATTCTGGGCGGAACGGTGGTACGCATCGGTTCCACGGTGTACGATGGCTCGGTCCGCGGACGGCTGGAGAGATTGAAGGAAGTATTAGTCGCGGGCTAACGGCTCGCCAAGGAACTTAAGATGGCTCAAATCAAGGCAGACGAGATTACACAGCTTCTTCGCGAGCAGATCGCGAACTACGATTCGACGGTGCAGGTCGATGAGGTCGGCACGATTACCTCGCTTGGCGACGGCATTGCGCGTATTCACGGACTCGATAAGGTGATGTCCGGCGAGCTGCTCAGCTTTCCGCATGGCATTGCGGGCCTTGCGCTTTCGCTTGAAGAGGACCAGGTGGGCGCCGTCATCATGGGCGACTACACCGAGCTCAGCGAAGGCCAGGAGGTGAGGCGCACGGGTAAGATTCTCTCGGTGCCCGTGGGTGAGGCCATGATTGGCCGCGTGGTGAACTCGCTCGGCCAGCCGATTGACGACAAGGGACCGATTGCTGCGAGCGGCACGCTGCCGGTGGAGCGCCTTGCGCCTGGCATCATTGATCGCCAGTCGGTGAAGGAACCCATGGCGACGGGTCTCAAGGCGATTGACGCCATGATTCCGATTGGCCGCGGCCAGCGCGAACTCATCATTGGCGACCGCCAAACCGGCAAGACCGCCGTACTGCTCGACACCATTATCAACAGCGCGAAGAACGACCTTATCTGCATTTATTGCGCGATTGGTCAGAAGCGCTCGTCGATTGCGCAGGTTGTGCAGACGCTGACGGAAGCCGGCGCCATGGGGCACACGATTATCGTTGCTGCCTCGGCCTCCGAGCCGGCGCCGATGCTTTATCTTGCGCCTTACGCCGCAACGGCTATCGGCGAATACTTCCGCGACAACGGCAAGCACGCGCTCGTCATGTATGACGATCTCTCGAAGCACGCGATGGCGTACCGCGAGATTTCGCTGCTGCTGCGCCGTCCGCCGGGCCGCGAAGCGTATCCCGGCGATGTGTTTTATCTCCACTCGCGTCTGTTGGAGCGTTCGGCCAAGCTGAGCAAGGAGCGCGGTGGTGGTTCGCTGACGGCTCTGCCGGTTATCGAAACGCAGGCGGGTGACGTTTCAGCGTACATTCCAACGAACGTGATTTCGATTACGGATGGACAGGTCTTCCTTGAAACCGACCTCTTCAACTCCGGCATTCGTCCGGCTGTGAACGTAGGCCTTTCGGTCTCGCGTGTAGGCTTCTCGGCTGCGGTGAAAGCCGTCAAGCAGGTTGGTTCCACGCTGAAGCTGGATCTTGCGCAGTACCGCGAGCTTGCGGCCTTTGCGCAGTTCGGTTCGGACCTCGATCCGCTGACGCAGAAGCAGCTCAACCGTGGCCAGCGCCTGACGGAATTGCTGAAGCAGTCGCAGTTCCACCCGCTCACCTGGCAGCAAATGGCGATTGTGCTCTTTGCCGGTACGCAGGGCTATCTGGACGACCTGAAGATTGACGAGATTCGCTCCTTTGAAGACGGCCTGCACAAGTACTTTGAGACAGCGCAGACGGCGCTGGTGGAAGAACTGACACAGAAGCGCGAAATCAGCAATGATATTCGCGAAAAACTGCATGCCGCTCTCAAGGAATACAAGGAAAACTTCAAGGCGGCGCAGACGGAAGCCGTAACGGCGTAAGAACAGCTTTTAGCCGTTAGCTCTTAGCTTTTAGCAGGAGTTGGCGGCATCAGCATCGAGCTAAAAGCTAGGAGCTAACAGCTAAGAAAAATGGCGAACGTACTCGATTTACGGCGGCGCATTCGCAGTGTGAAGAACACACGCCAGATCACCAAGGCCATGAAGATGGTCTCGGCGGCCAAGCTGCGCCGTGCGCAAGAGCGCGCGATGTCGGCGCGTCCTTACGCCAGGATGATCGCCAGTGTTCTGGAATCGCTGACGCGCCGCATTGATATCTTTGACGCGGAGACCGGCAGTCTGGCACATCCGCTCTTTGCTGCCCGCGAAGAAAAGCGCGTCTTACTCGTCGTCATCAGCGGCGACAAAGGCTTCGCAGGCGCGTTCAACTCGAACATCCTCAAGGCTGCTTTTAACTTCATTGAAGAGAATGAAGCGGGCAAGGAGATTGACGTGGAAGCCGTGGGCCGCAAGGCTCGCGATCTTTTCCGCCGTCACTTTCCGGTCGCGGAATACTCGGATGCAACGGAAGAGACTCCGGCTGCGCGTCAGTCGCGCAAGAGCCGTGTTGAGCTGACGGGCGACCATCCCGGCATGCTGCTCAAGCTGGAAGTGCAGCGCGTTTTCGAGCTGGCGAAGAACATCATCGACCGCTACGTGCATGAAGAGATTGACGCGGCCTACATCGTTTACAACGAGTTCAAGTCCGTTATCCAACAGCGTGTGGTGGTGGAAAAGCTGCTTCCGCTGGTGAAGATTGGCGAGCAGGAGCTTACGGTAGCTACGGAGCGGAGCAAGGAAGAGCAGTCGCGTGCAGGACAAGCGGCTGTGACTTCTGGCGTCACACTGGAAGAAGCCGACTCGCAGGAAGCCGACGAGGAAGCAAAGAAGTTCGGTACGGCCAACGTGGATTACATTTACGAGCAGTCGCCGACGGAGCTTTTTGAAGCACTGCTCCCGCGCTATGTTGCGGCCATGCTCTATCACTCCATGACGGAGAGCGTAGCTGCTGAGCATGCGGCCCGTATGACGGCGATGGATTCGGCAACCAACAATGCCTCGGATATGATCGATTCGCTCACGCTGACCATGAACCGCGTGCGCCAGGCAGCAATCACAAAGGAAATTATTGAAATCGTCAGCGGCGCATCCGCTGTCTAGGATTCTCGGAAGGCAGAAACATGGCAGAGAACATTGGCAAAGTAATCCAGATTTCCGGCCCTGCGGTGGACGTGCAGTTTGAAGAAGCAACCATGCCGCCCATCTATCAGGCGCTGCGCGTCACCAGCGAGGGCTTTGACGTGCCCATGAAGATTAACGTCATCCTCGAAGTGCAGCAGCACCTCGGCGAAGGCCGCGTGCGCACCGTCGCCATGGAAGCCACGGACGGAATGGTTCGCGGCATGAAGGCCATCGACCTCGGTGGACCCATCTCCGTGCCCGTAGGCAAGGAGACGCTGGGCCGCGTACTCAACGTCATTGGAGAACCGGTAGACGAGCTTGGCCCCATCGGCGAAAAGCAGCGTGCTCCGATTCATCGCCCCGCGCCCGCGTTTGACGAGCAGTCCACGCGCGAGGAGATGTTCGAGACCGGCATCAAGGTTATCGACCTCATCCAGCCCTTCTTGAAGGGCGGCAAGATCGGCCTCTTCGGTGGCGCCGGCGTCGGCAAGACCGTCGTCATCATGGAACTCATCAACAACGTCGCCAAGAACCACGGCGGCTACTCGGTATTTGCCGGCGTGGGCGAACGTACCCGCGAGGGCAACGACCTGTGGGTCGAAATGACCGAGTCTGGCGTCATTACGCCGGGTGACCCTGAGAAATCGAAAGCCGCACTGGTCTATGGCCAGATGACCGAGCCGCCTGGAGCACGTCTCCGTGTGGCTCTCACCGGCCTCACCGTCGCCGAGCACTTCCGTGACTCCGAAGGTGCAGATACGCTGCTCTTTGTGGACAACATCTTCCGCTTTACGCAGGCCGGTTCGGAAGTTTCCACGCTGCTTGGCCGTATGCCCAGCGCCGTGGGTTATCAGCCGAACCTTGCCACGGAAATGGGTGAACTGCAGGAGCGTATCACTTCGACCAGCAAGGGTTCCGTTACCTCGGTGCAGGCCGTTTACGTGCCTGCTGACGACTTGACTGACCCCGCGCCGGCGACGACCTTTGCTCACCTTGATGCGACTACCGTATTGAGCCGTCCGCTTTCAGAACTCGGCATCTACCCGGCTGTCGATCCGTTGGCCTCCACTTCGCGCATCCTTTCGGCGCGTGTTGTGGGCGACGAGCACTACGATGTGGCGCAGGGCGTGAAGCGCATTCTGCAGCGCTACAAGGACCTGCAGGACATCATTGCGATTCTCGGCATCGACGAGCTTTCGGAAGAGGACAAGCTCACCGTGGCGCGCGCGCGCAAGGTGCAGAAGTTCCTTTCGCAGCCCTTCCACGTGGCGGAGCAGTTCACCGGCATTCCCGGCAAGTATGTGAAGATTGTCGACACGGTGCGCAGCTTCAAGGGCATCATTGAAGGCAAGTACGACGATCTGCCAGAGCAGGCGTTCTACATGCAGGGCTCGATTGAAGACGTGATTGCCAAGGCGGAATCGCTGAAGGCAACGGCGTAAAAGCAGCTTTTAGCTAGGGGCTGGAAGCTAGTAGCGAGAAGCTGGAAAGAACAATGGCAGATTCTTCAAATCAAATTCGCGTTCGTCTTGTAACGCCGGAGCGGGTGCTCTTCGAGTCTACGGCGGCTTCTGTGGAGCTGCCGGGCCGCAGCGGCTCGCTGGAAGTGCTCTACGGCCATGCGCCGCTGCTTACGGAGCTTGGCGCTGGTGACGTGCGTCTGCATGGAACGACTGAGGGCGATGCAATTTATAACGTGAGCTGGGGCTTTGCGGAAGTGCTGCCCGAGCGCGTGACGATTCTGGCTAATGATGCGCTGAAGCCTGGTGAGATTGATGTAGACCGCGCCAGGGAGCAGCTTGACCGCGGTAACAAGCTTTGGAACCAGGCAGGCGACAGCGAAAAGGCCTATGACAAGGCGCTGAGCGTGATTGCCGAAGCTGAGGCCAAACTGGCCACAGCGGTGGAAAAACACTAAGCATCGCAACTTCAACTATTCAAAAGCCCTGCTCCACGAGCAGGGCTTTTGCTTTACGAGATCCTCTGTCTGTGCAGGCGGCCCTCTCAGCGCCTACAATCTACTTGCGATGGCTGGTGCAAAGAACAAGACGCTGGAAGTAGCGTGCCCGGATTGCGGCGCGCTGATGAAGATTGATGCGGCAACGGGTGCCGTAGTGAGCCACACGCCGGCTCCGCGCAAGCGCACCTTTGAGGATTTTGAAACGGCTGCAAAAGCTATGCGCGAGCAGGAGGAGCGGAAGGAATCCATCTTCCAGCAGAGCCTGAATGCAGAGCGCAATAAGGCGGATTTGCTCGAAAAGAAGTTTGCCGAGGCGCTCAAGAAGGCCAAGGATGCGCCGGAAGGCAAGCCGCTGCGTGAATTTGATTTGGATTGAGAGCAACTTTGTGCGCCGGCGTGAGTCTGACTCGAAAAGGTGTTGGTCTGCCGCGGTGTAAAATCGCCGCATAAGGAGAGTTTCCATGAGCGTTATTCCGCTTCCCAGGCAGTCCGAGCAGGTTCCCGCTCAGGACGAAGCTTCGCCCACATTGCGCCTTGCTGCGGGAGGAACGCTGCTTGCTGGTGCGCTTCTGCTGCTGGCGGGCAAGCGTAAGGCTGGCCTTGCCGCTACGGCTGCAGGAACAGCGCTGACGCTGCTGCATGAGAAGGAAACGACGCTGCGCTGGTGGGCAACGCTGCCGATTCTGCTTAGCAACGCGCAGCGTTTTGTTGGTCATGCGCAGAATGTGGTGGATGAAGTGAATGTCCGCAAGCAGAAATTTCAGGGGATTTTTAGAAAACAGGGAGTAGAAAACAGGGAGTAGAAAACAACAGCCCGGCATTTGCCGGGCTGTTGTTTTCTACTCCCTGTTTTTAGATTCCTAGCTGCTTGCGGCCTGCTTCGCTGATGCGGTACGGCGACCATTTCGGCTCCCAGACCAGATTTACATCTACTTTTGAGATATCGGGGAAGGCCAGCAGGCGGTTGTGCACCTGTTCAAAGATGAGTCCGCTGGCGGGGCAGGCCTGTGTGGTTAGCGTCATGGTTATGCGCACGGTCTGGCGCGGCCACTTGGGCGTGGATTTTGGGTCGGGTGCGGTTTCGATGCCGTAGATGAGGCCCAGGTCTACGAGGTTCAGCTTTACTTCCGGGTCGAAGCAATCACGCAATGCCGTTAGGATTTCCGATTCTGACAGCATGGCTAGTTTTTGCGTTCCACGAGGTAGCGGGCTACGGACTTCAGGCCGTCTGCGCGGGTGCCGTAGGGGGCAAGTGCGGCGAAGGCTTCGTCGATAAGTGTGGCGGCATCGTGCTCGCTCTGTTCGAGACCGTAGACGGCGGGCCAGGTAGCCTTCTCAACGGCCAGGTCTTTGCCGGCGGTCTTGCCGAGTTGGGTGGAGTCGACCGTCATGTCGAGCACGTCATCGACAATCTGAAAAGCCAGGCCAGCCTTCCGCCCAAAGATATCCAACGCTGCTACATCAGTCGCAGTTGCTCCGGCATAGACGCCGCCGGCGACTACGCTTACGCGAATCAAAGCTCCGGTCTTGGCGCGGTGAATGGCTTCAACAAGTTCCGGCGTGGGCTTCTTGTGTTCGCTTTCAATGTCGAGAACCTGGCCGCCAATCATGCCGTCCACGGTGCCGATGGCGTTGGAGACGAGGCGGAGGATTTGTACGGTGGCTTCGGAGGGAATAGGCAGATTCGCCAGCACCTCAAAGGCGTAGGTCTGCAGCGCGTCTCCAGCGAGGATCGCAATCGCTTCTCCGTAAACAACGTGAGCCGTAGGCTTGCCGCGACGGAGGGCATCGTTGTCGAGCGCGGGCAGGTCGTCGTGGATGAGTGAGTAAGTGTGAATCATTTCCAGCGCTGCACCTAACTGCTCGATACCGGCAGGAATTTTGCCCGCGATTGTCGCAGCAGCCTGCATGGCCAGCACGGGCCGCAGGCGCTTGCCGCCCGCAAAGGTGGAGTGGCGCATGGCGCTGTGAATGGACGAAGGGATGGTCTCCGCGCTGGGCAAAAGAGCCTCTAGCGCCTTGTCGGTAAGGTCTGCGCCTTCCTGGATTAGCGATTTCACGTCTGCGGGCATCGTATCTATTTTAAATGACGTGTAAATCGAAAACTCGATGCAGAAAACTTATTGCGAATGTTTGCGCTGGTAGAAGAAGAAAATTCCCACAGCCAGCAACGCGGCCAGGGAGATGGCACGGCCAATCCAGATGTCGGTGCTTGTCTTCCAATCGGCGGTTACGGTGATAGCGCCGGCAGGAACGGGAACAACGAAGAGGCCGTCTTCGCGGAAGGGGAAGTTCTGGATGAGCTTGCCGTTAACGTGGACTTCCCAGCCGGGGAAGCGGCGGAGGCGCAGAATCAGCCAGCCTGCATGCGGCGCGGTGGCCTGCACGCGCCGGTGTTCGATTATCTGCACGGAAAAGGGATAGGCGGCATCGCAGCTTTTCTGCTCTTCGGCCCATGCGGGCGGCGGGTTGTCGGGGTTGCCTTCGCCTAGCTCGGTTGTTGGGTCGGTGACGAGGCAGCCGCCGGGAAGGTTGGTTGCGACAAGCGTGTTGTCAGCGCTGGGGGGAGCGTACTCGTCGGTGCCGACAAAGCCGGTATGCGCGTTCCATGTGGCGGCCATGCTGGGGATGGCGTCCTCATCGTCGCAGATTTGATGGAAGCGGGTTCCGGCGAAGGCTGCGACGGACAGAAAGACAACGGCGCTAAGGATGGCTGTTGCTAATTTAGGCCAGCGGGTGCGCGGCCATACTGCGGCGGCCACAAAGATGCCGAGGGGAGCTTCCAGCGCTACGAGCCAGCGCCACGGAAACTGCAGAAAGCGCAGCTTGGGCAGCAGGTCCCACACGGGGAGCGAGATGGGGAATTGCAGGAAGAGAATGACGAGCGGGATGAGCGCGAGCGGAAGCCAGAGCTTGCGTTCTCCAGGCAAACGCTTGCGCATCCAGCAGAGGAAAATTGCCGCTGCTGTGATTGCGAGCATGATGGCCGCAATCATCGAGGTTTTTTGCAGCTCGATGTCGTGGTCACGCAGAAGGGGGCTGGCATGGTGCGCGAAGAGGAAGCTGTTTTCGATTGCGAGGCCGGGGTCGTTGATGGCTTCCTTGATATCAACGAATTTTTGTTCGAGTGCTGCGGGGACCAGATAAACAGCGGCGAGTGCAAGGCCGAGAGCTACTCCGATGGCAGCGCGTGCTGCTGGAAGCCACGAGCGCTGCTGAATGGCAAGCACCAGCACGAAAGCGGCAAGCAGATAACAGGTCATTACGCCGACAGGCGCATTGGAGAGCCAGCTTGCGGCAATGGTGAAAGACAGGGAATAGGGAATAGGGAGTAGGGAGTAGAAAGACGTGCGCTTTGCGTCTGTTGTTGGTTGCGCGGGCGGTTGCTTGATTGCGAAGAGTAGTGCGAGAGGGATGGTGCAGCCGCCTGCCAGTTCTCCGTATGCGGCGCGCTCGTAGACGCAGTAAAGTGCATAGCCGGAGAAGATGGCGAGGCATCCAGCGAGTGCGGATGCGCCTTCCGAAAGAAATTGCTTTGCTAGTGCGCGCGTGGCGAGGCCTGTTGCAGCCAGCAACACGAATGTCAGCGCGAGCGGCGCGGCCTGCCATCCGAAGAGGCCGCCGAAGGCTGCGCCGAGCATCCATGTAATTGGCGGATAGAAGATGAAGCGCGGCTCGCCTGCGCCGTAGTTTGCGTTGGTTGTCCAGAGCGGATAGAAGACGCCGTGCTTCCAGACGTTCAGCGTGTCCATCCATGAGACGAGATGAAAATCGAAATCATGCCCACAGGAAAAGCCTTGCGTGATAAGTGGAGCTGTAGCAACTGCGGCTGCGAGAAGAATCAGAACAATGCTGAAGATAGCGATATTGTTGTTTTTCCCTGATCCCTGATCCCTATTCCCTGAACCCTGCATCACGGTACCAGCCGTAATGTGTGATGTGTGTTGGACTGAACAGCCGCATCGGTAAATGGCAGCGCAAAGGTTCTGCCGCTGTAGTAGTCGCTCCACTGGTCGCGGAAGTAGGTGCTGTATGGATTGCCGCTTTCGCCTAACGAGATGTTTTCCGTGGAGCCATCCACGTTGCTCCAGTCCACAGTCAGACGCTGCGAAGGGCCAAAGGCGCGGCCTACCTGCTTGACTGTTGTGCCGTCGCCGCTGAGTGGCTGCTCGCCCGTGCCGGCGTTGCGCGTGAGCCATGGCAGCAGGCTGTGCAGCGGGTGCTCAATATCTACAACATGCCACGAGCCATATGTCCACTTGCTCAGATCGCCCGGTGCGTGGCCTTCAGAGAGTCCGCGGCGCACGGCTTCGGTCAGCAGGTCGTCCCAGTTTTTGTAATAGGGCGGAAGCCAGTTGGGCTCGGCGTTCATGACGATTTCTTCGAGCGCAAAAGTCTTTTCGCCCCAGCCGTAATCGCGCGCAAGCTTGCCTAGTTTCGGCTCCAGAATCAGGGGCCAGAGCGCTTCCCGTGCCTTGCTGACGATGGATGCAGCTGCGGAGTCGGTGGTCAGCTTGCCATCCCATTTGCGCAGCAGGTCCGCTGCTTGATGCAAACGTGCATCCTTTGGCGCGGAGTGGTCAAGCGCATAGGCAAAGCGATGGCCTAGTTCCTGATCCACTTCGGAGTAGATGTCGGTCTGCGTTGCAAGCATGTCGGCGGGCGTCAGCTTATCGCGGCCTTGCAGAAGCTTGTAGATGCGCTCAGCGCGATATGGGTCAGACCATTCGAGAGTGATGGGCGTTGGGAATTTCTCGCTCGTTACGCGTGCGTTGGCTGTTGCAAGGAAGCCGCTTGGCGGGTCCACGGAATTCGGAAGTTGCTCGAAGGGAATGTAGGTGGACCACTCGTGCTGTGTATCCCCCCGCGCAAATTGGACTGGCTTACCTGCAAGGCCATTGGCGCGCGCGGGGATTTTACCAATTGCGTGATAGGCGATGTGTCCCGCATCGTCGGCGTAGACAAGATTCTGTGTAGGCCAACTCCACTGCTGCAATGCGGAAGAAAACTCTGTCCAGTTGGATGCGGTGTTCATTGCATAGACGGGCAGCGTGTTGAGCGAGTTGTCGTAGAGTGACCACTTCAATGCAATGGGCCGTGATTCCCCATGCAGAATCGGCGTGAGGATGGGGCCGTGCGTGGTGGATTGAACAGGCAGCGTCACATCCGACTTGCCGCGAACGTGAATGATTTCGCTGTCGATGTGCAGCGGCTTCCATGCGCCATCGAGCGCCTGATAATTCCCTTTGCCGTCGAGCTTTTCGACATACAAATCCTGCACGTCGGCATAGAGCGCGGTGAAGCCCCATGCGGTGTGCTCGTTGTGGCCTTCAATGACGAATGGCATGCCGGGCAGTGTGACTCCAGCGGCGTGATAGCCGGGGGCTGCGAGGTCTGCCATGTACCAGATGTTCGGCACGGTGATGCCGAGGTGCATGTCATTCGAGAGTATCGGCTTTCCGCTTGCCGTGTGCGCTCCGGAGACAACCCAGTTGTTTGAGCCCGCAGCGCAGCCGTCGCAATCCGGCAGGCCGAGCGTCTGCTTCAGCGCGTGGATGTCGAGGGATGCTGTTGTGTCGTCATCATCATTGTCTTTGTTTGCGGGGTTGGGCTGCGGCTTGGTCAGGTCGAGAATTTCGCCGGTAGGTGGACGGTCGCGCCATGAGCCGGTGGGATAAAGCTGTGCTTCAAGCTTGGAGTTGTTGAGCTTGGCGCCAATGCGCTCGCGGGCCAGCTTGTTGTACCAGTGCGTGTCTAGCGAGTCCACCATCATCATGCCAATGAGCAGGGAATCCACGCCAGTCCACTGCGCGGGCTTGTAATGCAACAGGCCGAACTCCGCAGGCAACGCGCTGCCATGCTGCGCGAGGAAGAGATTCACCCCACGCGCATAAGCGTCGAGGCGCGCACGGTCATCGGCAGGCATGTTGGCATACACGCGGCTGGCTACGCGGCGGAAGCCAACGATGCGCTGCGCTTTGTCGTGGTCGAGCGCCTGCGGGCCGAAGATTTCCGCGAGGTCACCTGCGGAGTTGCGGCGGTAGAGGTCCATTTGCCACAGGCGATCCTGCGCGGTGATGTAGCCCTGCGCAATCCACAGGTCCGCTTGCGTTGCCGCAGAGATGTGCGGGATGCCATGTGCATCGCGGCGAACGGTCACAGGCGCGCTTACCGCACCTGCAAGCGAGATATCGCCATCCAACTGCGGCAGCGAGGACTTTGCCGCACTGTGCAGCCACAGAACAGCGGCGACGGCGGCAATTACAAGCAGCAGAACCAGCGCGGCCAGTGCAAGCAGAATCAAACGCAGCCAGCGGAAGTTGCGGCGCGCGGCGGGCGCGGTTACGGTCGCGGAGGCGGCAGAATCTGTACGGGCCATAAGCTAAAGACAGGATACCGCGTGGCTCGTTTACGGGCCTTGAAAAGCGTCCCGTAGTTTTGGGCTAAGCTCTCTGGCTAAGCGGTAGGATTTTCCGCAACAGGAGCCGGAAGAAGCTCCGTCCGCTTGCGGCCATAGAGAGCAAGAATCGCAACCAGCAGAAGCAGAATCACGGGAATCACCAGCAGGCTTCCTTCGGGGCCGTCGGTGCCACCGCTCCACAGGACTGAGCCTGTTGGCGTGGTGGTTAGCAGGTGGCCTTTGGATACCATTCCGCTGTCGGCAGTGCCGTAGAAGTAGGTTTCCGCCCAGTCCCATGCGGCGTGGCAGCCAAAGGCCCACCATGCCGATCCAGTGGCCCAGACACTGACGCAGAAGACAAAGCCGATGAGCGCAGCGGCGAAGATGCCGATCCAGTTTTCTCCGTTGTTGCCGGTGTGCACAAAGCCAAAAAAGGTAGAGGTAGCCCATGCCGCCTGCCAGAAACCGCTGCCTGGCGACTTGCGCAGATGCAGCCACAGGCACGGCAGCAGCCCGAGCAACGCAAAGCCATAGACGCCCCACACGGCCTCGCCCTTGAGGCGCAGCAGGGAAGCGCACATAACGGCAATCACCCCAAGCGCCCACCAGAAGTTGATGCCGCGCGTCAGCGTGAACTGCAGATAGCAGCGGCAGATACCCTCTTCTGCAAACCCGACGAGCATGAAGGCGACGGCCCACAGCGCGGCGTAGTAGACGATTTGCCCACCGCTCAGGGCCACAGGACCAAAATGCATCCAGCCGCCGAAGTTCATGCTTTCAATGAGTACGGAGAGCGCAACAAAGCCCGCAACAAGCCCGCTGAGAAAGCGCGAAAGGCGGCGCGGTCCGGTGAGGTTGTAATCCCATATGTGGCGCTTTTCAATCTTCGCCATGATGGAGGCGGCGAGGAAAGCGGAGCCAAGCAGGATGGCTTCTCCCACCATGGCTCGCAGCGGCGTTGAGCCTGCGCCAACTGTTGAGGTTTTGTGCAGGAGTGCATCCGTCACGAGCCCGACGAGAACGCTCATAGTGAACAAGGCGATAGCCAGCAGAACGAAAAAGAGAGCCACGGACCAGCCGGCGCGCAGTCCCTGTGTGCCAACGAAGACCGAGCGCGTGTTGCCGTCTGGTGCTGGAGCAGGAGGCGGTGTACTGGTTGTTTCAATAGCGATGTCTGGCGCTTCTGCCCCTGCGCCCTGAATCTCAGAATCCATTCATGCCCCCCAAAAAAATACAAAACCCCAATTGCGTAACGGAACGTGTCATCGAATCTTCGTCAGAATACGCTTTCCCTGTTGGAGTCGTTCAAGGTGGAAATAAGTTGTATGAGGCTGAACGTATTGTCCGCTGTGCGCATGCACCTTGACAGCCTCATCTCAGCCTTTATCCTTAACAGTTCTGGCAGTTTTTGATTCTTCCCCGCCGGTTGAGGTGTTGGTTTGCAGGTTCGCGTTTTTTATCACGACAAATGCTTTGATGGAGCCTGCTCGGCCTCTCTCTTTACCCGTTTTCATCGCGAGTGTATCGCCAAGGACGCCAGCTATCAGTACCACGGCCTCGTTCACCGCGCCGGCGCGCTTTTTGACGAGGCCCAGTTCACCGGCGACGAGAATGCCATTGTCGATTTCAAATACTCCGCCTCCCCGAAGATTACCTGGTGGTTCGACCATCACCTCTCGGCTTTTCTCACGCCAGAGGACCAGAAGCACTTCCAGGCATGCCAGCAGGATCCGGAGTGCGCGCGGCGCAAGTTCTTTGACCCGGACTACACCTCCTGCACCGGCTTTATGGCTTACATTGCGGAGACGGTCTTCGGCTTCGACACCAAGCCTGTCGCGGACCTCATCTACTGGGCCAATATTGTGGACGGCGCGCTTTATGAAAGCCCCGAATCTGCCGTAGAAATGGCCGCGCCTGCAATGAAGCTCACGCTCATCATCGAGTCTATGCAGGACCCTGAATTTATCCCGAAGCTGATTCCGCTGCTGACGGAAATGCCGCTGAAAGACGTGCTGGCACAGCCGTTCGTAGCAGAGCTGCTGCCGCCGCTGCTGGAGCGCCATGACTTTGCGCTGAACCTCATCCGCAGCCGCAGCGAGGAAAAGGACGGGACGATCTTCTTCGATATCACGGACCATCCGCTCGAAGGCTTCAACAAGTTCATTCCGTACTATCTGCATCCGCAGGCTACCTACTCCATTGGCCTTTCCAAGTCGAGCTTCCGCACCAAGGTAGCCGTTGGCACCAATCCATGGACCAAGGTTCCGACAGCCAATCTCGTCAATCTGGCGGAGATTTGCGAGCGCTACGGCGGCGGCGGCCATGCCCGCGTGGGAGCCATCAGCTTTCCGCCGGACAGGGAAGACGAGGCACGCGCGGCGGCGGCGGAGATTGTGGCCGAACTGCGGGCGAAAAACCCGCAGGCCTGAGTTTGCCTCGCCTGCCGTATCGTTTTGGTGCTACCATTTTTGGCAAAACCTGCTCTGGCTGAAACCTCGCACGGAGCTGGAGCGTCATTACCAACGGTTCGTATGATTTACCGGAAGGAGCGGGTTATGGCTACATTCTCCGCATCCGTCGCGACTACCGGACTTTCTCTTCTGCTGATAGCCGCCGCAGTTCCCGCGCAAACCCCAAGCCCGAGTCCTGCCCAGGACACCGCTCCGACCGCAGTCCAGGAAGAACCAGCTCCGGCACAGACAGCCACTGTCTCCAAAGTACGCATCGTGCGCATCAGCGAGGTGCGTGGTGCCGTTCAGCTTGACCGTTCCAACGGTCACGGCTATGAAGCCGCCATTCCCAACCTGCCCGTGGTGGAGCAGAACCTCCTCAAAACCGGCGTAGGCGTTGCCGAGGTCGAGTTTGAAGACAACAGCACGCTCCGCCTCGGTCCCAACTCCGAGGTTTATTTTGCTGAGCTTGGCCGCTCCAGCACCGGAGCAACAGTCTCTGTTGTGCGCGTGCTGAAGGGCATTGCCTACGTAAGTCTGCTGAAGCAGGAGGGCAAGGCCCCCGCAAATCAGTTTGACCTTGCTTTTGGCGACCGCAAAATCCCGCTACAGCCCGGCACGCATGTACGCCTTGATATGAGCGAGCAGAACGCTCAGCTTTCCGTGCTGGACGGTGCAATTCACGCGGATTCTGCTACCGGCGCGCTCGATGTGCCTCATAAAAAGACGGCCATCTTTGCTCTGAACGACCAGGCGGAGCCCACTGTCGGCAAGCTTGTGCAGGACAGCGAGCTCGATGGCTGGGATAAGCAGTCAATGCAGTACCACCAGCGCGTCGCGTCCTATAGCAACAACTTCGGCAGCTCGCCTTACTCCTACGGGCTGTCCGACATGATGTATTACGGCGCATTCAGCAATTTCGGCGGTTGCGGCAGCATGTGGCGCCCCTACTTTGCCAGCGCGGCCTGGGACCCATATTCGAGCGGCGTCTGGGCATACTACGCCAACTCAGGCTATAGCTGGG
This sequence comes from Occallatibacter sp. FHG110214_02, assembly GCF_059115385.1. NCBI lineage: Bacteria > Pseudomonadati > Acidobacteriota > Terriglobia > Terriglobales > Acidobacteriaceae > Occallatibacter > Occallatibacter sp. FHG110214_02. Next base: position 36,750 of record NZ_JBZYWK010000023.1, on the reverse strand, counting down.
TGTCGCCGTATCCGTGGGGCTGGACGCCCTACCATTACGGCTCGTGGTCTTTCTGCCCCGGCACGGGTTGGGGATGGATGCCCGGCGGCATGTGGAACGGCCTCAATAACGTGACGGCCCTCAACCGCCTCAACTCCACCTCTCCAAAGTCTCCAAACAAGCCCAGGCTTGGCGGCGGCCCTAAGCTGCCAACTGCGCCAGCACCGCCAAAGGCGGGCACGCCCTCTCTGGTGGGGCATAACCTCACGGCGTTGGTTCACTCCGGAGCAGTGGTAGGCAGCTCGGATGGAGAAGGCGCATTCGTCTTCCGCAAAGATTCGGCAGGCATGGGGGTACCGCGCAATGAGCTTGGCAACCTGCATGGCTTCTCGCAGCGCGCCGTGCAAAGAGGAACTGCGGCAACCCCTGTCTACGCAAGCATAGGCAGCCATAGCGGCATGGAGGGGCCTGCGCGGGGCGTGGTGCATGGAGGCGCGAGCAGCGGCTATGCTCCCGTTGCCATTCACCGTGGAAGCACAATGTCTTCCTTCAGCGGTCCGTCGTCCGGCGCCACCTCTGTAGGCGGTCACATCAGCGGTGGCAGCTCCGGCAGCAGCTTCAGCAGCGCGCATGTGTCGTCCACAATGAGCGCACCATCTTCTGCGCCGGTTTCCGTATCCTCAGGCGGTGGCGCGCACCACTAGGAATAAGAGCAAGCTCTTCTTTGCTTAACCGAAAAACAAATCGGGCCGGGTTTACGAATCTCGTAAACCCGGCCCGATTCTTTTGTTCAGGAGATGAGGCTAGTCCAGCAGAAGTTAAACCTTCGCGTGCAGGCTCGGCCACTCCGGCCGCCGGTGCTGCAGAAACGCCTCAATGCCTTCGCGGAAGTCCTCTGCGGAGCGATGATTGGCATTCACTTCGATGGCCTCTTCCAGCTCCGCGTCGAGATAGCGCTTGGCATGCAGCGTGAGCAGCCGTTTTACTTCGTGCATGGCCTGCGGGCTGTTCTGTAGCAGCCCTTGCGCGGTGGCGTAGGCAGTCTGCATCAGCTCTTCCGCTGGAACAATCTGCGTTACCAGCCCATATTGCAGAGCTTCCTGCGCCTTGAGCAGCCGCCCGGAGAGCAGCAGGTCGCGCGTACGGCGTTCTCCCACCTGCCGCAGCAGGAAGGAAAGAACAATCGCCGGCACAAAACCTACCTTCACTTCCGTGTAGCCGAACTTCGCCTCCGGCACGGTCAGCGTAAAGTCGCAAAGTGTGGCCAGCGCCATGCCTCCGGCAATGGCCGGGCCGTTGACTGCGGCAATGATGGGCTTGGGAAACTCAAAGATTGTGCGCAGCATGCGGGACATGTTTTCCGCGTCGTGGCAGCCCTCATCATGCGAGTTGGCGGAATGCGGGGTTGCCAGGTGTTCCATGTCCAGTCCCGCGCAAAAGGCGGGGCCGGCTCCCGTCAGAATCACCACGCTGCTGTCGTCCTGCGCAGCCGCGTCCAGCGCCTGCGCAATCTCATTCATCAGCTGTGGGGAAAGAGCATTGCGTTTCTCGGGGCGATTGAGAGTGATGGTGGTAATTCCGTTGTCGGTATCAACAAGCAGATTGCGGTAGCTGGCCATGACGACCCCTTTTCTTGAAGCGAATCCAGCAACAAAAGGAAGAATAACGCGAAACTGTACCCGCAAAAAGGATGCGCGTCACATGCGGCAGGACTCATCCTTTGCGGATAGCAGAATTCTGGAGCAGCAGAATTGTACTCGTTTTTCTTTGGGTTTTCCCGTCGCCTACAACCCCAGCTCCGCCGCCCGCTTCTTCATCGCATCAAGACAGAACGCAATATGCGCATCCAACTCTACGCCCAGCTCTTCCGCGCCCTGAATCACATCCTGCCGATTCACACCCTTCGCAAACGCCTTGTCCTTTAGCTTTTTCTTCACGCCTGCTACTTCCACATCGGCAATTGCCTTCGTCGGCTTCACCAGAGCGCAGGCCGTCAGGAAGCCCGATAGCTCATCGCACGCAAACAGCACTTTGTCCAGATGCGTAACCCGCGGCACGCCGGAATACTGTGCGTGTCCCAGGATCGCCGTCCGCGTTTCCGCAGGCCAGCCAAGCCGCTCCAGCTCCCGAACACCCACAAACGGATGTTCGTCAAGTGAAGGATGTTTTTCATAATCGAAATCATGGAGCAGGGCAGTGGTCGAATACAGCGTTATCAGACGCTCGCGTTCTTCCCCGGCCAGTCCCTGCCGGTCGGCCTCCGCCTCGCCGTAAGCGGCTACACAGGTCTCCACGCCCAGCGCGTGTTTGCGCAGGCTTTCGCCCTGCGTCCACTCGTGGAGCAGATCCAGAGCCTGCTGCCGCCCGAATTGATGCACATCTGTCCCAGTTTCCGCCATATCTCCGCCTGTTTACTAGTTAGTTTCGTTGTTACTCGATTTGGTTCGTGTTTTTCCGGGTTTTTCGGGGTATTATAGGGGCAACTTAGGCTTGACCCTAAGTCTGTACTTGACAATTATGGTTCACTCCCCCCAATCTAGCAACAGTCGTGGTGCAGAGATGCACCGCGGAGACCATGCTCTGGAACTCCGCACACAATCTATGGCCACAGCGACTGTAATTCCGGCGCCCGCAAGCACCACTGGTGCGGTCGTCCAGATGCCACCCCGCGAGGTCATCCGCTGCGAGCATTGCCTGCTGGTGCAGTACCGTACCAGCAACTCAATGTGCCGGCGGTGCCACAAGTCCCTGGACATGCCAGAACCTACGCCCGTGCTCGGCCCTGTGCCGGTTGTGGGCGGCAAGCCTGCGCCTCCCGAGGCTGAGGCTGGACTGCAGGTAGCGACGCAGGTGAAGGAAATTCGCCGCGCACGCCACCTGAGCCAGCGCCAGCTAGCCGGCCGCATGCAGGTTCCACGCACTTACATCTCTAAAATTGAAAACGGCAAGGCAATTCCCACGCTCGGCTCGCTCGAAAGGCTCGCCGACGCGTTGGAAGTCAATGTCTGCCAGCTTGTTCGTGACAGCCGCAGCCGCCGCGAGGAAGAGGTAACGGCTATCTTTGCCGATACGTTCCTGGCGGAGGTGGCGCAACTGCTGCCTAAGCTCGACTCGCTCCAGAAGACACTCTTTCTTGGTGCGGTTCGGGATAAGTCAACAGGCCAGCGCCGCACGGCATAAATTAGTTTTCCGCGTCCCTTTCGCACACTGCGCCGGTAACAGGCGCAGTGTGCGCTCCGTTTGCATTGCAGCACCCGCTTCGGCTGTGCTAGCGTCGATGTATCCCGCCGAGACCGATTCGCGGTGGCATGTGCGGGTTTCCATTCTCCAGCGCGGCGGGAGTGGTTAAAATATATTCACGCGAATTTCCGCGCATCGCTTATCCGGCATCCGTTTTTTCTCACTCAGATGCTTTCACGCAGAGGCACTTCCATTGCAATCAGCAGGCACGTTGCGCATTCATGAGCTCACGCCGGAAGAGCGCGCGGTCTACGACACGCTGAAGCCGGAGAGTCTTCCGGAACACGTCGCCATCATTATGGATGGCAATGGCCGCTGGGCTGGTTCACGCTCTCTGAAGCGCTTCCTGGGCCATCAGCAGGGCGCAAAAAGCGTGCAGCTTGTTACAGAGACCTCTTCGCGCATTGGCCTGCCCTGGCTTACCCTCTACGCCTTCTCGCTGGAAAACAACCTGCGCCGCCCCAAGGTGGAAGTCAACTTCCTCATGCGCCTGCTCAAGAGCTATCTCGAAGGCAACGTACAGCGCATGATGGACAACAATGTGCGCATCCGCTACATTGGCCGCACACATGAGCTGCCCAGTGAAGTGCAGGAGACCATGCAGTGGGCCTCGGAAACCACCGCGCGCAACACCGGCACCACGCTTACGCTTGCGCTCAACTACGGCAGCCGCTCTGAGCTGGTGGACGCCTTCCGCGCGCTCTCCGCCGAGCTCAAGCACAAGCACATCTCCGCGGACCGCATCACGGAAGAGGACATCCACCGCCATCTTTACACCGCGCACATGCCGGACCCCGACCTGCTCATCCGCACCTCCGGCGAGATGCGCATCTCGAATTACCTGCTCTGGCAGATCGCCTACTCGGAGATATTTATCACCGACCGCCTCTGGCCGGACTTCCGCGGCGTCAACCTCCTTGAAGCCATCGCTGCCTTCCAGCGCCGCGAGCGCCGCTTCGGCGGCCTCAGCGAAAACGTCGGCGTCACCGACGAAGAAGCCGAGCGGGTAAAAATCGCGGTCAGCTAAGCACCTTAGAATCTGCTGAAATCCCATTCCACCTGATTTCCTGGGTGTATTCTCAACCCTGGGCAATCAGGACAAAAAATAAATGAAAAGAATTCTCACGGCTGTAGTACTTATCCCCATAGTTCTGCTTCTTGTTTTTTTGCCCGCAACTGCCTGGGCGCAAATCCTCTTCACTTCCGTAACCGCGCTGGTAGCCTGTCTCGCTGCGTGGGAGTTCCTGACCCTCGCCCGTCAGACCGGAGCCAAGCCCCCCCGTATCGCCACGCTCGTCTCCATCGTGGCTCTCTTCGCGGCCAGCTATCAGTGGCCTGACCAGATCGTCACCGCCACCGGCATTCTCGGCATCGCCCTGCTGGTCTACTGCACCTTTTCGAGCCCCGTTTCGCGCATGCTCGCCGACGTAACCTGCTCCGGCTTCTGCCTCGGCTACACCGGTTTCACGCTCATTACGCTGCCCATGCTGCGGGAGCAGTCCAACGGTCCTTCACTCGTCGTATTTCTAATGTGCGCCGTCTGGGCCGGGGACATCTTCGCCCTCTACGCGGGCCGCGCCTTCGGAAAGCACAAGCTCGCTCCCAGCATCAGCCCCGGCAAAACATGGGAAGGTTCCATCGCCTCGATTCTCGGCAGCCTCGCCGTAACCGGCGGCCTTCTGGCGCTCTCGGAGCAGCTCATCACCCACTGGAACATCGCCAAGCTCTCCTACGCAGACGAGCCTGTGTGGTACTGGCTCGTCCTCGCAGCCATCATCAACATCGTCGCGCAGGTAGGCGATCTCGCCGAATCCGCCCTCAAGCGTTCCGCTGGCGTCAAGGACTCGGGGACGCTGCTTCCCGGCCATGGAGGCGTGCTCGACCGCATCGACGCGCTGCTGCTGGCTGCGCCCGTACTGTGGTACGCTCAAATCATCCATCAGAGGTTTTAAGGAGGCCGCAAGCCGGCCTCCGAGGTCTCATAAAGCATTGAAAAGACTGGCAATTCTCGGCTCCACAGGCTCCATCGGCCAAAGCACCCTTTCCATCGTAGAGCAGTTCCCCGAGCGCTACTCCGTAGCCACGCTGGCTGCTGGCCGCAACATAGACGAAGCCTTCGCACAGACCGTCCGCTGGCGTCCCAAGCTCATCTCCCTCGCAACAGAAGAGCTCGCTGCACAGCTACAGACGCGCCTCAAGCAAGAGGGCATCACCGGCACAGAAGTCGTCCACGGCACAGAAGGCACGGTCGCCGCCTCCACGCACCCGGAAGCCGATTTCGTAGTCTCGGCCATCGTAGGCGTCTCCGGACTGGAAGCAACGCACGCAGCTATCCTCGCAGGCAAGCCCATCGGTCTCGCCAACAAGGAAGCGATGGTTGCCGCCGGCGAAATCCTCACAGCCGCCGCCCGCGAGCGCAACGTGCCCATCCTTCCCATCGACAGCGAACACAACGCCGTCCACCAGTGCATGCGCGTTGGCACGCACAACGAAGTCAAATTCATCTGGCTCACGGCCTCGGGCGGACCTTTCCGCACCACACCGCTCGACCAGTTCGCAGGCATCACGCCGGAACAGGCACTCAAGCACCCAACATGGGTGATGGGCCGCCGCATCACCATTGACTCGGCCACCATGCTCAACAAGGGCCTCGAAATTATCGAAGCCTGCCGCCTCTTCGACGTGCCACCCTCGCAGGTGCGCGTGACGATTCACCCGCAGTCCACCGTGCACTCGCTCGTCGAGTACGTAGACGGCTCCATTCTTGCGCAAATCTCCGTCACGGACATGCGCCTGCCTATCCTCTACGCGTTGGCCTATCCCGAGCGCCCAGCCTCGTCGCTCAACTTCGACCTCGCCGCTCTCAAGCATCTCGACTTCGAGCAGCCCGACTTCGCCCGCTTTCCTTGTCTCCGCCTTGCCTATGAAGCGGCAGAGAAGGGAGGCGCGCACTGCATCGCGCTCAACGCTGCCGACGAAGTTGCCGTGGACGCCTTCCTCAACCGCCGCGTCCCATTTACCGGAATCGCAGATACAATAGAGAAAGTGCTTGCCGAGACCCCGGAGTCGCATCCGGCCACCATCTCGGAGGTTCTGGAAGCCGACCGCGAAGCGCGCAGACGGGCAACGGGAAAAGTGGCATAAGACCACAGAAAACGGGCCCTCAAAAAGAATTGCGCTAAAGGAATCTTGTTGTTTCTATGCAAAATCTCTACGACGTAGCCGTCGCAATCGGCGCTTTCATCGTTCTCATCGGCCTCATGGTCACCGTCCACGAGTTCGGCCACTTCATCGTGGCCAAGTGGTTCCGCGTGCGCGTGGAGTCCTTCTCTCTCGGCTTTGGCCCGCGCCTCTTCGGCTTCAAATACGGCGAAACGGATTACAAGGTATGCCTCCTGCCCCTTGGCGGCTATGTCGCCATGACGGGCGAATCCATGCCCGGCGAAAACATGAAGCTCAGCGCCGACGGCAAAGAGGAAATCGAAGCCTATCAGCAGGACCCCGGTGCGCTCACCTCGCACCCGCGCTGGCAGCGCATGCTCATCGGCGTCGCTGGCCCCGTTGCCAACTTCATCCTCGCCTTCGTCCTCATGCTCGTCTACTACAACTTCATCAATGAAGTGCCAAAGGGCGTAGTCAAGGACACGCTGGTCGAGTGGGTTGTTCCCAACTCTGCTGCCGCACAGGCCGGCATCCAGGCGGGCGACAAGATTGTCAGCTTTGACAACGTGCAGAACCCAAGCTGGGCGCAGGTAGACGCGCGCGTCGCCGTCAACCCCAGCTCAACGGTAGCGCTCACGGTATCGCGCAACGGCCAGTCGCAGCAGCTCTCGCTCCATGTGCCGGCCTACACGCGCAAAAACGACACCGACCTGACTGTAGCCGGAATGCTGGCCGAAACCTACTCTGGCCCCATCGGCGTCTTCAAAATCGATCCCAACACGCCAGCCGAGCGCGCCGGGCTTCACAATGGTGACGAAATCCAGACCGTGGACGGCCTCCAGTTCCACTCCGTAGCCACGCTGCTCGCCTACATGCAGGCTAACCCCGGCAAGCAACTCTCGCTCTCGGTCCTGCGCAACGGCCAGCAGATTGCGCTCACGGCGCAGCCCGCGAACTCTGACGGCGGCTACAAGCTCGGCTTCTGGCCCGCCAACCCGTCCTTCGTCACCAAGCCTCTGCCCTTCGCACAGGCCGTCGCACAGTCCGCAGTCTTCTGGAAAGAGAACTCTCTGCTGATTGTCGATGTGCTGGGCCGCCTCTTCACGCACAAGGTCGCCGTCTCGCAGCTCTCGGGACCCGTAGGCATTGCTCGCATGGCAGGCCAGGCCGCGCAGATGGACGGCTGGCTGCCCAAGTTCGGGCTCGCCGCCGCCATCAGCCTCAACCTCGGCATCCTGAACCTGCTACCGTTCCCCATCCTCGACGGCGGCATGATTCTGCTGCTCCTGATTGAAGGCGCGCTCCGCCACGACATCAGCCTTGCGGTCAAGGAAAAAATCTATCAGGCAGCCTTCGTAGTATTGGTAGTCTTCTTCGCCTTCATCATCTTTAACGATGTAACCAAGCTGCCCATCTTCACGCATTTCAAACCGTAAAAACAGGGGACAGGGTATAGAGTACCGGGTTCAGGCGCACAACAACGCTGAGCCGCCAACCGTACCCTGCACCCTGTACCCCGCACCCTGTCTATGCCAGTAACATCAAAAATCCGCGTTCGCTACGCCGAAACCGATCAGATGGGCGTCGTCTACTACGCCAACTACTTTGTCTGGTTTGAAATTGGCCGCGTAGAAGTGCTGCGCTCCGTAGGCCTGTCCTACGACAACATGGAAAAAGAGCACAAGCTCATTCTTCCCGTCGTAGACGCTTCCTGCCGCTACCGCTCGCCCGCAAAGTACGACGACGAAATCCTTATCGAAGCGCGTCCCTCCATGCTTCGCGGCTCCGTGCTCAAGTTCGCATACAGAATCCTGCGTAACGGTAGGGAGGCCACAGAACCCGAGCTATTAGCCGAAGGAGAAACCGTCCACGTAGTCTGCGACGAGCACTTCAACCGCCAGCCCCTGCCCGACGTTTACGCCGAAGCCCTCCGCAACCTGATGGATTAAATCAAAAGGCCGAGGCGTAAGCCCCGGCCTTTTTCTGATTCCTGAAAACCTGATCTCTGCTTTACTTATCCCGCGCTACCACAAAATCCGGCAGCCACAACAGCGCCCGCTTGAACTCCGATTCCGGGAATCCCGCCAGTGCCGCACGAGCCTGTTCCGCATACCGCTCGGCCACTTCCATGGCGTACGCCACCGAGTCATGCCGCTTCAAAATATCGTGGATCTCCTGCCGAGAAACATGCTCAAAGCTGCGGTCGTCCAGAACACGCTGAATCAGCTTGCGCTCGGCGTTCGTCCCGTGGTCCCACGCATGAATGACGGCCAGTGTAGTCTTGCCCTCGCGCAGGTCGCTGGCAACCGGCTTGCCCAGCGTCTCTTCGGTAGCCGTCAAATCCAGTACATCATCCACAATCTGAAAAGCAAGCCCCACCGCGCGCCCATAGGTAGCAACATTGGCTTCTTCCGCCTCCGTCGCACCAGCCAGCACCGCACCCAACTGCATCGAAGTTGAGAACAAGCAGGCAGTCTTGCGGAAGATAAGGTCGTAGTATTCCGACTCGGAAACAGCCTTGCCCAGCTTCTGAATCTGCAGCAATTCGCCTTCCACCATCTGCTGTGTCAGGCCGATGAGCAAATCCAAAATCCGCAGGCTCTTTTCTTCCAGGGCTACGCGAAAGGCCTGCATATACAACCAGTCGCCGGCCAGCACGCACTTCTCATTGCCCCACATGGTGTTGGCGCTGGGCCGCCCGCGGCGCATATCCGCGTCGTCAATAATGTCGTCGTGCACCAGCGTAGCCGTATGCACCATCTCCACCACGGTGCCAAGCTTAATTGCGCCCGGCCCAAAAAAGCCCATCATGTGCGCCGAAAGCAGCAGTACCGAAGGCCGGATGCGTTTCCCGCCGCCCTCGCGCAGATATTCGGCAATCTCCGTAATGGTGCTAACGCTGGAAGCGGCGTCGCGGCCCAGCTCCTGCTCAATGGCCACAAGGTCATCCCGCAGAAGTTCAAAGACCTCTCGTGCCGTCGCTATCGCCAATGTACTCAAATTGTTTTTCCTGTATGGACTGGCAACTTAGCCAGAAAACCTAGTTGGTCCGGTAATTCGTAAACTGCAACTCAACGCCGAGGTCTTTGCCCTTCAGAAGCGCAATCATCGCCTGCAGATCGTCGCGGTCTTTGCCGCTTATTCTCACAGTATCGCCTTGAATGCTCGCCTGCACCTTCTTTTTTGAGTCCTTGACGATCTTGACGATCTCTTTCGCCTTCTCGCCCGGAATCCCCTGCTGCAGCGTAATCTTCTGCCTTACGCTTTGCCCGGCAGCCGGTTCCAGCTTGCCATAGGTTAGATTCTTCAGCGAGACACCGCGTTTCACCAGCTTTTGCCCAAGAATCTCCTTCACAGCCTCAAGCTTGTACTCGCCGGCAGACGCAAGCTGAATCTCCTTGTCGCCCTGCAGCAGCTCAATCTCCGAGTGCGAATCCTTCAGGTCAAAGCGCTGCTTCACTTCCTTGACCGCCTGGTCAATCGCGTTGCGGACTTCCTGGATGTCTACCTTGCTTACCACGTCAAACGAATTATCCTGCGCCATAAAATCCCCAACTTCCGGCAATGGTTCACCTGAATTCTGCTTTGTAACAGGGCACGACTTCAGTCGTGCCGCAAAACCAGCCTCAGGCGTTCCGGGCTTTAGCCCCTGAGGTACTCTTATCAGTTTCCCACGAATGGCTGCAGCTTAAACAGCCTCTCGAAGTTTTTTGTCGTTGCAACACCTAATCCATCCACAGTCACGCCTAACAGTCCGGCCAGCGTTTCGGCGGTATGCAGCATATACGCCGACTCATTCCGCTGCCCGCGATACGGTGCCGGAGCCAGCCATGGAGCATCCGTCTCCACCAGCACCCCGTCCAGCGGCAGCTTCGCGGCAACATCCCGCAGCTCCTGCGCTTTGGGATAAGTCAACTGCCCGGCAAACGAGCAAAGAAAGCCCATATCCAGCGACCGCTTCGCCTGCTCCTCGGTCCCCGCAAAGCAGTGCATCACGCCGCCCAGCCCGGTCTTCGCCCAGTGCTCATCCAGCACCACGAACAAATCATCCCAGGCCGCCGTAGTGCCTTCCTTCGGCCTGCAGTGAATCAAAATAGGCCGTTTCCGCGCCGCCGCAATCTCAAGCTGGCGAATCAGCCCCGCATGCTGCACCTCACGCGAAGCGCCCTCGTGGTAGTAGTCCAGCCCAATCTCGCCGCAGGCAATCACCTCAGGCTCAGCGAGAAGGGAATCAAGCTTCTGGTAAGCCGCCTCATCCGCATCCGCCGTCGAGTGCGGATAAATCCCCGCGCTCGCAAACAGCTTCGGCACGCCCGGCTTCCCGTTGTACTCCCGGCAAACCGCCAGCGCCTGGTCCATCTCCAGCGGATTCTCGCCAATGCCAATCGCCAGCATCGCGCCAACGCCCGCATCAAACGCGCGCTTCAGCACCTCGGCGCGGTCCTCCGCATAGCGCGGATTATCGATATGCACATGCGAATCAATCAGCATTACTTCAGCCGTGCTCCCAGCGGCACATCTTCCAGAAATCCAGCCAAAACCGGCGTGCTGTTTGGATCATCCGGCAACGAAGCCGCCAGCAGCATCCCATTCGACTCCAGCCCGCGCATCTTGCGCGGAGCCAGATTCGCGACGATAACAATCTTCCGCCCAACCAGCTTTTCCGGCTCATAGTACGCGGCAATACCGGCGAGAATCTGCCGCTTCTCGTAGCCCAAATCAACTTCAAGCCGCAGCAACTTGTCCGCCTTGGGAATGCGCTCTGCAACCAGCACCTGCGCCACGCGCAAATCCACCTTCACAAAGTCGTCAATCGAGATGTACTGCTTTTCTTCCGCAACAGGAGCGGCCTCAACCGGAGCGGTGCTCAGCCGCGCACTTGCAACCTCTGTCGCAGTCGTATCCACCTTGGCCGTAGCCACCGGCTTGCCCTCGCTCGACGCCACTGTCGTCTGCGTCAGCGCGTCATTTGCCCGAGCCGTGGCAATATCCGTGGCTGTAGTCGGTGCAACCGAAGGCGAAGCCGGAGCCTGCACCGGGTCTACCGTCTTGCCTGCCGCCGCATCCACCACACTCGCATTATTCTGCTTCTCAAGATTTTCCATACGTTCCACCACGTCCTTTTCTGCGCGGGGGAAGAGCGGCGCAGGCTCACCAAACTTCGTGCCGGCCTTCAACCCACCCCACTGCAAATCCATTAAAAACTTTTGCTTCGAAGCATCCTGAATCTCGCCCAGCCCCAACTGCTGCCAAACCTTCGCAGCCGATGCGGGCAGAATCGGATACACCAGAGCAGTTGTGATGCGAATAGCTTCCGCCGCTGTTGCCAGCACTCGCGCCTGCAATGCCGCATGCTCTTCGTCGCTGCGTTCCGCGGGCTTCTTCCACGGCGCATTCGCCGTCAGGTAGCCATCCGTATCCGCAACCAGTGTCCAGATACTCTTCAACGCATCGGAAAATTCAAACGCATCAAAGCCCGGCCCAAACTCCGCAATCGCCCGCTCTGCAGAAGCCTTCAAAGCAATCTCAGCGTCAGTCGAAGCACCAGCCTCCGGCACCACTCCGCCAAAGAACTTGTGCATCATGTTCACCACGCGGCTTACAAGATTGCCATAGCCGTTGGCGAGATCGCCGTTATACCGCCGCACCAGCGCATCAAAGGTAAAGCTGCCATCGGAGCCAAACGGAATCTCTCGGAGCAGGAAGTAGCGCAGCGCGTCCGCTCCAAGCACCTCATCAATCGTCTCCGCGCGCACAATGTTGCCCAGTGACTTCGACATCTTCGTATCGTCAAAGAGCAGCCAGCCATTCGCACGCACCGAACGCGGCACCGGAATCCCCGTCGCCATCAAAAACGCAGGCCAGTACACGCAATGAAAGCGGCTGATTTCTTTTCCTATAAGGTGCAAATCCGCCGGCCAGAATTTCTTGAACTTTTCCTGTTCTTTCGGGTCATCTGAGCCGTAGCCAACTGCCGTCATGTAGTTGGCCAGCGCATCCAGCCACACATACACAACATGCTTCTCATCGCCCGGTACCGGAATGCCCCACGAAAAACTCGTGCGGCTCACTGACAAATCTTTGAGCCCGCCGCGCACAAAGGAAAGCACCTCTTTGCGCGTAGATTCCGGCTGCATAAACTCCGGATTCGCCTCGTAAAACTCCAGCAGCTTCTTCTCAAAAGCCGACAGTTTGAAGAAATAATTCTCCTCGCTCACCATCTCCGTCAGCCGCCCGCAAGTAGGGCAGGGAGCCCCGACCGGAACATCCACCCACGCCTCATCGGAGACGCAATACTGCCCCGTGTACGTGCTCTTGTAGATGAACCCCTTATCGCGCAGCACCGCAAACAGCTTCTGCACGCCGCGCTTGTGCCGCGCTTCCGTCGTGCGGATAAAGTCGTCGTAGCTCAGCCCCAGCCGGTCCCACAGCGCGCGAAACTCGCCGGAGATGGCATCCGCAAACTCCTGCGGGGTCTTGCCCGCCAGTTTTGCCGAACGCTCAATCTTCTGTCCGTGCTCGTCGGTGCCGGTCAGAAACCACGTATCCACGCCAAGCGCGCGCTTCCGCCGCGCAATCGCGTCACAAACAATCGTCGAGTAGGCATGCCCCAGGTGAGGCCGCGCATTCACGTAGTAAATCGGCGTCGTGAGATAAAAATGCTCTGGAACTGGTTTGCTCATGAAGGCTCATGGCCATGAACCGCAAAATTAAGGAACAATAGGCCTTCTACTATCGTAAAGTATCTGCGAGCCTTCTGTGGCTCAGCACAGGAGACATTGCTGATGAACACCCTGCCTGCGGTTCTTCAACTGGACCTGTCGATCCTCTTTACAGCATTGGCCTGGGGCCTTGGGATTTTCCTCGCCACGCGCCGTATCTACGTCTTTCCAACCCTCGCCATCGGTTGTATTGTTTGCCTCTCCGGCTATACGCTCGCGAGCTTGCACGCCCCACTCTGGCTTGTCGTTCCCGCGCTCATTCCGCTCGACATTCTGCTAGCGTGGTATGTCCTCCGCAAGCCACGCAAAATTGCCGCAGCTTACGCATCAAGCTGGGTCTTTTATGTGGCGTTTCACGCAGCACTCAGCTTCTGGTTTCACTGTGACTGGCTAATCCCTGCATGGAGACTCCACGCCTGAGTACGCAACGCTTTAGGCGGCAGCCGTCGGCATGTCCATGAAAAGATAATCCATCGTCCACTCATGCTTCACGCCATGCTGCCGTACCAGCGTAGCCAGTTGCGCATAGTGCCGAATCGAATGCGTCAGCAGTTGCACAAGCGCCGTGCGCCGCGAAAACCGCACCGTACCCAGGCTGCGAGTCTTGTATTCCATCTCCGTTTCCCACCACTCCTGGTCTCGCTCCAGCAGCGGACGAATCAGATCCATCGCGCGGTCATGCGTGGCATAAATTGCTTCTGTCGTGCCGTAGGGAATCGCCGAATAATCCGACTGCGGCAACTCGTTCAGCCCCTCCGCATAACGCAGCTCTACTGCTACAACATGCTGCAATACCTGCGCTACAGTCTTCGATTCGCGAATATCGCAGGGAAACGCCAGAATCTCCGGCCGCTTGGTCAGCAGTTCTTTCCACTGCCCGGATGTGTGCTCCACCCACGCCTGCAACTCAGCACCACTCAACGCAATCATCTTCGCAGTCCTCTCTCGTCATCGAGCATACGCCGAACACCAAACGTCCGTTGCTACTGCGCCTTCGGCTCATCCACCGGATCACCCGTCTTATGCTCCGCAATCTGGTAGCGAAGAAAATCATGAATCGCTGCGACTGCCACTGGGTCGTCCGATTCGATGTGCACAGCCCCGCCCGCATCCACCTGAACAAACTCGTAGTGAATCTTGTCTTTCAGCAGCTTCATCGTCGTCGTGCCCGGCGGAATCGCATCATGCACCAGCATCGGCGCTTGAAAGTTGCCACTCGCAAACATCTGCGCAATATGCCCCAGGTGCATGTGGATCATGTTGATATCCTGCGTATCCTTCGGATCATTCGCCGTTACCTGGATGACGCCGCCTTGCGCCTGAATCAGAAAATGATGCGTAGTCTTGTCATGCGGAAACCCCATCACGTGGTCTCCGCGCATTTCCATCGCCATGTGGTGTTGGTCGGCGGAGTTTGCGACGGGTTGTTGTGCTGCTTGTGCGCCGTCCATTGCGTATAGTGCTGCGTTAATCGAAAGTATGCAAACCGCAGTCTTCATTCGCACCTCTCCCTGTCCGTTGGATGAAGCCAGTATGCTCTTCCAATCGCCGGTGCGCAAGCGCCTGTCTGCTAAAATAACCCTTGTAAATCAAGGATTTCTGAGGCCTTCCCGCGTGTATCTCGAACTACAAAAACAGCTCGCCGCGCACCTCCGCTCGGTGCTCAAAGCGAAGTATTCGCTCGACATGGAAAACATCCCCGTCGAGATTCCGCCCGACCTTAAATTCGGCGAACTGGCCACGCCTATCGCGCTGCAACTCGCGCGCTCCCTGCGTAAAGCGCCCAAGGTTATCGCGCAGGAAATCGTGGAAGCCATTGGAACCCTTCCCGGCTTTTCCAGTTTTGATGTCGCCGGTGCTGGCTACATCAATGCAAAGCTCGACCGCGCAGTTGGTGTGCAATCCGTCGTGCGCGGAGACAGCCCCGCGATTTCGTCTGACCATGTTCTCGTAGAGCACACCAGCATCAACCCCAACAAGGCCGCACACATCGGCCATCTGCGCAACGCCATTCTCGGTGATACTTTCGTACGCTTACTCCGCGCCGCCGGAGCAAAGGTCGATGTGCAGAACTACATCGACAACACCGGCGTGCAAGTCGCCGATGTAGTCGTAGGCTTCCTTCACCTCGAAGGCAAGTCATTAGCAGAAGTCCGCGCATTGCTCGATGATCTCAAGCAGAAAAACGAGCGCGTCGATTACTACTGCTGGGACCTCTACGCAAAAACCTCGCAGTGGTACGAGCAGGGAAGCGAAACCGAAAACGCCGAGCGTAAGAAGTTGCGCTACGCCACGCTGCACGCTATTGAAGAAGGCAACAACGAAACCGCTGAAGTAGCCGAGCTGATTTCAACGGCTGTTTTGTATCGCCATCTCGAAACCATGCTCCGCCTCGATATCGAGTACGACTTCCTCCCGCGTGAAAGCGAAATTCTTCACCTCAAGTTCTGGGATGTAGCCTTCGAGCAGTTGAAGCAAACCGGCGTTCTTTATTACGAAACCGAAGGCAAGAACAAAGGTTGCTGGGTCATGCGCCGCCCTGGTGCGGAAATCGCCGAAGGCGAACTCGATGAAGACGCCAAAGTCATCGTCCGCTCCAACGGCACCGTAACGTACGTAGGCAAAGACATTGCCTATCACCTTTGGAAGTTCGGCCTCCTGCCTGGCCGTGACTTCGGCTACAAAAAGTTCTTCACCTATCCCAATCACGAGTGCTGGATATCCGCTGAAAGCGGCGAAGCCGACCACCCTCACTTCGGCGGCGCAACGGCCATCTACAACGTTATTGACTCGCGCCAGTCCGACCCGCAGGCCAACGTGATTCAAGCTCTGCGCGGCATGGGCCACACCGCGCAGGCCGACCGCTACACGCACTTCAGCTATGAGATGGTCGCGCTCACCCCGCGCTGCGCCGTAGACCTCGGCTACACCGTTGCCGAAGAAGATCTGTCGCGGCCCTACATCGAAGTCAGTGGCCGCAAAGGCTTTGGCGTCAAAGCCGACGACCTCATCGATAAGCTCATCGCCGCCACCAGCGCCGAAGTAGAAAAACGCCAGACCAGCCGCGAGGAATCCGAACGCCAGAAGATTGCCGAGCAAATCGCTATCGGTGCGTTGCGTTACTTCATGCTCAAGTACACGCGCAATTCGGTGATCGCCTTCGACTTCAAAGACGCTCTCAGCTTTGAAGGCGAAACCGGCCCCTACGCGCAATACGCAGCCGTCCGCATCCGCAACATCTTCCGCAAAGGCGAAACCACACTGGAAGCAGTCCTCGCCGACTTCGCCAAAATCGCACCGGAAACATTAGCGCAGTTCCTCGGCAGCGAAGACGCAGAAGATATCTGGGCGCTATGGCTCCGCGCTGGCCGCCGCTCGCTGGTGCTCGATCAAGCCATCACCGCATCCGAGCCCGCCTACTTGGCCAAGCACGCCTTCCAGCTAGCGCAGGAGTTCAACAACTTCTACCATCACCACCACATCCTTACGGAAGAAGTACCGGCAAAGAAGACATTCCTTCTAGCCACAGCAGCCATCGCCCTGCGCGAACTGGTGCAGGTCCTAAGCTGGCTAGGCATCGAAACCCCAGAAGCGATGTAAGAACAGCTATTAGCCATTAGCTTCTAGCTCTTAGCCAAACAACAAAGGCAACGGCATAGCCGTTGCCTTTGTTACATCTCTATATCGAATCAACAATTCGCACCTTCACAATCAAGCTAACAGCTAAAAGCTGCCTTTAGTACTTCTTCACCCACTCGACAATCGACCGCACTGCCACACCGCTAGGCCCCTTGGCAATATGCGGCCCACCTTCATCAATCCACGCGAGCCCAGCAATGTCGAGGTGAATCCAAGGCGTATCCTCCGCAAACACCTTCAGGAACTCCGCCGCAGTAATCGCCCCGCCATACCGTCCGCCGGTGTTCTTGATATCGGCAATATCGCTCTTAATCAAATCCGCGTACTCATCGCCCAACGGCAGCCGCCAGAACTTCTCGCCGCTCTCCGCAAGGCCCGCGTTGAACTTCTCATACGTCGCATCATCATTCGAGAACGAGCCAGCGTTAATCTTGCCCAGCGCCACGCCCACAGCGCCCGTCAATGTAGCCGCATCAATCAAGTGCGTCGCGCCCAACTGCTTCGCATAAGCCAAACCATCCGCAAGCACCAGCCGCCCCTCGGCGTCGGTATTGATAATTTCGATTGTCTTTCCCGACATCGCCGTCTGCACATCGCCAGGCTTCTGCGCCTTGCCATCCGGCATATTTTCGGTCGAGCAGACCACGCAGATCACGCGCACCTTCGGCTTCAGCAGCGCAATCGCGCGCATCGCACCCAGCATTGCAGCTCCACCCGCCATGTCGTACTTCATCTTCTCCATGTTGTCGGCAGGCTTAATCGAGATACCGCCCGTATCAAACGTAATCCCCTTGCCAACAAGCCCAATCACCGGGCCATCAGTCACGCCCTCAGGCTCATAGCGCAGCACGATCAGCGCCGGAGGCTCCACGCTGCCCTGCGCCACGCTCAAAAACGCGCCCATCTTCAGTTCGCGCATCTTCTCGGTCGAAGAAATCTCAGCCTTCAGCCCAACCTCGGCAGCCATCGCCGCCGCGCGCTTGCCAAACTCCGTCGGAGTCAGCACATTCCCCGGCTCATTCACCTGCACGCGCGCAAAGTTCTGGCTCTCGCCAAGAATCACGCCTTCAGCAAATCCCGCCTCAACAGCAGCCTTGACCGCGCTCTCCGGAGCCACAGCCACAAAGCTCTGCACGCTCACATCCTTGCGCTCGCTGCGATACGTATCGGAGTCAAAATCCCCAACAACCGCACCCTCAGCAGCAACCCGAGCCGCAGTGGCAATCTCCACGCTCTCCAACTCCGGCAATGCAAACACCAGTTCGCGAATCCCGCGTGGCTTCGTGTAGCGAACCGCAGTCCCGGCAGCCGTCCTCATGCCATGTGCCGTAGCCTTCGCAGCCTTGCCCAATCCAACAACCAGCAGCCGCTTCGCCTTCAGCCCAGCCGGAGCATGAATCAGCACCGTCTCATTCGCACCGGCCTTAAACTCGCCAGAGCCAAGCACGCCAGCAGCCGCAGCCTTCACCGCCGCGTCAGCGGTCAGCAACTCCGGCACAGCTTTAACATCAGAGCCTTTTTCCGTCTGCGTGTCGGCCGCCAGCACCGCCAGCAACTCCGTCTCAATTGTCGAAAGGGAAGCAAAAGAAAGTTCAGTCCGCATACGGACATTATTCCACTGCAAACTGGCCCAAACTGTTAACGCTGGTTCCGGTGCTTACTCGCATTCACCGCCGCCCGAGCCTCGCGGTCCGCCTCGCGCCGCTTCTCCGTCTCGCGCTTATCCCAATCCTGCTTGCCTTTGGCTACCGCCAGCTCGCATTTCACCCGGCCATTCTTGAAATAAAGCCGCGTCGGAATGAGCGTATGCCCCTTAATCTGCGTCTTGGAGAGTAGCTTACGAACCTCTTCGCGATGCATCAGCAGCTTCCGCGTCCGGGTTTCGTCATGATTCGCAATATTCCCATGCGAATAAGGCCCAATATGCACGTTCAGCAGAAACGCTTCGCCATCTTTAATCAACCCGTAGGCGTCCTTCAGGTTCGCCTTGCCCTCGCGAATCGACTTCACCTCGGTTCCGCGCAGGGACAGTCCGGCCTCAAACTTCTCCAAAAGAAAGTAGTTATGCCACGCCGCCCGATTCTGCGCCGCGTCCCGCTCGCCGCTCGCCACCGGGTCCCGCGGCTTCGGCTTCTTGGTCGCCTTATTCTCCTCGTGCTGCGCGACAGCGTAGCTGTTCTGACGTGCCATTTCCAAAATCCTCGAACATATATCCTAGCACCGGCCCGAATTTCATCTCCTCCTGCGCCGGCCCGTCCCCTGGGCCGTCTAAACGCAGGTCTTTGCTAAAATGAGGCATCACTGGATGGGTAATTTCTCGCAGAACCAGAGCCGCCCCCGCGGAGTAGAAAGCACACTTATGAGCCGCACCACCCGCGCCGAAGGCGCCACCCGCCATCCGCGCAGGACCGCAGCAGGCGCCGCCCTGCCGCTTGCCCTGGCCTTTTCCCTCATGCTCACCGCAGTCCCCACCCTTGGCGCTGAGTCCGCAGGCAAGGACTACAAGCGTGGCCAGACCGCCGAAGCAGCCGAAAACTACGACCTCGCCTTTGAAAACTACCAGAAGGCCTACCAGAAGAACCCCAAGGACCTCCGCTATAAAACGGCTTTCTATCGTCTCCGCGGCTCTGCCTCCGCCCAGCACTTTGCCAAGGGCAAGCAGTTGGAAGCCCAGAGCGACGATGCCGCAGCCATCGTAGAGTTCATGCGCGCCGCGGAAATCGACCCCAGCGACGAAGCGGTCACGCAGGAAATCGCCGCTACACGTCTCCGCCAGCAAAAGGCCGCTGAGCAGCAGCGTTCCCAGCAGCCTCCGCCGCAGGCCTCCATCCGCCAGCAGGAAATCGATAGCATGGGCGCTCCCATCCAGCTCAAGCCCATCAACAGCGAGCCGCTGACGCTCCACATGGCCGAGGACTCCAAAACCGTCTATCAGGCGGTAGGCCGCGCCGCCGGCGTCAATGTCCTCTTCGATACCGACTACACCGGCAAGCGCATCCAGGTTGACCTCACCAACGTCACCCTCCTCGATGCCCTCCGCATCGTCGGCATCCAGTCCAACACTTTCTGGCGTCCCGTCACGGCCAACACCATCTTCGTCGCGCAAAACTCGCCCAACAAGCGCCGCGACCTCGACGAGCAGGCCATCCAGACCTTCTATCTCACCAACGCCACGCAACAAAACGACCTTACGGACGCCACCACCGCTCTGCGCAATGTCCTCGGCGTCAACATCAAGGCGTTTTCCATCGCCAGCCAGAACGCCATCGTCGTCAAGGGCACCCCCGACGAGCTGCTCCTCGCGCAAAAAATCATCAACGACATCGACAAGGCCATGCCCGAAGTCGTCGTAGATATCGCCATCATGGAAGTCAGCAAAACCTGGGAGCGCACCCTCGGCATCCAGTGGCCCGGCAGCATCGGCGTGCAGCTTCAGCCGCCCACCAGCAGCACCTCCACCACCACAACAACAGACAGCAGCGGAACCACCACCAGCAACCTTACTCTCTACAACCTGGCCAATCTCAACTCCAACGACTTTGCCATAACCCTCGGAGCAGCCACGGCCAACCTGCTGCTCAGCGACTCCAACACCAAGGTTCTGCAGAACCCGCGCCTCCGCGCCACCAACCTGCAAAAGGCCACGCTCAAAATCGGTTCGCGTATCCCCATCGCCACGGGTTCTTACCAGACCGGCACAACCGCCTCCGTAGTCTCCGGCCTCGTCAACACGCAGTTCCAGTACATCGATATCGGTGTCAACATTGAAATGACGCCCACCATCCATGCCGACGGCGACGTAACCCTCAAGCTCAAAGTTGAGGACATGTCGGAAGGAAACCAGGTCAACATCAGTGGCGTAAACGAGCCCATCATCATCCAGAAAAACAGCGAGCAGACCATCCGCCTTCGCGAAGGCGAAGTCAGCGTCCTCGGCGGCATCCTCGAAAAGAGTGATTCGACCAGTTGGAGCGGCATCCCGGGCCTCAGCTCGATTCCCATCCTCCGTTACCTCTTCGGCTCCAAGGACCATCAGCTCAACACCGATGAGCTCGTCTTCATGCTCGTGCCGCACGTCGTTCGCGGAGCGTCCGTCTCCGAGGCCAACCTGCGCCCCGTCGATACTGGTACCGGCCAGGGGGTGCAGCTTCGCCGCATTGCTGTAGAAGGCGCTGGAGCCAACTCCGCTCCATCCGTGCAAACCGGCGTAGCCACCACATCCATCAGCTCCACCAAGCCGCCCTCGGCCGCTGCCGCCGCTCCCGCTGCGCTCGCGGAGATGAACAGCTCTGCCGACGGCGCGCTTAATCAAGCGCCCGCGCTAGGCGGGCCAAAATCTCCCGCAACCGTTCCTGCCGCAGCCATTCCGCAGCCCTCGGCTGCGCCCGCTGCCGCTCCCGGAGTACCCGGCAGCGCCCTGCGCCTCATGCTCAACGGCCCCAGCTCCGTCAACAGCGGAACCAGCTTCCAGGTCCCCATCGTCATCAGCGGAGCCAATGACATCGCCTCGGTCCCGCTCCAGTTGCAGTACGACGCAACCAGGCTCTCGCTCGTCAACGTGTCGTCAGGAGACTTCCTCAGCCGCGATGGTCAATCGGTCAATCCCGTGCATCGCGACGACGGTCCCGGCAACCTGACCATCAACGCCACGCGCCCCGCAGGCGCACCAGGTGTCAGCGGAGCAGGCGTCGTCTACGTGCTCACCTTCCAGGCCAAGGCGGCTGGCTCCACTAGCATCGCCATCACCCGTCCCGGAGCCCTGACCACCGGCCAGCAACCTGTCCCTGCACAGGCCAACGCCCTCACGGTCAGCGTCAAGTGAAATGCAGCGCGTCTCTCCAATCCGGAAATCGCGGTGGTCCCGCATCACTCCCGCGCCCCATCCTTCGAGCGTTTCTTGCTCGAAGGGTGGGATACCTCAGTCGAGAGTTCTCCCGGCCCATGAACGCGGCCTGACCCTGGTAGAACTAATCGTCACCGTAGCGATCCTGGCCATCCTCGCCTCCGCAGCCATCCCAGTAGCGCGTTTCCACATCAAGCGCCAAAAGGAGCGCGAGCTGCGTTACGACCTCTGGATGATGCGCGATGCCATCGACAAGTACAAGGACGCTGCGGACAAAGGCGGCTTCCAGACCAAGGTAGACAGCCAGAACTACCCCCCCGATCTCGACACGCTCGTCAAAGGCGTCGATATCCAGGGCAAAAAAGTAAGGTTCCTGCGCAAAATCCCCATTGACCCCATGACCAACAAGGCCGAGTGGGGCATGCGCTCCATGCAGGACGACCCAACCTCTGATTCCTTCGGCGGCCAAAGCGTCTTCGACGTGTACTCAAAATCGCTAGGCACAGCCTTGGACGGCACAAAGTATTCCGACTGGTAACAAACAGGTAGGCTGGGGATTTATCCCCGGCAAAAGAATTCGGCAGTCTGATTGGTTTTAGGTAGGGCAGGGCTGTAGCCCCGCCACAAACACGCAATCAAAGTTTTGTATCAGGGCACAACTTCAGTCGTGCCGAAAGAGCGGGAAATAAAAATCGGGCTTTAGCCCCCGAAGCTTTTCGCGAAGGCGGGAATGATTAAAAAGAAACAACACGAATCCGGCTTCACGCTCCTCGAGCTGATGATCGTCATGACCATCATCCTCATCCTCACGGCCATCGCCATCCCGGCCTACAAGGCGTCCGTCATCGCCGCTCGCGAGGCTGTGCTCCGGGAAGATCTGCAAACCATCCGTGGTGCCATCGACTCCTACACCGCCGACAAGCAAAAAGGCCCGCAGTCCCTCGACGACCTCGTACAGGAAGGCTACCTCCGCGAAATCCCGCAGGACCCCATGACCCACAGCAAAGAAACCTGGGTAACCGACATGGGCGACTCGTTGCACTCCATCGACCAGACCGACCCTGGCATCGACGACGTCCACTCCGGCTCCCAGGACACCGGCACCGACGGCCAGCCCTACTCCAGTTGGTAGGCACAAAGCTTGGGCGCCCCATCCTTGGCACGTCTTTGTTTTTGTGCCAAGGGTGGGATACCTCAACAGTGAGTTCTCCCTATCCAAGCTCTCCCACAAAATAAAGCCGTGTCATCCTCACCGGCGAACTAACTCCCCAGCCCCTCAAACCTCTGCCAAAGCGCCCCAATCCCCATCCCCGTCTTAGCGGAAACGGGAAGAATCTCGTCAATCTCCAGCCCTTTGCGCAGCGCATTCAGGTTGCGTGTCCGCTCATTGCCGCTGAGGCGGTCTACTTTGGTGGCGACAACCACAAACTCGCGTCCTACGTGCCGCAGCCATTCAATGAGCTGCTTATCGCGCTCCTGCGACGGAATGTTGGAGTCAACGAGGCAGACGCAAAGGCCCAGCGTCTCGCGCTCAGCCAGGTAAGGCTCAATAAACTTAGGCCACTCAGCAGAGATGGACTTGGAAATCTTCGCGTATCCATATCCCGGCAAATCGGCAAAGACCAGCTTGCGCCTCTGCGACTGGTCCAGCAGAGCAAAAAAGTTGATGGCCCGCGTACGTCCCGGCGTGGAGGAAACTTTTGCGGCTTTCTCGCCCGCGAGCGAATTCAGCAGGCTTGACTTGCCCACGTTGGAGCGGCCGAGGAAAGCAATCTCCGGCGCCTGCGAGGCAGGGAACTGATCGGCGCTCATCGCCGAAAGCAAAAACTGTGTCGTATATTTCATCCGTATCTCAGGATACCGTTACCGGCTCGGTAAATCGCCTCTCAATTCGCGGAAGCCTCATCGCCAGCAAAATGCCGCGCGCGCCCATCCAGACGCAAAACGCGCACCAGAGGCCCGCATTTCCATACCACTGCTCCAGCCCCAGGGCCAGCGCCAGGAAGACGGCCAATGAAATCACCATGGCATCGCGCAACTCCCGCCCGCGCGTGGCGCCGATAAATACTCCGTCCATCTGATATCCAAGGACAGAGACAAACGGCAACGCCACTGCCCACGGTAAGTAGTGCAAAGCCAGCCCGCGCACTGTCTCCACGTTGGTGTACATCCCTACTACCCACTTTCCGGCAAGGAGATATACCAGCGAAGCCATGGCAGCTACCAGAAACGCCCATACGGTGGAAGCGCGCAGCACCGCGCGGTAATCCTCGATGCGGCGCGCCCCGATGGATTCGCCTACCAGCGCTTCGGTGGCATTCGCAAAGCCATCCAGCCCGTACGCGGCGATGTAATGCAGGTTCATCAGCACGGCATTGGCCGCAAGCACCGCGTCGCCCTCGCGTGCTCCGGCTCGCGTAAACCACGCATACGCGGCGACGAGGCAGATCGTCCGTATCAGGATGTCAAAGTTCAATGCGAACAATTCTTTCAGCTTTGGGCCGGCGACCAGTTCCTGCCAGCGAACACGGAACCACTCCCGCTGCCAGACCAGCGCCAGGCCCAGCAGACACCCGGTCCACTCCGCAATGGCCGTTCCTGTAGCGATTCCCGCCACGCCCCAGTGCAGCCGTAACACCAGCGTCATTGCCACGCAAACATTCACCACGTTGATGACCGCTTGCAGCACCAGCGCCAGCCGTGCCCGTTGCCGCCCCAGCAAATAGCCGAGGATCGCATAGTTCATCAGCGCGGCCGGGGCTGACCATATCCGTACATGGCAATAGACCTGCGCATTCGCTGCTGACTCCGCGCTAGCCCCCAGCAATCGCACCGCCAGCGCAATCAGCGGGCCTTTCAGCGCCAGTATCCCTACACCAATTGCCGCCGCCATTCCGAGAGCTCGCAGAAAGTGCATTCGCAGAGCATCTTTCTCGCCTGCTCCATGCGCCTGCGCCACAAGGCCCGTGGTGCTCATGCGCAAAAATCCAAAGCTCCAGTAAATCGTGTCAAAGAAGATTCCGCCCAGCGCCACGCCGCCCAGCGCGGCAGCGCCGGGCAGGTGTCCGCTGAGAACCGCATCCACCGTCGAAAGCAGCGGCTGCGTTAAGTTGGAAAGAATCAGCGGCAGCGCCAACAGAAAGACACGCCGATACCAGTGAGCCATTCCCTCGATTCTACTTGGGCTATTGCATTACGATGCAGACATGTTCACGCCTTGCCCCATCGGTTTCGTCGTCAGCCCGCACAAAGACACCGCATCCATCCCCAAAGGCCTCGGAGCCAAACATAAGGCCGAAGGTGCGCTTGAAATCCTTCGCGAATACGAACCCGGTCTTACCGATATTGAGGGCTTTTCGCATCTTTTTATTCTTTGGGAGTTTGACCGTGCCGACGGCATGAGCCTCTACGGCCGCGTTCCCGTCGACAACCGCGAGCACGGCGTCTTCGCTACGCGCAGTCCACGCCGTCCCAACCCTATCGGCCTTACAGTGGTGGAGTTGCTGAGCCGCAATGGCAACATCCTCCGCGTCCGTGGGCTTGATATGCTCGACGGCACGCCCATCCTCGACATCAAGCCTTATATGTCCAGCATTCCTGTGGAGCAGTTACGCCGGGGATGGCTGGCTGAAGCGGAATCCGCTGCAAAGAAACAGGGTGCTTCTTAAGAAGCACCCTGTTTCTTTCGAACTTGTTTTGTGTTATTGCCGAGCTACCGCTCCGCCCGTAATCTCCGGTTGAGCCACTGCCGCCAGCGTCTCCGCCGCAGCCGGAAGCGGCTCCGGCAACGGTTCCGCCAGCGCCAGCTTCAACACCTCATCCATCGAATCCACAAAGTGCAGCTTCATCGAGTTCTTAATGTTGTCCGGCAAATCGGAAAGGTCTTTCTCATTGCCACGCGGCAGAATCGCTTCAAAGATTCCCGCCCGCAGCGCCGCCAGCAGCTTCTCCTTCAAGCCACCAATCGGCAACACCTTCCCACGCAGCGTAATCTCACCCGTCATCGCAATATCGCGCCGCACCGGAATTTTTGTCAGAGCGGAAGCCAGCGCCGTAGCCATCGTGATGCCAGCCGAAGGACCATCCTTCGGAATTGCACCCTCCGGCACATGCAGATGCAGATCAAGGTTGCGGTAGAACTCCCGCGTTAGCCCAAGCTGCTGCGCCTTGCCGCGAATATAGCTCAGCGCCGCCTGTGCAGACTCCTGCATCACATCGCCAAGCTGGCCGGTGATGGTGAGCTTGCCCTTGCCATCCAGCACCTGCACCTCGGTGTTGAGAATGCTGCCCCCAACCTCCGTCCATGCAAGCCCGGTAACAACGCCAACCTCGTTCTTCTCCTGCATCTCGGAGTCATGGAAGCGAGCCACGCCAAGGAACTCCACCACATTGTCTTTCGTGATGGTTTCCTTGTGCTTCGCGCCATTCTTCACCACACGCCGTGCCACCTTGCGGCAGATATTCCCAAGCTCGCGCTCCAGATTACGCACGCCAGCCTCACGCGTGTAGCTGCGGATGACCTCAAGAATAGCGCTGTCTTCAATGACAATCTGCTTCTCCGTCAATCCCGTCTGTCCGCGCTGCTTCTTCACGAGATACTGCTTCGCAATCTCCAGCTTCTCCTGCTCGGTGTATCCCTGCAGCCGCAGAATCTCCATGCGGTCCTGCAGCGGAGCAGGAATTGTATGCAGCACATTCGCCGTCGCCACAAACAACACCTGCGATAAGTCGTAATCCACGTCGAGATAGTGATCCTGGAACGTAGAGTTCTGCTCCGGGTCCAGCACTTCCAACAAAGCCGAAGCCGGATCGCCCCGGAAATCCGAAGCCATCTTATCCACTTCATCCAGCAGGAAGACCGGGTTCTTCGTTCCTGCCTTCTTCATGTGCTGAATAATCTGCCCCGGCAGCGCGCCGATATACGTGCGCCGATGTCCGCGAATCTCCGCCTCGTCCCGCACGCCACCCAGCGCCAGCCGAACAAACTTGCGTCCGGTGGCCTTCGCAATCGACATGCCCAGCGAAGTTTTGCCCACGCCCGGAGGCCCGACAAAGCAGAGGATGGAGCCCTTCGGATTTTTAACGAGCTGACGCACGGCAAGAAACTCAAGAATGCGGTCCTTGATCTTTTCGAGGCCGTAATGGTCTTCATTCAAGATCTTCTCGGCAAAATCAATCGACCGCGTTTCCTTCGAGCGCTTCTTCCACGGCACCGCCAGCAGCCAGTCAATGTAGTTGCGGCTCACCGTGCTCTCAGCACTCATCGGCGGCATCGCTTCCAGCTTCTTTAGCTCAGTGATGGCTTTGTCCAGCACATCCTTCGGCATGCCCGCCGCTTCAATCTTCTTGCGCAGCTCGTCAAACTCGCTCTTCTCGCCGCGCCCCAGCTCTTTCTGTATCGCCTTAATCTTCTCGTTAAGGTAATACTCTTTCTGCGCTCGCTCCATCTGCCGTTTCACGCGGCTCTGGATGTTGCGGTCCAGGTCAAGCTTCTCAATCTCAATGTCGAGCACATCCGCAATACGCGCCAACCGCGTCGCCGGATCAAAGATGCTCAGCAACTCTTGCTTCTCTTCAATGCCCAACTGCAAATTCGCGGCAATCACATCCGAAAGCTTGGAAGCCTCGTCCATGCGAACCGTGGCAATGATGGTCTCGTAGTTCAGCGACTGCTGCAGCTTCACATACTGCTCAAAGAGCGAAGTGACGCGCTGCATCAACTGCTCCACCGGGGGCGTCATCTCAAACGCATTCTTCCCCGTGCGAACCGTCGCCACAAAGAACCCATCGCGGTCGTTCACATCGGTTGACTTCGCGCGCTCCACGCCTTCTACGAGAACCTTGATGTTCCCGTCCGGCATTTTCACGTTCTGCACAATTTTGCAGACACAGCCAACCTGGTAAATCTCTTTTGCGTGCGGTTCATCCATGCTCGCATCATGCTGCGTAGCCAGAAAAATAAGCCGGTCGCCGGTCAGCGCTTCTTCAAGCGCCCTCACGCTGGACTCGCGCCCCACCACAAAGGGCGTCATCATGTGTGGAAAAATCACCATGTCCCGAATGGGCATCATGGGGAGCTTGCGCGGCTCCGATTTGTCGCGGGAAGAGGTCATAAGAAAGTGTAACTCCGCACATTTGACGCGGCCAAACCCCACAAAGATGCAGAGCAGGGAAGCCCCACGCCAAAAGCTTAGATTGGATTGTACAGAGATTCTTCAGCGCCGCACGCCGATTCGTAAACAAGCCTGTGGATTCTTTTCCCGCAACACCGCAACCAGAAATCCATCTTGACATTCACACACCTGCCCCATAATCTCCCATCACCAGCATCTTCAGGCTGATAACAAAGTCTCAAAGATTGTCTTGGGCGGGCCCTGCCGTCTTTGCCTTTCCGTTCTTACGGAACGTGCTGCCTCCTTCTCCCCGGAACTGTTCCGCTTGTTTCTCCTGCGTACTTCTGGATTCGCTGTCGAATCAAATTCAACCTTACAGTGCAGTTTCCACAACCTTTGGAGGAACCAGTCCTATGTTCGACATCCTTTGTCGGCGCCACGCAGCGTCCGGCCCTCTTGCTGCCACGGCAAAATCAGTGCTTAGCTCCGCAGCGCTCACATCCCTCTTCCTTGGCTCTCTCTCTGCATCGGCCCAGGGCTTCCACCGCCGCCAGTCCACGGTCATCATTCCCCACGCCAGCCAGTCCAGTCCAGAAGATAAAGGCATCCGCGCCCACGCCAACGTGCGCATCCTCATGACTCCCACAGCCGGAGCCAATCCCCAGACACCGCCCTTCGCTGGCTATGGCTATGAAACTCCCGCCACCCTCGCCTGCATCTACGGCCTCGCGCACCCCACTAAGGGCTGCAATCCCAATGAGGTAAACGCCAACAGCACCGGCGGCAGCGGCGCCATCGCCATCGTGGACGCATACGACTATCCCACCGCACAGTTTGACCTCTCCTACTTCTCGCAGCAGTTCGGACTGCCCGCAGCCGATCTCACCGTCGTCTACGCGCAAGGCACCGAGCCGCCTGCGGACCCCACCGGAGGCTGGGAGTTTGAAGAAGCTCTCGACATCGAGTACGCCCACGCCATGGCTCCCAACGCCAAGATTTATCTTGTCGAAGCCAACTCCAACTACAACTCCGACCTCTACCCCGCCATCACCGTAGCCACCAACCTAGTCCGCTGCGGCAAAACCACAACCTGCCCCTCCACCAGCACCGGCAAGGGAGAAGTCTCCATGAGCTGGGGCGGCTCCGAGTTCACCGGCGAAACGCAGCTTGACTCCTACTTCAGCGCTCCCGGCGTCACTTTCGTAGCCGCTGCCGGAGACGAAGCCGGCGTCATCTATCCTTGCGCCTCGCCCAACGTCGTCTGCGCCGGAGGCACCAGCACCGCCCGCTCTGACACCACCGGCAACCTCATCGGAGAAATCGCGTGGTCCGATGCCGGCGGCGGCGTCAGCGAAGTCGAACCCATCCCGTCCTATCAGGCTCACGCACCGCTGGTCGCCTTCCAGACCGGCAAATTCCGCGGCGTTCCTGACATCTCCGCCGTCGCCAACCCCAACACCGGCGTATGGGTCATCGACACCACCCCATACGAAGGCTCCATCGGCTGGTGGACCGTCGGCGGCACAAGCCTCGCCACCCCAGTTCTCTCCGGCGTCCTCAACGCCACCAAGACATTCGGCTCCAGCGCCGAGGTTCTGGCGGACGTGTACGACATCCGCAACAAGGGTGCCTTCAACGACATCCTCTACGGCGCATGCGGCTACTACTCTGGTTCGTTCTCCGGCCTCGGCTGGGACCTCTGCACCGGTCAGGGCAGTCCGGCCAACTTCACCAAGCTCACCAGTTCGTCCAAATCCAACAGCACTCCACCGTGGTTCTGGTAATCCAGCAGGCAAAACTCCAGCCAACAAAAAAACCGCCGCTGCCATCAGGCAGCGGCGGTTCAACTTTCCAGCGGAAACTACTTTATCCCGCCTTCTCCAGCAAGCTAAGCGACAAATCCCGCCGCTCCACCATATCGCGAGTAATCTCAAGGTCGCGAACCTTCTTGTTGCTGGGCAGGTTGTACATCAGGTCAAGCATCAGCTCTTCCAGGATCATCCTCAACCCTCGCGCGCCAACCTTGCGTGTAATCGCCTCGCGCGCAACCGCCCCAATCGCATCCTGCGAGAAGTGCAGCCGCACATTCTCATACTCAAACATGCGCTGGTACTGCTTCAGAATTGCATTACGCGGCTTGGTCAGAATCTCAACCAGCGCAGCCTCATCCAGTTCATCCAGCACGCCCATCACAGGCAGTCGCCCAACAAACTCAGGAATCAAACCGTACTTGATAAGGTCCTGCGGCTCCGTCTTGCGCAGCATCTCCGTATCGCGAGTGTTGCGGTCCTGCGCCTTGTCGGCCTCGGAGTCAATCGTCTTGAACCCAAGCGCCTTCTTGCCAATGCGCCGGCCCACCACGCGCTCCAACCCAACGAAAGCACCACCGCAAATGAACAGGATGTTCGTCGTATCGACAGCCGTAAATTCCTGGTGCGGATGCTTGCGTCCACCCTGCGGCGGAACATTCGCAACCGTGCCCTCAAGAATCTTCAGCAACGCCTGCTGCACACCTTCGCCGCTCACATCGCGAGTAATCGAAGGGTTCTCATCCTTGCGGCCAATCTTGTCGATTTCGTCAATGTAGATGATGCCTTGCTGCGCGCGCGTCACATCGCCATCGGCTGCCTGCAGCAGCTTCAGAATGATGTTCTCAACGTCCTCGCCAACATAACCAGCCTCAGTCAGCGTCGTAGCATCCACAATCGCAAACGGCACGTCGAGCATCTTTGCCAGCGTATGCGCCAGCAAAGTCTTGCCCGAGCCCGTAGGCCCAATCAGCAGGATGTTCGACTTCGCCAGCTCCACATCATTACCGCGCATGCGGTTCATCTGGATGCGCTTGTAATGGTTGTAGACCGCCACGGCGAGCTTCTTCTTCGTCGTATCCTGGCCAATCACATAATCGTCCAGAAACGCCTTCACTTCATGTGGCTTCGGCAGGTGTCCCGCGCTGGTCGCAGGATGCGCCTCACCGCGGTCATCTTCCAAAATGGAGTTGCAAACACCCACACACTCATCGCAGATATACGCTCTGGGATAATCGCTGGGCGACGAGATCAATTTGGCGACTGCGTCTTGCGACTTATGGCAAAACGAGCAGCGCAATGCTTCTTCAGGTCCCGTTCGCGGTTTCATAGTTCTAACTGCTCCTCCACAGTCTGCTTCCAAAAATCCAACAAGGAATCCAAACCAGGCTCAGGGAAGGGAACAAGGTTTTCTATACCCTATCCCCTATACCCCATACCCTGCCTTACGATCCCTTCGGCCTATCGATGATTTCATCGATAATGCCATATTCCTTCGCCTGCTGCGCATTCATAATGAAGTCGCGCTCCACATCCCGCTCAATCCGTTCCAGCGGCTGATTCGTA
The DNA here is from genome assembly GCF_059115385.1 of Occallatibacter sp. FHG110214_02. Taxonomy (NCBI): domain Bacteria; kingdom Pseudomonadati; phylum Acidobacteriota; class Terriglobia; order Terriglobales; family Acidobacteriaceae; genus Occallatibacter; species Occallatibacter sp. FHG110214_02. The sequence goes on along the minus strand of NZ_JBZYWK010000023.1, from coordinate 5,678 downwards.
TGCTTCGCCATCAGCGAGTTGGTAATCTCGCGGATGCGCAGAATCTCACGTGCATGAATGTCAATATCGGTGGCCTGTCCGCTCAGCCCGCCCATCGACGGCTGGTGAATCAGGATGCGCGAGTTCGGCAGCGCAAACCGCTTGCCCGGCTTACCGGCGAGCAGCAGAAATGCGCCCATCGAAGCCGCCTGGCCAATGCAGAACGTCGTCACATCGTTCTTGATGTACTGCATCGTGTCGTAAATCGCCAGTCCGGCCGTAATCGAGCCGCCCGGCGAGTTGATGTAAAGCTGAATATCCTTCTCCGGGTCCTCGCCGGAGAGAAACAGCATCTGAGCCACAATCAAATTGGCAACCTGATCGTCGATCGGAGTGCCCAGGAAAATGATGTTATCGCGCAGCAGACGCGAGTAAATGTCGTAGGCGCGCTCGCCCCGGCTCGTCTGCTCAACCACCATGGGAACCAATGCCATGCTGTGCTCTTCTCGCTCTCCGTTTATGCGGAAGCCCTCTTCCGCGTTCTTGTTTCCGCGCCGGTTCACTAACAAAAGAGAACCGGCGCGGCCATGATTAAAGCCGGTCGTACAACAGTTGGGAGGTTTTTTCTCTCTTCAGTTGTTCCCGGATTCTAGCCAGCCCGCCGTCCTGCGTCAAACGCGCAGTCAGGGCTTCCACATTCTCACCCGTCTGAATCGCGCCAATCTGAATCTCGCGCTGCACGTCCTCATCGGATACTTCGATGTTCTCCGCCTGCGCAATCTTGGCGATAATCAGACCCGCCTTCACTTCCTTCACGGCCTGGTCGCGCTGTGCCTCGCGCAGCCGTCCAAAGTCCAGCCCGCGCATCTGCTCAGAGCTCATGCCCTGTGCCGCAAGCGCGCGCAATCCGCGCTCCAGCCGTGCATCAATCTGCTCCTGCACCAGGCTCTCAGGAACCGCAAACGGGAACTTCGCAATCAGAGCCTCGAAGAGCTTGTCCTTCGTCTCGCCCTCAATGTTGCGCTGCTTCCGGTTCGCAAGGTGATCGCGGACAGCCTTCTCCAGCCCGGCCAGATCCTCGTAGTCACCCAGCTCCTTCGCAAACTCATCGTTCAGCTCGGGAACCGTGCGCTTCTTAATAGCCTTCACGTCAATGTCGTAATCCACAGTCTTGCCCTGCAGCGTTTCCTGCGGATAGTTATCCGGATAGCTGGCCGAAACATGGAGCGTCTGCCCCACCTTCGCACCGCGAATCGCATCCGTAAACGCAGCAACCGTGTCCTTGCCGCCAATCTCAACCAGGGCCTCTTCGCCCTTAATCGGAGCAGCATCTTCCGGCGCGCCTTCCATCTTGCCTTCGTACGAAATCAGCGCCCAGTCGCCATCCACAATCGCGCGCTCTTCGTCTTCAACAGGCTCAACCGTAGCGCGGCTTTCAAGCAACTGCTCAATCTCTGCCTTGTACTCGTCCTCGGTCACTTCAACAGAAGGCTTCTCCACCTTCACGTCGTTGTAGCCGTCCACGCTGAAGTCAGGCAGCGTCTCAAACACGGCCTTCACATGCAGCGGCTGGTCTTCTTCCAGCGTCAGCTCCGTCACCTGCGGCTGCCCCACAGGCTGCACGCCAAGGTCGTTCACGGCCTTCTGAAACTTCTCAGGAAGCAGCGCATCCAGCACGTCCTTGCGAATCTCATTCGCAAAGCGCTTCTTGATAAACGATTCCGGAGCCTTGCCTGGACGGAATCCCGGCAGCTTCGCATGCTTCTGATAAGCCTTCGTAACGCCCTTGAAGACCTTCGTTACTTCATCTGCCGGAACATCCAGCGCCACTTCGCGAGTCACTTCAGGATTCAGCGTAGGCGCATGCGAATGATCGTGGTCATGGTGGGAGTGATCGTGTCCCGCGTGGTCATGGTCGTGGTCATGCGAGTGACCTTCCGCCACCGGCTTCTCTTCATTTTCGAGGGTATCGACAGAACTCAACTTTGTTGCCTTCCAGGCGCATCCCGCGCCGCATCCAAACTTCCCGCGCGTGGCTGCGCTCTGCACGGCCTCCGCAATTCAGGAAAATGCTCTATTTATCGTAAGAGGGAAGCAATCAAAGGGTCAAACTGCCAGCACGTTATCCACAGCCACCCGTAACATATTTGGGAACGTTACCATCCACCCGGCCCGTCCGCTTACAATCATTCCGCAACCAAATCCAAGGAGACAGCAATGCCCAAATTTTGCCGCGCCTTTCTCCTCGCCGCCACCTTTTTAGCGGCATTCAGCCTCACGGCTCAAACCCCGAGCCAGTCCGCCCCCCTCCGCGTAGCCATCGTCGGCCTTGAGCACGGCCACGTCAGCGGATTCCTTCACGCTCTCCAGGCATACAACAACGTCCAGCTCGTCGGCGTAGAAGATCCAGACTCCGAACTCCTCGCCAAGTATCAGAAACAATACAGTTGGCCCACCTCCATGCTCTTCAAATCCGAAGACGAGCTAATCGAAAAGACCCACCCGCAGGCTGTCCTCGTCTACACCTCGGTCGGAGGCCACCGCGCCGCCATTGAAATCGCGGCCAAGCACAATACCTCCGTCATGGTCGAAAAGCCTCTGACCATCTCGCTAGCCGACGCCCGCGCCATCCGCGCCACCGCCCAGGCCCACCACATTCACGTCCTCGTCAACTTCGAGACCACCTGGTACGCCTCCAACCGCGCCGCCTATGAGGACTCCGAACACGGTGCCCTCGGCCCCCTCCGCCGCGTCGTCGTCCACGACGGCCATGAAGGCCCCGCCGAAATCCACGTCCAGCCCGAATTCCTCAAGTGGCTCACCGACCCCGAAACCAACGGCGCCGGCGCCCTCTACGACTTCGGCTGCTACGGTGCCGACCTCGTCACCTGGCTCATGCACGGCGAGCGCCCGCTCACCGTCACCGCCGTTGCCAACCACGACAAGCCCTCCGTCTACCCCAGGGTGGACGACGACGCCACCATCATCATCCAGTACCCCCACACGCAAGCCGTCCTGCAGGCCTCATGGAACTGGCCCTTCGCCCGCAAAGATATGGAAGTCTACGGCGCAACCGGCTACGACATCACCATTGACGCCACCCGCATGCGCAACCGCCACCACGGCGAATCCGCCGAGCGCGCCGTAACCGCCCCGGTCCTCCCCGAAGCGGAAAGCAGCTCCCTCAACTACCTGGCAGCCGTACTCAACGGCAAAATCACCCCCAAGGGCGACCTAACCAGCCTCGACACCAACATGATTGTCATGCAAATTCTGGACGCAGCAAGAGAATCTGTCCGCACCGGCAAAACCATCCACCTGACAGAAGCGCCATAGCCCTTAGCACAGATCTTCCACAAATCTCCGTGCCCCATCCTTGCGGCTTTTTTCTGCCGCAAGGGTGGGATACCTATATAGCCAGCTCTCCCACAAAACCAGGCGGTGTCATTTCCCCGGCGGCACATAATGAAACCGAACTAAATAAATCCTCTCGCCCCGCCCATGCTTGGCTACTTTTAACAGGTTCAGCACGCCAGGAAACCCGCTCTCGCGCGCCAGCTCCGGCGTAATATCCGGCAGCCCAATCGGCTCAATCGATTCAATCTCAATCTCGCCTTCGTCCATGCGGTAGCGTGCGCCCACCTTCACTCGCGGACTCATCCAGATCCGCACGCTGCAGGTAATCTTCCCGCTGCGAACCCCATCCCGAAGCCGTTTGGCAAAAAGCACGAAGCCAGTCTACTCCGCTACCATCTCCGCCTCATCCGGCTTTCTCACATAGGGCAAAAACCGCGGATGGGAAGCCCCACACTCCAGAAAGTACACCCGGGCCTGCGCCAGGCTAAGCGTCCCATTCACTGTCAACCGAACATCCCCCGCATCCGCATCTTCCTGCCCGTCATCCTCCCACCAGCAAACCGGACAAAGCTCCATCGAATCCGGCGCGCTCAGCGTCCGGCATCCGCAACACGGACAACGAAAACGAATCCCCATACCCGCAAAGACGGGAAAAGGATGTAAGGAGTTTATGGGGAAGGACAGGGGACAGGCATGGGATGCAGTTCCACAAACTTCGGGTGCCCCCGGTCCCTAGCATTGGGGGACCGGGGATGCCAATATCGTCAGCTCTCTGTCTGAGTTCAACCACAAAAAACAGCGTTGTCATCCTGAGTGAAGCGCATTGGGGCCCCACGAAGTGGGGAAGGCGGAGCGAAGGATCTGCGGTTGCAGTTTATAGCCTTTGTTCTTTACAGTTTTTCTGCCTTTTATGGCTCTATAGCTCCAGCCGTTTATCTAAAGCCCTGTACCCCACAACCCTGTACCCTGCCTTTAAAACCGAAACACCAACCCCGTACTAAACCGAGCCTTAGTCCCTTCCGCCGGCGAGTGCGTCGAGCTAACCCGATCCCCTGCAAACCGCCACGCAAAAAACGGCAGCACAGGAATATCCACACCCGCGCCCAGCGCATACCCAAACCCGGTATTGGAAACCGACCCAAACTTCCCATTCGAGTCCGAATTCGCCGTATGCGCAATGCCCACCAGAACATGCCCATACACGCTGAACCTCAGCGCCTTCGCCGTAACCCGCGGCCCAAACAGCACAGTCGTGGTCCCCGGCGTATTCCCGCCGCCCACGCCATATTGAGCAATATCGGCCTCGCCGCCCAGAAACGGAGCCATATGAACATGCAGCGCGCCATTCCAGCCGTTCTGCCCACCCGTTCCCCGGTAAAACGTATCCGACCCCGTCCGCGTATAGCCGAGGTACACATCCGAGCCCTTAAGACTAGGACTTTGTGCCGCCACGGAGCCCACTGTGCCTGTAATCAATAGAAAAGAAAAAAGAAAACGTCGCATAACTATCTACTCTCAATTAAGAAATTTCGTTCTATATTCATCTTCGACTCCCTCCACCCCCAAACCGCTTCCCAAAATCCGCCCCCGCGCCTAATCCGTTACCCCGCACATATCGTTTGTTCTGTCCATCTCCGCCCTCACAAAAATAGCGTTATCATCCTGGACGAAGCGCATTGGGGTAGGCAGAGTGAAGGATCTGCGGTTGCCTTTTTCACTGCCACACCCCCATCTCGACCCCGACCACCGGGAGGGCCACAAAATCCCCGTGGCGCGCAAAGCGCGCAGCCGCTGCATGCAATGCAAATAAATCCCAAATCTGTGGATAACTCTTGCGCTCAATTAACCCCTTTTGTGCCACACTCTTTCTTAAGCAGAAAAAAACCGCCATCCCGTCCTCGGGCTGGCGGTTTTTCTTTTGCCCAAATGTGCCCTAAAAAGGAGAAGCGCCAATGTCCACCCCCATCCCGGAAGAACAGGAACCAGGCAACGAATCCACCGCGCACCCAGCCGTTCAGGCCTGCACAAACGCCTGGTACGACGAATACATGATGTGCAAAGAGCAGGGTATGTCCGACTACAACGCCCGTGAGCAAGCCAAAATCGCCTACAAGGGAGCCATGCCGGACCTTGGAAGTGAAGAGAAAATCCTTGGCTTCATCGCCTGCGTCGGTCGAGGAATGCTGCTCAACGTCTTCGGCTACAGCGAGTCCGCCAAGCTTCTCTACGCAGCACAGGTCGCCAGCCAGTACATGAGGGCTATGCAAAAGCACCACAAGCCACAGTTTGCGGAGCCAAAAGCCCCCACCAAAGCCGCGGCCTAGCACCTACCCCCATCCCCC
>NZ_JBZYWK010000022.1:0-79983 GCF_059115385.1 Occallatibacter sp. FHG110214_02 | reverse complement strand
TGCTCGGCGCTTTGCGTGTCGATGAGCGGCGCGTCGCCAGAGACTTTTACGGTCTCGCCTGTGGAGCCAATCTTGAGCGCGATGTCTACGGTGACGTTGAGGCCGGCGCGGACGATGAGTCCGGTGCGCTCGAATTTTTCAAAGCCGGAGACCTCTGCCTCTACGGTGTAGTCGGTGCCTGGAGGAAGATTCGTGAGGTGGTAGTTGCCTTCGGCATCGCTGACGGCTTTGAATATGCCGCCTACAGAGGTGCTGTGCGCAACGATGTTGACGTTGGCGACAACGGCGCCGGTGGTATCCGCTACGTGCCCGTGGATGGTGCCGTCGGCTGTGGTCTGCGCTGCGGCGGGGTGTGTGGTGAATATTCCGATGAGGAATATCGCGAGTGTTGCGAGCCTCCAGTAAAGTGGAAGGCTTGTAAGACGCCTTTGGTAGTTCTGCAGATTGCGCATAGTGTCTCCAAAAAATGGCTGCGAATGGAACAGTTGGTCGAAAAAAGGGTGAGGGGGATTGAAGCAGCCTGCTAAGCAGGCCGCTTCGACAACCTTTTGCGATTTCATCCAGGGATTAAGTGTGGAGACAACAACGACGGAGACTGGTTGATTTGAGAGACATCACTCTGCTCCTTTGTGGTCAGTTACCAGACTTGAGTTTTGCGCCGAGGTGGTTCCAATGGCTGTTGGCTTCGAGGTGGAATAGAGCAGCGCATTGAAGAGGAACTTGTATGTGCCCTCAGACATGGCGCGGTACTGCGGACGGAAGCCGAAGAGGATGATGTGGCCTTTGCCTACGGGCTCTTCCGCAATGGCGGAGGTGCCTTTGAGGAATTGGCCGCCGAGAATCCATCCGCTTAGCAATGGCTTGTCGGTGTTGAAGTATGCGACGGAATGCGCGGCTCCGTTGACCTTGAAGGCTGGGCCATTCTCGTAGAAGATGGGCACGGTTGGCGTGGATCCGAACGCGATGGGGTTGGTTGGATCGACGGCTACCTGCAGGATGGAGCCGGGGATGTAGAAGGATTTGCGGTCGATGGTGTCGAAGGCATTCGATACTGTTCCGTCTTCCTTGCCTACGTAGACTTCCGATGCCTTGTTGAGCGTGATGATGGTGCCACCCTCTTCCACAAAGGAGTGGAGGCTTGCTACGCCGTCTTTTCCAAGGCCGCCGCGGAACTCCGGAGGTGTCTGCGGCCTGCGCACTTCTTCGTTGCTCGCATTCGTCGCAGGCGTTGCCGATGCGTTGGACGCTCTCCGCCTTCCGCCTTCTGCCTGTGCCGATTGCGTAGCTGGCGTTGGGGCAGGAGATTCTTCGCCGAAGCCGAAGCGCCCGGAGGTGATGGCTGCAGGCGAATTGTCGGGAATCAGGATTGCGTCGAAGCGTTGGTTGAGATCGCCCTTGCGGATATCGGCATCCACGAGGCGCGTGTAGGGGATGTTGTTCTGATCGAAGATCCAGCGTGTCCAGCCTTCATCCATGGAAGCGACCCAGCTTTGATAGAGGCCGATGCGAGGCAGGTGAACCTGCAATGCGGTGCCGGTTGGCGCAGCGCTTGCAGCGCGAATCTCAACGGGGAACTTCTCCGCGATGGCTGCGAGCTTGGCGTCTACGTCCTGTTGTTGCGGTATGTAGATGGTTCCAGGCTCCGAGCCTGCGCCGGTGAGGCGATAGGCGTTCACGTCCTTTGCAAGCAATGCGAAGAGCGCATAGAAGCTGCTGTTGGTGTTGTCGGCGATGAGGTAGCCGTTGCCTGTGGAGGACTTTTCAAAGTGTCCGGCTGTGGGCTTCACAACGTCCACCTTGCTGGAGGCCACGGTTACTTTGTCGTTGACAGGAACTGCCGTGATACCGAAGAGCAGCGGCAGCGTTTGCGCGGTTACATCGTAGGGGCGCTGCAGCGGACCGCCGGGGTATTCCGCGATGTTGGGATAGTTCTGCACTTCAAGCAGCGTTTTGGCGAAGGAGCCAAAGGGCTGCGCCAACTGCACGACGTAGCTTCCGCTTGCGTAGTGCTTGCCGTCGGCGTCGAAGTCCGCGGTTGCCTGTTCGACTTCTACATCGCCGGTGCGCAGAATGTTGACGAGCCTTGCTACGGTGGCGGTGTCTGTTTGTCCGGCGGGGATGATGAATGCCGATGGGCCGGTTGTGCGATTCACGGCGCGAAGGCCGATTTGATAGAAGTTGTTGAGGTACCGCTCGCGATATGTGGCGGCGTTGTTTGCTATGGAGAAGAAGGCGTCAATCTGGTAGTTGACGATGTCGCCGAGATGCCATTCGCCGCCCTTCCACGGGTCGGGGAAGTTCCACGAAGCCACCTTTGGGTCGTAGCCGATGCCGCGCGTAAGCTTTTCAAAAGGAATGTTGACGGGCGTTGCGATATCCGCGCTTGCGGATTCGGTGAGAATGCGCAGGCCGTTATGGTAGGCAACGTAGTCTCTAAGCGGAGACCAGAAATCGTACACGCCGTAGGACAGCACGCCCTTCTTGCCGGTCTGTGAGATTTCAAGTGCTGTGTTCATGCCGAGCGCGTTTTGCGACTGGATGATGAGCGGGTCGATGTTGGGGTCGAAGGGATCTACGAACGGAGGCACGTAGATGCGTGCCGCGTTTTCGCCCTGCTGGTGAATGTCGTAGAGAATCTGCGGATGCCAGGGATTGAGAACCTTTTGCACCGCAAGCTGCGTTTCCACCTGCGTGAAGGCGGCCCAGTCGCGGTTGTCGTCGTGGCCAACATAGTGATGCCACAGAACGACTGGGTTGCTTCCTTCGTAAGGCGTGCCGAGATATTTCTTGTACCAGTCAACTACCAACTGCTGGCCGTCCGGATTGAGCGAAGGGACGAGCACGATGATGACGTTGTGCAGGATGGAGCGAATGCGCTCGGAGTCGCCGGTGGCCAGTTGATAGGCAAACTCGCTGGCGCTCTGCGAGCTGGCAATTTCTGTGGAGTGAATGTTGCAGGTGACGACGAGGACGGTCTTTCCTTCGGCGATGAGCTGCTTAGCTTCCTCGGGCGTTGTTGTGCGCGGGTCGGCTAGCTTGCGCTGAATCTCCTGATAGTGAGCGAGGTGGGCAAGGTTCTCAGGCGCGGAGATGGTGAGGGCGACGAAGGGTCGGCCTTCGGTGGTCTTGCCTACTTCGTCGTAGCGAATGCGGTCGGACTCCGTGCTGAGCTTTTTGAAGTAGGCCGTCAGTTCTTTCCAATCCGCGAGCTTGCGGTCGGTTCCCGGCTTAAATCCGAAGGCGGCATCCGGCGAGGTCACTGTTCCGTGTTTCTGTGCTGTTTTTTGCGCAAGCACCGGCATGGCAATCGAAGAGGACAACAGGAGCAGGCTGGCGAATTTCCTCATAAACTCCTCAAAAGAAGAAAGTTTCATTTTTCAGATATCACATATCAGAATTTCGGCTCTACTTCGGGCTTGCCTGGAAATGTGCCGAGTCTGACGGGCTTTGCGCGATACCCTGGATGCTTGTGCATGTGGAAAGCTGTTCATGCAGTCCAGAGATGTAGAACCAAGCCGAAGTTAGTTTGCGGACTTTAATCCTACTGCGGTTTGGATTGTCGAAAGGGAAAAGGTGTGACTAGCGACAACGTACAAGCATGAGGCAACAACAGAGCGTGCGCGGAGAGCAGAGGTCTGCGGATTGGAAGGTGCTCTTCATTGCTTGTGATATGTAATATACACGATGCGGATGGAAGTCAAGATTTTTTATTTAGTTATGAGGCGAATTTGGCTATGAAAAAGCGGCCATGCTCATGTTAAGCATGGCCGCTTGAGGTTTACAGATTGCTTACTGAACGATGAGGGAAACGGTTGTGGTTTGCGCTGCCGATGCAGTGTTGACTGGTGTAGCCGTGATCGTCAGCTTATAGGTTCCGGCCTTGGCAGTCTCAACGCTGCTGCTGCCTCCGCATCCGCTCAATCCGAAGAGCGAAAGCATGAGCAGGGCAACCGGAGCGATAACCAGCATGCGCTTACGGAAGCGCCAGCCTGCAACGAGGCAGAAGACGCTGGCAAGACTGGCGATGCCGGAGGCCTTTTGGAACGGTGCTGCGGGTTGGGTGTTGGCGGCATGCGGGGTTGTGGTTCCGATGACTACGGAGACCGTGCCGGTGCCTGCCGGGGTGAGCGCAAGAGACGTGGGGTTCACGGTGCAGGTGGTGTTGGTCGGTGCGCCGCTGCAGGTGAAGTTGAGCGTGTCGTTGAAGGTTGCGTTGGCGGCCAGCGAGAGGGAGATAACTCCGTTTTGACCGCGTGAGAGGTTGAGGCTGCTTGTGCTGCTGGTCATGGTGAAGGCCGGCGCGAGCGTGGTGACGGTGACAGCAGTTGCAGAGGAGGTGACCGGGTTGATGCTGGAGTCTCCGCTGTAGACTGCCGTGATGGAATGCGCGCCTACGGCCAGCGTTGAGGTGGTGTAGGTGGCAGAGCCAGTGCTGAGAGGCGCGGTGCCGAGCAGCGTGGTTCCGTCATAGAACGTGACTGTGCCGGTTGGTGCTGGGCGGCCAGTCATGGATGCGGCAACGGTGGCGGTAAATGTTTCCGTGCTGCCGAAGTCAATGGCAGCGCTGGAGCTGGTGAGAGAGATGGTGGAACCGCCCTGACCAAGGAAGAGCGCGGTGCCGTAGCCGGTTTGCGCTACGATGTCTGGCGCGTTGTCTGAGAAGAAGTTGCCAACGAGCGGAAGCGTTGAAGCGAGCGATTCAAACTGGTTGACGGGGTTTGAGAAGGAACCGCCGCCGGTGCCGAGCAGCGTGGAAAGACCGTAGTAGGTCTTCGGCTGTCCGGGCGTTTGATAGAGAGCGACGGTCAGGTCGGGAATGCTGTCGTTGTTAACGTCGGCAAGCACGCCGTTGAGGAAGAAGTTGCCGGTTGCGATCTGCGAGGATGCGGCGAATGTGCCGTCGCCGTTGCCGGGGATGAGAACGATGCCGGCGGTGGCGTAGGTGTCGGTGTCATTCTGCTGTCCTTCAGAGAGAAGAATCGCGTCGGGCTTGCCGTCCTGGTTGAAGTCGCCGGCGATGACCTGGCTGGCCATGTTGCCGGTGTTGATGTTGATGGCTGTGCCGAAGGTTCCATCCCCGTTGCCGGGGAGCAGATCGACGCTGAAGGTTCCGCCTGTGACGAAAGGTGTGTCGTCGGTGAGGATGTCGGCTTTGCCGTCCTGATTCATGTCGGCGATGGCTACGGAGTAAAGCTCAGAGCCGTACGCATTGAAGGCTGGAGCGGCGAAGCTGCCGTTGCCTTTGCCCAGCAGGGTGTAGTAGCCCGAGCCGGTGGTGACGGTGGCGCTGCAGGTGGCGTCGCCGGGATAGGCCACAACGACATCGCTTACGCCGTCGCCGTTTACATCGCCGGTGGCTGCGTAGCTGAGTGGGCAAGTGGTGGGAATTGCAAGCGAAGCTGGTGTGCTGAATGTGCCGTCGCCTTTGGAGAGCGCAACGGAGAGGCTACCGTCAACTCCAGCCAGAACAATGTCCTGCTTGCCGTCGCCGTTGAAGTCGGCCGCAACGGGCTCAATGAAGGCGAGATTGGAAACATCGCTGGCAGCGAGGCCGACGACATAGGTGAAGTTGCCTTTGCCGTCGCCGAGGCCGGTGAGGATATTGCCGGTGAATCCATCGATAGAGACGACGCTGCTATAGCCTTTGCCTTGCACATCGGCTACCGTGCCAAGAGACAGCGCGAACGGTGTGGCGGGCGAGGTGAGCGAGGAGGCTAATGCCGGTGTTGCGTAGAGTGAGCCGGAGCCTGTGCCGAAGAGGATGGATACCTGCTTGTAGTCTTCGCCGAGATGGGCAACGTCGAGCTTGCCGTCGCCGTCGAAGTCGGCTGCGGAGGCACTTTGGAAGCCGCCGGGATCGACGATGTAGTCATTGCCGGTGGCAGGCTGCGTGAATGTGCCGTCGCCCTTGCCTGTCCAGACGTTGAGGTTGCCGTCTTCCTGGATGAGGTCGGGAATGTTGTCGCCGTTTACATCGGCAAAGAGGTACTGATCCGCGGAGCCGATGTTGGTGCTCTGCGTGGTTGCATTGAAGCCGCCACTGCCATTACCAAGCGCGACGAGCAATGTGCCATCGCCTTCAGCGGTCAGGTCGAGGTTGCCGTCGTTGTTGACGTCCGCGATTTTTACGCCACCCTGGCTGAGGTCTTCAAAGGGGAAGAAGAAGCCGGGCTGAAAGGGTGCGGTGATGGGCGCGTTTGTGTTGAGCGTGCTGAAGGAGCCGTCACCTTTGCCGAGCGATGTGGTGACGATGATGGTGCCTTGCGAGCTGTACTCCCACAGTTCGAGGGCAATGTCGAGCTTGCCGTCTTTATTGATGTCGCCCAGTGCAATGGAGTTGAGACCAAGGGACGTTTGCGGCGCGCCGGCAACTGTGACGGTTTGCACAAGAGCCGCTGTTGGCGCTGCGAAGGCCAGGTTGGCGGAACCGAGGAACGTCTGCACGGTCAGCGTTGTGGAGACACGCGTGGAGTTGTAGGAGAGCATGACGATGTCAGCATAGCCGTCGCCATTTACGTCGCCGATTGCAACCGAGCCAAGATTGTCCGAGATGGAAAAGCTGGTTGCGGTAGGCGTGCCGAAGGTGCCGTTCTTGAGATTCGGATAGACGATAAAGGTGTTGCTGTAGGTGTCGAGTACAACGATGTCAGGATAGCCATCGTTATTCACGTCGGATACGAAAGCCTGCTGAACGCTGGTAGTGGAGAAGTTGGGATTGCTATAGGTGGCGAGAGCACCAAAGCCGCCGCTGCCGTTGTTGAGAAGTACGTTGAGGATACCGTCGCTTTGCACAATGGCGATATCGGGCTTGCCGTCTTTGTTGAGGTCTGTCGCGAACTCGACTGATACGCCGCAGTTATACGGGTCGGCGATACAGGAAGATTCAAGGCGGGCCGGATAGTATGGCGCGCTTACGAAACCGCCGAAGTTTGGTGTAGTGCTGGTTGTGCCTGTATCCATGCGCGAAGTGGAAAAGGCATTGCGCGATTTGGCGGCGCTGCTGGTTTGCGTTTGCAGGTGTGGCAGGAAGAGACGCTCAAACGGAGTACGAGGTTTGGCGTTCGCTTTCTGCTGGATTAGAGCGGCGTGGGGGACCGGAAGCGGTGTCTGGCGGGAGGCATGCGCAACGCTGCTTAGCGTTACGCATGCCGCAAGGGCGGTGAGAAATATCCGGAACAGTTTCGACATAGAGGCCTCACTGAATGCGTGATGTGTACTGCTGCAATGCTGCAAAACGGTTCGAGTCTGGGGATTAGTTCACAGTCACGGTGACTGTGGTTTTTCCGGTGATCTTCCCGGTGGCTGCGTCCGTTGCGGTGATGGCAACGCTGTATGTTCCCGCAGTGGTGCCGTTGGAGGGTGGCGGAGGGTTGGTGGTTTTGCCTGAGCCAGAGCTGCCGCCGCAGCCGGTTGTCCATGCTGCGCCAAGCGCAAGAGCTACGAGTGCAAGCGAGAGCCAGCGGCGGCGTTTGGGCACGCCGAGGAAGAGAAGGGCTGCGAGCGCTGCTCCGCCGCCTGCTATGCCGAAGCTTAGAGGCTTGTTTGCGGCGCTGGTTCCGGCAGTGGTGTTGACGGTGAGCGTTGCGGTTGCCGCGGTGGTTCCTGTGATGCTGACCGATGCGGGCAGGCTGCAGGTGGGCGCGCCCACAGGGTTTGTAATGCTGGTGGTTACTGCGCAGGAGAGGTTGACCGTGCCGGTGAATCCACCTGCGGGAGTAACGGTGATGGTGGAGGTGTTGCCGGTTGCTGCTCCGGGCGCTACGGTGATATTGCCGCTGTTGCTGAGAGCGAAGCTGGCGGGTGTTGTTGTCGTTCCTGTAACGGTGACGTTGACGTTGGTGGTGGCGGTGATTTTGCCAGTGGTGGCATCTGCGCCGGTTACGGTAACAACGTAAGAGCCCGAGGTTGTGCTGCTTGTGGTGGCAAGGCTCAGTGTTGCGGATGCGGATGTGGCTCCGGTGATGTCTACCGATGCGGGTAGGCTGCAGGCAGGCGCGCTGGCTGCATTCGCAGGGCCGGAGGTTACGGTGCACGAGAGGTTGATAAGGCCGGTGAATCCGTTGGTTGGCGAGGCTGAGATGGTGGATGTGTTGCCTGTGGTTGCTCCGCCTACAACGGTGATTGCGCCGCTGCTGGTCAGCGAGAAGCCAGCCTGCACAACGTTGATAACGATGCTTCCGGTGGAGCTGGTGTAGTTGCTGTCTCCGCTGTAAGAGGCGGTGATGGTGTTTGCGCCAGCGGTAAGTGCGCTGCCTTGCAGGGAGTAGGTCACATACGACATATCTCCGCCATTGTTGCCGTAGCCCTGGTTAAAGCTGGTGAAGGTGCTCAGCGTTTTGCCGTTGACGGACAAGGTAACGGTGCCGGTGGGGAAGGTTCCGGCGCTGGTGGTGCCAACGCCGATGGTGAGATGTGCAGCGGCAAGTGAGCTGATGGTTGTGTTCGGCGCGGTGAGGCTCATGGCCGTTGCGCCCTTCACGACTGTGAAAGTAAACGGCGTGCTGGTGCCTGCCTTGTAGCTTGCATCTCCGGCGTAGCTTGCGGTGACAGAGTGAGCACCGATGGCGAATACCGCTGGATATGCCGTGGTTGGGCTTTCGTATTCCACTGAGTTGGCTGCGCCCATGGGCAGATTGGAGGCGAGCGTTGTGCCGTTGTCCTGAAGCGAGATGGTGCCGGTGGCAATACCCTGGCTGTTTGTGCCTTCCGCTTTGCCGAGAATCTGCGCCTGCGCCTGGAGGTAAGAGCCATAAGGAACATTCGAGAGGCTCTTGATTGCTGTGCCGCTTCCATCCGCGGCATAGAGATTTGCTATCAGCGCCACGGTGCTGTCTTCTGCGGTGATGGTGACGGGGATGCCGTTCGATGTGCTGGCTGCGTTGGAAGTGTCACCGCCGTAGTAGCCGTAGACGGTATAGCTGCCGCCGGGCAGACCGTTGTACGTTGTTGTTCCGGTGCCGCTGTTGAGTTGAATAAGCGTCTGGCCGTTGTTCTTGGGGCCGTCGGCTGTTTCATTCGCATCATCGATGATGCCAACCTGTCCGGTTGCTGCGGTAGGCGCGAGGGAAGCCTCGAAGGTGAGGGAAGTTCCGTGCACCACGTTGATGGCGGCGGTGGAACCGTTGATCTTGAGCGTGGTGGTGGTGTTGGTGAGAGCGGCGGAGTCCCAGTTGTTGGCGAGCTGGGCTACGTCCACGCTGCCAAGGCCAGAGGCGAGGTCATAGCCTGCAGCGGCGTCATAGCCGGAGAGGAAACCGTTGTCGCTGCAGTTGGTGGAGCCGCTGGTGCAGACGACCGAGTTGTTGCCTTCGGTAATGTCGTGGAAGATGGTGCTGTATTTCGTCTTTGCAAGTTGATAGAGAACGTAGTCGGCCTGGCCAAGACGCGCGCCTGTCTTTTGTTCGATGAGCGCGAGGACGCCGGCCATGGTTGGCGCTGCGGCAGAGGTTCCACCGTAACCGCTGAAGCTGGTGCTGCTGGTGAAGGCGCCGTTGTTGGTTTCGCAATCCGTATAGGGAGGGAAGGAGGAACCGTTGGCTACGTTGTCGGCGCAGATGGCCCAGGTGGCTTGATAGAGGCCGTTGGCCGCAAGGAAGGAGATGTCGGGAAGGTCGCGAGCATTGTCGCTGGGCGTGAGAGAAGACTGAAAGGCTGGCTTTGCATATCCACTTTGACAGGTGATGACGTTGCCTGAGGTTGTGGAGTTGGTACAACTGCTGCTGCCGCCGCTGCCTGCAACGATATCTGTAGATCCCTGAATATAGAGAGGGGAGTTGGAGGCAAGGTCGTTGTTCGATGAAGTGGAGTTATTCCACGGGCGCTCGGGAATATAGGAGAGCGCTGTGCGGTAGTAGGGAGCTGTGCCGCTGTCCTGTTTGCCGCCGGAAGAGTTTGTGGCGTAGGTGGCGAAGTTGTCGGGGAGCACATCGTAATCCGTGCCGCCGACTGAAATGTTGTACGGCGTGGAGGAAAGCCCGTTGACGGCGAGGCCATTCTGCGCCGAGGGCTTCTGGTCGCTGTCGCAGCCGGCGGAACCGTTGTCGCCGGAGGAGACGGTGACGCTGATGCCTTGCGCTGCGGCTTGCTGCATCAGTTCCAGCACAAAGGCATTGCCTGCTGTGCCGAGGCCGGCTTCGCATCCGCCAAAGCTCAGGTTGAGGATGCTTACCTGGTTGTCGTCGATCGCGCGGACGAAGGCGTCGAAGATACCGGTCTGCAGGTCAGTGTTGGCGGCGACGTAATAGTAGAGCTTGGCTTTGGGAGCAAGTCCGCCTGCGATTTCGTTATCGAGCAGAGCTTCGCCTTCATCGCCATTGATGCCGGGATCGACACCATCCACGATGACGGTGGGCAGGTTGGCATTGGCTGCGGTTTCGCCCAGGAAGGCTACGCGATAGTTCACCACGTCCTGCATGGTGATATTGGAGTCGCCGATGACGCCGATGTTGATGCCGGCGCCGTCGTAGGTGGTGCCGGTGTAATTGGGGTTCAGCGTGGCGTTCGGCGTGTCATAAATGGTGGCTGCGTCGGCGGGGTCAACGTAGAGATACGAATTGCCGGAGCTGTCGAAGAGCGTCAGGTCGGGGTGGATGGCGCGGCTTGACGGGTCGTAGTGCGACTTGCCGGAGTACCGGGCCTGCGAGACGGGGTGGAAGTCATGCAGCGGGCCTATGCCAGCGATGATGGGGCGCAGCGCGGAGGGAATCTGCGGATTGGAAATGTTGGCGAAGTGCGAGACTCCGTTTACCTCAAAGCTGTGGATGGAGGTGTGGAAGGCGCTTTCCACCTGGCCGAAGCTGCCGGAGAATTGCAGAACGTTGCGGGACTTGGAGACGCGCTCGACTTTGAAGCCGTGGCCCTGGAGCCAGGTTTCGAGGGTCTGCAGGTCAGCGTCGCTGATGCCGAAGCGCGTGCCGAACTCGGTGGGCGTGAGCCACTTGTGATAGTTGGCCGAGTGCGGGTTCTGGACGTCCGCTAGGTACTGGGTGAGCGCTAACTGCTGCGCGGAGCTGCGCTGCAGGATGATCTGGATGCTTCCAGTAGATGTGGAGGCGGCAGCTTCTCCCTTGTCGTAGCGCGCAAGGGCCAGCGGGTGCACATTGCCCGCGAGCGTTGCGCGATGCGCTTCGTCTATTGCCTGGGTGACGCGGGGAGCGGCGTGCGGGAGCGACTGAGCTTTGAGTGAGTGCGCACCGGTACAGGCCATTGCGAGGCCTAGAAGAGACGCAGCCGTAAAGCGGACCGTATGGGAGAAACAAGAAGCCATATTCGCAATCCTTGAAGAAGAAAGGTGTGCCGGGGATACACTCCGGCTGAGTCTGGGGAGAAGATTCGGAATCTGGATACAGCGTTGAGTGTGATCGTAAGAATTGTTCAAGCGCAGGGCAATTCAGGCAGCCTAAACTTTTTCTAAACAATGTATTTCAAGATATCTTGAATATATTCTGCGAATTACAGGCATTCCCAAAGTGGAACTTTATGAAATTTGCAAGGTTCTTCGTGTTAAACTAGCTCTAAATTTCCGCGCAGTTGTCCCCATTTACATCCCTGGAGGATTGGTGTGGCTGTAGCGGACGTTGCGCCATGGCCAAGCAAGTATTCTCATTTGCCGAGTTCACGTTCGATGCTGAAACCGGCACCCTGACGCGTAAAAAGCGCAGCTCGCACCTGCCCGAGCAGACGGCTTTGCTACTGGAAGTGCTGCTGGAGAATGCCAACCAACTGGTGAGCCGCGACGAGTTGCGCCAGGTGCTGTGGCCGGATGAAGAGTTTCTGGATTACACGCAGGGCATCAACGTAGCAGTGAATCGGCTGCGTGGAATTCTGCGCGATGACCCGCGCAATCCTCGTTTTCTGAAGACTATTCCCAAGCGAGGCTACAGCTTCTGCGGTGGAGTTACTGTGATTCCCCGTAGTTCGGCCTTCCTCAGCCAGCAGGTTGAGATGGCGTCTGTGGTGGAACCGGTAGAGCCGGTTGCCGCGCCCGTGCAGGCGGAGGCTTTGATTGCTTCTGCTCCTGTTACAGTTTCTCCTGCCGTGGCATTGTCTGCTCCGCTTGTGGAACTGCCTTCTGGTGTTGTGCAGAGAAGTGCAGGGCGACGATGGATATGGGCGGCAGTGATGACGACTGTGGTGATAGCAGCGGTCGCGATTGGTATCTGGCGTTTCTTGCACCCAGTGAACACTGCGGCTAGCGGGCTTAAGTTGGGAATCGCTCCGATTCGTGTGCACGGTGACCCGCAGGACACGGATGTAGGGGAAGGGTTCCGGCTGGAGTTGAGCGATGCGCTTTCGCGGTTGCCTAAGGTGCAGGTGCGCGCCGCCAGCACATTTACTTCGTCGGAATCGACGGAGATTCCACGTATTGCGCGTGCGCTCAACCTGGATGATTTGTTGCTTGGCAGCATGGTTCGCCAGGGAGACCAATACGATCTGAAGTTTGAGCTGGTGCGGGCGTCCGACGCGGTGCATCTGGCCTCGTTCGAGTACAGCGGAGCGAAGAAGGACTTGCCTGCGCTTTGCGAGCGGTTGCAGCAGGATGTCTTTCATTATTTGCAGTCGAATACGCAGACATTGCAGACGCTCAAGGGAAGCACGAATGATGCGCAGGCCTATGAGCTGTATCTGCAGGGCGCTTACCAGATGTTTGAGCGCGATCCGGATTCGCTGAAGAAGTCGATAGCGAGCTTTCAGCAGGCAACGGAGCGCGATGCAAATTTTGCGGCAGCATATGCAGGCATGGCTACAGCGTTCCTGAAGCTCAGCTCGTATGACACAAATCCGCGGGACGGTTTGTTGAACCAGGCAAAGGATACGGCGGAGCGTGCGATTCATCTTGCTCCTTCGCTGGCACAGGCGCATGCTGTGCTGGGCTGTGTTGCTTATAAGCAGGACCGGAACTTTTCGCGTGGGGAGGCGGAGTTGCGCAACGCCATCCAGATTGATCCAACGCAGGCGGAGTACCGGAACTGGCTTGCTGTCTTACTGGCGGAAGAGGGACGTTTCGATGAAGCGATGCAGCAGATAAATCTTGCGCAGACCAGTGCCCCGTTCCTACCTTCGGTGTATGCGATGCAAGGGCTTGTTGGCGTTTATGCAAGACAAAACGATGTTGCCATTCAAGCGGCGCAGAAGTATGTTGAGCTGCTGCCCGATCTTCCCATTGCGCACAACACACTGGCGTGGGTGTACTTCGAAGCAGGACGCTACGAAGATGCGGTCAAGGAGTGGAAACACATGGCGTTGCTGCAGAATGACCGCGCGCGCATTGAGTTGGAAGACAAGGGCATGGATGTGCTGCGAACCGGCGGAGTTCGCGCCTATGCGCAGTTGCGGCTGGATGCGATTACAAGCAGAAAAGGCGTGGGGCAGGTGAATGATTTTTCTCCCGCCGAATGGTCTGCGTGTGCAGGCAAGCGCGAGCAGGCGCTGGCCGAGCTGGAGAAGCTTACTTCTTCGCAGGACCCTTACATGCTCCACGTTGCGGTTGACCCGTTGTACGACTCTCTCCATAACGACCCGCGATTTGTTGCGCTTGTTACCAGGGCGGGCCTGACTATGCCTGCTGCATTGCGCAATATCGATTCGCACCTTTGCGAAGCGGGTGCAGGGATAAGCCGGAAGTAAGCAGTCACGCGCGCATGCCTACCAGCGCAGCCGGAACATCCATTGCAGGGAGCGCGGACCGCCGGACTGATACAAGGGACCATTCTGGCCGTAACTCTGATTCAGTGAAAGAATGGATTGCCCGAAGAGCTGGTCGGTAAGATTGGGCACAATATAGCCAAAGTCAGGATCATTGGAAATGTTGAATGCATCTCCACGCAGTTGCAGATAGAGACGCTTGTAGAGATGAACATCCCTGCGAAGAGAAAAGCTGAACTGCTGCGCATTAAAACCACGTGACAGGTTGCGTGGAGCATTTCCTTCAGCATTGCCGGAAGGCAGTTGAAACGCGCCATTGGCGACGTTGGGACCACCATTAAGCATGCGGCCGCCGGGCAGGGAATTGTCAAATAAATACAGTGGCCTTCCGGGAATAAGGTCCGCAGCGGAGTAAAACCGCTCGCCGGTTATGGGGTCGTTGAAAAGATTTCCAAGCACAGTAATTGGATAGGCACTGCGTAGAAAATAGCGTCCGTCGATACCCCACCCGGAAAGTGCATTACGCAGAAACCGATGTGTGCTTTTTGTCGTGGGGTTCCACGAAAGGGCAATCTGCAAGTTATGGCGAACGTCTGTATCCGCGCTGCTCCGTGTTGGCGTAGCCCATGGATTGATGCTGCCGAAATCCAGCGTGTGCGCCCATACATAGGAGCTCATCCACGAGAGCCGTGAACGATACTGGCCGCGATAAACCAGCTGCATGGAATCGAAGCGTGAGGAGAATCCGGAAGGGAAAGTCACAACCTCTTGAAGAGGAGTTGCGGAGCTTGTAACCGTACGCCGTTGCGGCAGCGGCAAGTCATGCCCACCCGCGCCTACGTAAGAGAGGACAACGGACTGATGCTCGCCGATGGCGTGTTCCGCGGAGATGCTCCATTGCAGGGAGTAGGGATATGCGAGATTGCGTGGGAAAAGATAGCCGAGGCTTCCTGGTCCGGCAACATCAGGAGAGGATGGCGTAGCTGCTGCCGCAGTGGTTGGAATGCTTGCGTTGCGTTGCACTGTGGTGCTTGAAAAGCCAAGCGCGGTGAAGGAGGGCATGGCCGCGCGGTTCGGAGTATCGTAGACGACTCCGAGACCACCGCGCAGAATTGTTTCGTGTCCGGATGCCTGTCCAGGATGCCATGCGATGCCAATGCGCGGACCGATGGCATGCCAGTCCGTGCTCCACAATGCTGTTCCGCGAGGACTCACAGATAGCGTCTCTGGCGAATTGATATCGCCATTGACACGAAAGGCATCGCGGCCATCGGTGCTGCCAGGAGGCGGCGCGATATCCCAGCGCAGCCCCGCGCTGATGTTAAGGTTAGGTGTCACACGCCATTGGTCCTGAACGAAAGCGGCGAACTGATTCAGATCAGGATGTGACGGCTCGTTGCGTGACACAACCAAGGCATCTGCGCTGTTGTTCAGTACGGAGTTCGCGCTTAGATAATCGGCTTCGATCGACCATGGCAATGGGGTTACCATACTGTGCAGGTTGCGAAGATCGATGCCGACCTGAATCATATGCGGGCCGTGTTGCAGTGAGAATGTATCACGCACTTCAAGCTGACGCAGAGCATTGGTACTACTGTCACTCCATGATGTGATATCTCCGATGCCTGCGACGCCAAAATAGAGTTGGCTTCGTGTTTCCGTATGTGAGGCGGGTGAGCCCAAGGCGTCAGATAAGTTTTTAGCGAAGTCCGGATTAGCATCCGATTCAAGTTGAGATACGAAGCTTGCGCCGGAGCGAGCCCAACCAATTCTGAATTCGTTGCCGGCATGCGAGGAAAGCTGACCATCCAGTCCCAGGGTGAGGCTCTGATTGGATAGCGTGTTGACGCCGCCCATCAAAAAAAATCCAGACTCACTGCTGCTTGGGGTATCACCAAAGCGCGCAAATCCGGAAAGACGGGAACTGAAGCGATGATCGATGCGAAAGTCCATGGATTTGAAAAAGCTCGCCGGGCTGGATTCTTCATCTAAATACTGAATGAGTGGCCGCTCATCATCGGTTGAAGTTGAATAGGAGGAAAATGCCTGGAAAGCATTTTGCACCGCAGTGGGAGCCTGCTGCATAAAGTTATAGCCGGGAAGATATGCACTCGTAGGGCCTGTTCGCTGTTCTACTTTTAAGACTTCATACGACCCAAAGAAATAGGTCTGGCTTTGCTCTGCGTGCTGCCACTTAAAGGTTAGCGGCATGCTTAGGGAGCCACCTATGTCCTGCTGGTAGTAGTAGAAATAATCGCCTAAATTGTAGTGTTCCGCAAACCAATCGAAAGCATCAAAATAGCCGTTGCGAAGATACGCATACGCGGTAGCGTGAATCTGGTTGGTTCCTTGACGCGTGAGAAGACTGAATTGTCCTCCAAAGGTGCTTCCGTACTCTGCAGATGCCGTAGAGGAGATGACACGGAACTCCTGTAGCGCATCGAGTGAGACCAGTCCCTGTGTGGTTCCAAGCGAGGTGACGCTGGAATACTGGCCCGCGGAAGGCGTTTTCCATGCTGTGTTCAGAGGCGCCGCGCCAAAGTTACCAGAGATGCCGTCAACCCAATAGACATTCGTGTCTGATGGTTGGCCGTTGATGCTGAAGCCGCCACTGTGCAGAAGTTGTGGGCTGATTGATACTGCGCCCGGTGTCATTGCAATCAGGTCCTGAAAGCTTCTGCCGTTGAGCGGTATCTCCTGCAGTAAATGCGAATCAATAACCGTGGTCATTTGCGCATCTTCGGTGTTCAGGTTCTGGCCGCTTGCGTCTACTTCTACGGTTTCTTCCACGGTGCTCAAACGCAGCTTGATGAGGAATTGGCGCGATTCCCCCACGTTGAGATTAAGGCCAGTCAGGTGAACGGCGGCAAACCCATCGCGCTGAACCTGCATGCTGTAAAGGCCGGGCAGCACGCCGGGGATAAGGAAGCTTCCGGTTGGTCCTGTTGTTGCTGTGTTTTCATTGCCTGTTTGTAGGTTGAGCAGCTTGACGGTGACGGAAGCAATGCGCGCGCCGGATGTATCCTGCACTTCTCCGGAGACGTTAGCAGTGCTGACCTGCGCGAAGGCGGGAATGGCTGCAAAAAGCAGCGTGGCCAGGATGCGCACAAGCTTCCTGAATGACAATAAGCATGGCAACCGGGCAATCAATGCGGACGAATCTCTCCCACCTCGTTTTGTTCAGAAGCGTTGCGGTTTGCGAGATGGCCTGCAAAGGAACGCATGCGGTTTGCTTCCACAACGGGCAAAGTAGTTTGCAGGTGCGCAATGGAGTCGCGCACTTGCTCCAGCGGCAGACCGGCAGCACTGCCTGCAAACAGTTCCACCACTTGCTGGTTGACGGCTTGTGCTTTCTTGCGCAGTTCAGACGCGGCGACAACAAAAGCGGAAGCATCTGTAATGGAGCGTGGATTTACAGGAGGTGTTGTTGCTATGCCTGTTGCTATGGAATCCAATTGCTGATGCAGCGCTTGCAGTTCCGACAATGCGATGGTGGAATGACGCTCTGTCATCTGCGCCCACTTGAGCTGTGCGTCGCTTCCGAGGGAGGCTTTACCGCAGAGTTGAAGGATGGTTCCGAGGCGGTCCAGCGCATAGGCATGCTGCAGTGCTGCCTGTGCATGCAGAAGCGCCGAGGCCGCAAACTCCTGCTCTGCGTTTTGCAGTGCGGAGTTATTCATGCCTCTCGCTATAAGTGCACGGCGCACCAGTTCTGTAGCTGGCGCGTCATTGTCACTTCCGACAAGCTGCTGGCGGATTGCTTTTCCGCGTGAGACGGAAAAGGCAGCTTCGCTCGTGGAGTAAATGTGGAAGTCCACTTGGCTTGCACTGGGAAGCGTGGATATTTTTTGCCGTATCGCAGAGATGAGCTTTGCATTGGCGAGCGTTCCTGTCATGCGTATATGCCCATCCGCGGTTGGGCTTACCTCTATTGGCTGCCCCGTATCAACGTTTTGCTGGAACAACTCATATAGCACGGCAACTTCCAGGTTTGCCAGCATGGCGCCATCTGCAGGGATAATGTTCGGCGTGGTGTGGAGATTGCGTTCGCTTTGCTTGCCCGGTGTAGTGAATCCGTACTGCTGTGCGAAGATGCCTGAGGGGACATCGCGGTTGGGGACTCTGCGCAGCAGCGTTTGCACCAGGCGAATCTCGTGGACAGTGGGTCCGCTACAATAACAAACTCTCTCGCCTTGCACCTGGTAGTTGCTATCCAGAAGAAGCGTTCTTGTGAGAATTCCGTTTTGACTATCTTCGTGCCGGGTTACTTCCAAGCCATTTGAATTGCGAGATGCTTCCGTGGTTGTTCCAGAATTGTTAGCGAAAGCAGCGCTCGTTACATCGCTACGCCACACGTCGCTCTCAGCGAGTTGACGTTCGTTCTGCGTTGCCGCTGTTTTGTTCTCCAGATGAACGGAGTGTATGCCATCCTCTGTGTCAATGGATGTGGCTAACAGCTTTTGCTGCGCATCGTAGAGACGACGAACCACTTGCTTGTTGCTGCGCCACACGTCAATGGAGCCAAGCAAAGAGCTTTCTTCGGAGCCTATCGTCTCTTCGACACGCAGAACTTGATGCAGAGTTTCATCTGGTAGTGGAGCCTGCGTATTCGCTTGCGCGCGTGTGAGCACAGCCTGCCAGCCGGGATGTTGATATTTGTAACCGGCAACTCCCGCCGCAATCGCAATCAAGAGCGATGCGAAGGCTGCTACTCCCCACAGAGCAAGACGGAAACGAAGAGGCCATTGTAAGAGCTGCCAGAACGATTGGGATGGCTGGCTTTCGCGAAGTTTCTCTTCTGCCTTTGCAACACCCGCAAGAGCTGGGTCAACATAATCGACCTCGGCATGAATGCCGAGCCCGTCAAAGTTTACATTGAGCTGTAGCCGGCGCTCATCACTGAACAGGACTTGCTGTGAACGTGGTGCCGTTGGAGACAATGTGGCTTCCGGATCCAACGGGATGTGGGCCAGGCGGTCGCCGAACTCGTTGAAGACCTCAATAAAGTGGATTGCGACAGTTGTGTCTACACGCGACGACAACGAGTTGTGCGCGCTTTCAACGGCATGAAATGCAACAACATTTCCATCGACGGCGATGGCCAGAAGGCCTGGGTGCCGTTCCATGATTTGCTCGCGGCGCTTGCGCACCATTCGCATTGTTGCCTCGAAGCTTTTCTTTTCTTCCCGCTTGGGGAGAGGAAGATCGTCGATGCCGTCGAGTGGCCCATCGTGGTCATCCAACTGTAGAATGCGCTCCAGAATTTTGAGGCAACGTTCGCATCCTGCAAGGTGGGCTAGGTCCTGGCATTCCATGGGAGAAGTGGTGAGTTTCTTGTAGGAATTTACAAGCTCGGCTTCTGTCATGCAGTCTGCCGTGTCTGCATCGAGTATGGATGTGCGCAGTTCTTTCAGGAAGACATTGCTGGCGAGGGCGGCCCGAAGAAGCTTTCTTTCAGGAATTGTATTGCGGCGAACGAGGCGGATTTTCCCGCCGGAAGAAAGATAGTCTCGTAACTCGACGCGAATTTCTTTCAGCTTGTTGTAGATGGCTGCAATGGGCAGGCGCGCCAGCTGAGCAACATCGCTTCTGTGGTAGCCGAGGAAGAAATGCAGAATGAAGTGGCTTGCGCTTTTCGATACATACTTCCGTGCCAGCACGTAGTCGCAGATGCGCAGCAGTTCGTTTTGTATATCTACTGTGTCCAGGCCGCCATTGGCTGTAACCATGCTGATGGCGTCATAATCCTCTACCTGAATTACTCGCAGCCGCTCGCGCGAGACTCGCGACAGGTTGGACACATACATGTTGCGAAGACAGGTGAACAGGTAGTTGTCGAGATTGCGAATGTCACTGAGGTCTGGTCGCGCGATAGTTAGATGAAGGCATAAATCCTGCACGGATTCCTCAGCGGCGGCGTGGTCGCCCCGTGCAAGAATCAGACTCCACTCCACTAGCTGCTGATAGTAGCGGCTTAGTATCCGCTCGATAGATTCGGGCGAAGGTGAAGGGCGGCCAGGTTTGAGTATGGACTTCATCTATTGCTGAAGAGTGTCTTCCGGCAAGAATCTACCTTCAAGCTGGAAAAATATTTCCCCTTGTTTCATTTTATGAGATGGAGACTTCCAGCGGCCGTGCAGGAGGATGCGCAAAAAAATCTGTCTGCCGGGGGGTAGATTCTGGCCGTGCTGTTCTCTTTAAAGCAGAAGTCTTCAAGGAGAGACTTGCATATTGTTTAAGTACCGGCTGTTTTGCATTGCTTCACGCGCATCAATTTTCACGCTCTCTCTGCTGTTGTTGAGCAAGACTTCTTTTTCGCAAACTCCGAAACAGGCGAAAGATCAGAATTTTACGCCTGGCATGGATGTATCTCTCGGCCTGATGGGGCAAATGACCTTTAACAGGCTTACATCGGATGCGCGGCCCAATGGACCATACCAGTGGGTAACGCAACGAGGACAGACCGCATCACCCTCAGCGGGCGCGCTCTTCACCTTTCATCAGGCTTTCAGGCCCTATCTTGGTTACAACGTAAATTTCAGCTATACGCAGTTCACGCAAACCGACTCCCAGGCGCAGGCTCTTCTGCCGAAGGTAGGCACAGGTTCCACCCAGACTCTTGGTGATACCACTACAGGCTCGCTGGATTCGCACATGTACGAACTGACGGTGGCGTATGCCTTTAACGGGCCGCGCTCCAAGCTGTTTCGCAGCTTTGGGCAGTTCGGCGGAGGCGGCCTCTTCTTTGATCCAACGGATGCATCGTTTGCTCATCAGGAGACACGTCCGGCCATGCTTTTTGGAGTTGGCGGCGAATATGATCTCAGCCGCCATTTTTCTCTTCGTGCAGAGTATCGCGGCCTCTTCTACAAGATGCCTGACTTTGCCATCGATACCCCGGATTTCTCCAAGCAGAGGCTCTTTACGGTGACGAATACTCCGGCAATCAGCTTCGTTTACCACTTCCGCCCCTCACAAAAGCAGAAGCAGATTGCACAGGTGAGGTAAAGGTGATGATAGGTTTCGCAGTGCACGGTTGCCTGATGCTTTTCGTCGTGATTGCGGTGGTTGGCGTAACTACTTCAACAATCTATTGCTTGATGGCGGCATTCGCTGCACTGCGGTTCCATTCTCGGGCTTCTGGAGATACGGAAGATTTTTCGCCTCCAGTGAGTGTTTTGAAGCCTCTGCATGGCGCGGAGCCTGGTCTCGAAGAAAACCTCATCAGTTTCTTTGAGCAAGATTATCCAGAGTTTGAAATCCTCTTCTGTGCACGGCACAGCAGCGATGAAGGTCTAGCCATTGCGCGAAAGTTGTCCGCACAATATTCAAGCATTCGCACAACTATCGTTACTTGCGGTGAGCCTGAGTGGCCGAATGCGCGCACCTATTCGTTGGAGAAGATGCGCAACCTGGCGCGTCACGAAATTCTTGTCACCGCTGACAGTGATGTGAGAGTGGGGCACGACTATCTGTCTGCGATCGCTCAGCCATTCCGCGACACGAGTGTAGGGTTGGCGACATGTATCTACAGGGGCGTCAGCCCCCGCGGATTCTGGGCAGAGCTTGAAGCGATGGGAATGTCTATCGAGATGACTTCAGGCGTCCTTGTTGCAGAAATGCTGGAAGGGATGCAGTTTGCTCTTGGTCCCACAATGATTTTGCGCAAGAGCGTGATCGAAAAAATCGGCGGATTTATGGCCGTGGCTCAATACTATGCAGACGACTTCGTTCTGGGGAACTGGACTGCTAAGAATGGCTATCGAGTTCTATTGTCGTCTTATGTGATTGAGCATCACATCTGGAATCTCTCCTTCGCAAGCAGCATGAAACATCAACTGGGTTGGGCGACAAGCACCCGGTTTTCTCGACCATATGGTCACGCTGGAACGGTGCTAACGTTTGGCATGCCATTTGGACTGCTCGGTCTGGCTGCATCCGCGGGCATTCATCGCGTTGAATGGGGGGTGGCCCTCTTGCTGGTCTGCGTAGTAAGCAAGATGC
Source organism: Occallatibacter sp. FHG110214_02 (assembly GCF_059115385.1). NCBI lineage: Bacteria > Pseudomonadati > Acidobacteriota > Terriglobia > Terriglobales > Acidobacteriaceae > Occallatibacter > Occallatibacter sp. FHG110214_02. Next base: position 58,335 of record NZ_JBZYWK010000022.1, on the reverse strand, counting down.
TTCTTTGCTGGTTAGTTGCAGTGATGGTGGTAGGCGATCAAGTCTCCGCACGCAAAGCGTGGCTCTACCCACTTCGAGATTTCATGGGATTCATTTTCTGGGCAGCCAGCTATTTTCACAATCATGTCTCTTACCGTGGCGAGATTTATGAACTGCTCCGGGAAGGGAAATTGAGAAAGGTGGCGTAGGGTGCCTACCGATTATGTGCTGCGTGCCGCATGGAGAAATGCAGGGCAGAGTTCCATGCAGGAGAATCAATCTGCCAGCAGATGGTCATGGAAGAGAGCGATGTGGTTCATGGCTCTCTGTTTGCTTGTCTTTGTTGTTAACGGATATCATCCGCATCCTAACGAAGCCGAGCCTTTCGTTCTTTCCCGCGTGCTTGCCGACCTGATGGCTCATGCTGGCCTACCGCTTGGCTTTGTATTGCTGACCTTCTATCTTGCGTCGATTGCCGCCTTCCTTCTGGCATGCAATCTTCTTTCGGAGCGATTGTTTGATTCAAAATGGGCTCGCGCTGGAGCGATGCTGCTCGCGGCAGCATGCTTTGCGCTGCCTGTGGTGGGTACGCCATTGCATCTGATGGAACCGTATCTGACACCGCGATCCATCGCGACTCCGTTTGGTCTATTCGCTATTGTGGCCAGTCTCGATCGGTCATGGAAACGATGTGTAGTTTATCTTCTTCTCGCTGCCATTGCGTACCCTTTGGAAGGCCTGCACTTTGCAATCCTGATTGTGGTGTATACGCTAACGGGCGGTCGTAAATATATTGCGGCAGCCACGATGTGCATAGTCCCTATTGCCGGGTGCGCATTGCTTTCCCAGGTGCTCGAGAGCGTTTCACTTTTCCATGCAAATGCAGCCACTGTACTTCGTCAAATGGATACTTCTATTCGCGGAATACAGAGTGGTGAGATTGTTCAATTCTGTGTGCCTATTGCGCTCTTGTTAATTAGCGCTCTTCGATGCACACCTGCCTCCAGAATAGGCAGGCTTTCCATGAGTTGTATGTTAATCGGAGTAACAGCGTGGGCGGTTTCTATCTGTTTTGCAGGCTCCAGCCACTCAGATATCCTTGCGCTTTTGCCAGTGTTTCAAGGCTTTGAGGTAATAGATGCCATTGGAGTAGTTATCCTGGGCGGTTTCTTGTTCTCGTTTTTTCTGCAGCGCGGAATCTGGATAGGAATTGCGGTGGTCGTTATGGTTTTTGGAGCGATGTTTCTTCTGGAGCGGCAATCTTATTCGCATCTTCCTCATATCGAACTTCCGCGGGAAGTTCGATATGAGCAAAAGACTCCTGCAGCTATGTTTCTTGGTATCTGAATTCGACAAGCGATAACTACTTGTTTGTGCTGTCGAGAGAAAAGGCTTGGAATTCCCGAATGCGAACATCGCCAGAGGCGGCAAGAATATTCAACCTTAGCCGCTGTGCAGTGACAGGCGCAAAGTGGTCAATCTTCTTGTGACCGATTGCGTAGCTTGTCACGATGCTCTTCCATTGTCCGTCCACCCACGCATCAATGCTGTACTTCTGCACATGCTGGCCATCTACCAGCCATTCCATTGTTAGCGTGTGGTCAAAGGTAATTGGCTTGGGGAGGCGAACTTCCAGTGTTGCTGTCTTTGAGCCAGATGGAGCACTCCAAAAGGTGTCAGTATCGTTGTCGAGTGCTTTTGTCGTGTTGTCATCCGCTGACAGATGTGTTTCCAGCAGGCTGTGAGAGTAGTGCTCGTGAATTGCTTCGCCAAGTTCGTGCAGGCGCGCTACATCTACATCCGGCAGCAGGCCACGATTATCCGGAGCTACACCCAGCATCCACTGTCCGCCGTGGCCAACAGCATTTTCATAGCTGTCGATGAGTTCGTCTACGCTCTTCAGGGATGCCTCGTCATTTGGATGCCAGAACCAGTGCAGCTTACGCAGCGGAGTATCAACCTCAACTGGACGCCAGCGAAGATAGCCGTGGCGATCAATTACATTCCAGTTCTGATATTCAATCTTGCCGCTCTCATCGCCGGCCCAGCGCGCATCGCCGTATTCAAAGAGTCCCGTGTCTGCAAAGACAATCGTATTCGGCTGATAGGTTCGCAGCGTTTCAATAATCCGTCCAAAATCATATGTCCGGCCAGTGCTGCCTGCGCCGTCAAGCCAGAACTCTACCAGGTCGCCATAGTGCGATGCTAACTCTGTTAGCTCAGCATTGTAGTAAGCATCATAAGCAGCGGGGTCCTTGTACTTCGGTTCGTGCCGATCCCACGGCGAGAGATAAACACCAAATTTAAGGCCGTTTGCGCGTGCAGCTTTCGCAACCTCACCGACGATATCGCCCTTGCCATTCTTCCACGGGCTTTGCTTGATGCTGTAATCCGTTTGCTCCGTTGGCCACAGGCAAAAGCCATCATGGTGCTTGGCAACAAGCACAACGTACTTTGCGCCCGAGGCTCGAATTGCCTTCATCCACTGATCGGGATCGAAGTTGGTTGGATTAAAGACCTGCGGGCTGGCGGTTCCATCGCCCCACTCGCGATTGAGAAATGTATTCGTGCTGAAGTGCAGGATTACGCCAAACTCCATATCCTGCCACTCGGTCTGCTGCGGCGTGGGCTTCAGATCAACTGCATTTTGTGCAACCCCATACGAAGCTCCTCCAGATGCTACGCCTGCCACAAGGGAGATGTTCAACATGCTGTGTAGAAATCGTTTCATGTGGGATGACCTGATGCTCTTCATTGCTCTCCTTGCGGGTAAGGCTGCGTACGGGGCGCAGCGTTATGGGATTTGTTCCTATTTGGCACGATATCACGCGAGATTATGTCGCCGGCTTACAGGCGTTTGGAAGATTTGCGGGCTGCTTATGCGAATGTGCGGAGAGCCTGTTCAAGAGTAAGCAGAGTGCTGCAAGTTGTGCCGGAAGGAGCATTGGTGCCAATCAGTACAGCTTGCTTCGTGTCCTCAAGCCAGGCAAAGAACGTGCCCTTGTTCGGAGCTGTAATTCGGTTCATTTCAATCCAGCTATACCATGCGCCCATGTCCGCATCTCGTAGGGAACCTTCTGGGTCCGTGCTCTGTGGGTCGGTATTGCGCAGTAGTTCCTCAAACGCGCGGTAGCGCTGCCGAGGCGCATAACGCAGCAGAAGCGTTTGTGGTTGCGCACGGCGCGCAAGCTCACGTCCTGCCCACTGTACAAAGCTGGTGCTGAATAATTGTGGTCCAGAGCTCTCCGTGAATAACTCGGTATAGAACCTTTGCAAAATAGGATCAGGTGTAACCGCAATAGCGTTCAACTGCTTTGCGTTGATTTCAGCAAGTCGCGTGCGCATAAACTCCGCGCCTCCGCCACCGCTGGTTGTCACGTTCTCCATACTTGCAAGCACATGCTTGCGTAACGGAGCCAATGCTGGATACGTTACGCAAATTGCGCCAGGCACAGACGCATAATCTTCTGCCCATGGCTCTCCACCATCCACGTACCAGTGCGCGTATGTTTCGGAAGAGAGAGTTGCATGTTCGCGAAAGACGCGAAAGATTTGCGAAGGCATATCTTTTGTGTCCAGCGCTGTCAGCATTACGCCGTGCCGCCTTAGCTTCTGAAAGATTGGTGTGGTTGGCGTGCTGGCCTCACGGCCTAGTACCACTACGGTCATTCGATGTGGAGCTACGTCGCGAGCTGGAATGGCCGCGAAGAATGCAGTGGATGCCTTGCGAAACGAATCAATCTGCCCACTTGACCAGAGATGCGCTGAAAGATTGGTGATGAAGCTGGCAGGCGACTGAACCCAGTCGCTGGACTTCAACTCGGAGGACAACTCAATGTGCTCAAAAGGCAACACAAGTTTTGCGAATTGCTCCGATTCCATGTGCAGAAGAAAATCGCATTGGTGCCGCAGAGCCGCTCGCTCTGCCGGAAAGCTTGTATCGAATTGCTGAATCTGTGCCAGAAAGGATGGGCATACCGAGAGCGGCAACCGCCGCAAGAGCGACAGATACTCCACAGCAAACTCACGCCCCTGAGACGGATATGGATGAAAGTCCTGCGCGCGTAACTGGTCCGGCTTCATGCCAACTCCTCAATGATGCGGCCTGTTGAGGTGGTGGTAAAGCCGAGATGCCGTCCTATTGTAGGAACCAGATCGATTGATTCAATTGGGTGTTCCACGATTGTGTTTTGACGAATATGAGGCCCAAGAGCCAGCAGCCAGGTGGTGCGTGCCGAAGCTCCACCTGTGCGATGGTGCTGAAAGCCATTGCCGGAAGGGTCGTCGTCGGAATCGCGTCCAAAATCGGGCATGATGTAGAGCGTCGTTCGGTCCTTGTACTCCGGATCCGACTGAATCATCGTCCACAACTCGGCGCACAGCCGGTCCGCCCGTTGAATCGCATCCACATAGAGCGAGAAAGCACCGGAGTGCGCAATATCCATATCATGCAGCGTAAGCATCATGAGGGAAGGCGCATGCTGCTTCATCAACTGCCACGTAATGTAGATAGATAATTCATCTGCACTGTCCAGCGTTCTCGCATGCTGCACGAAATCGCTCACGGAAACCTTGAGCGCAGATTCCAGCATGTTGAGATGCAGTTCGTGGTCGTAGGCTGTCTCGTCAGCCTGATAGACCGGCATCTCGTAATTGTCTTGCAGAAGATGCGTAAGATTGTTTTCCAATCCCGGTGTGCCATTGTGCAGTGCAGCACCAAGCAGACGCTTGGGCAGAATCACTCCCGCACCAAAGCCTGGTCCAAAGGCGGAGTTACTGCTGCTCCCAATGCGCTGAAATCCGTTGCTGGGCGCAATCACCCATGCGTCAGTTGAAGGGCGCCGCAACCCTTTACGGAAGCACTCAAATAACGTTGCATTTGGTGGAGGCTGCGCAATGAAATTATCGAACCGTTCGTAGACGCCTGTCACAATGCTTGCCGTTGCAACATAGTGTCCCAGGATGCCGGCATTGATGACCTGCGTGAAAAAAGTGCCTTGCGGTAGCAGTTCTTTCAGCAGATGCGGAATATTCTGGTGGCCATCTTCAGCAAAGGTCTCATCGTCGCGTGCGCCTCCACCGAAAGTGACAAGGATGGTTTTCTCAGACGGAAAATGGCGCGAGATAGATTGCGCGCGAATAACGCTGCTGCACCACGGCGCGGATAGAAGCCCCATACTGCTTCGCAGAAAGTCCCTACGCGTACGGGAGATTACGGAAGAAGCAAGACCATGCGGATTCATGCAGCAAGTATGATGCAGCAGCGATGTTGAAGAAAGCAAATTCTGCAGTTTGCTTAAAAGTTAAGCGAACTGCTTCAGGTCGAAGCCAAGCTCGTAGGTTTCGCCATGAGCAAGCAACTCATCCCAGGTAATCGCGCGGCCTGTATAAGCGGCCATGCGTCCCAGCATGCAGCTCAGAGCCGTATCTACACCTGCGGTAATCTCATTGAGAGCGTGACCGGAGACAATGCTGTCAATTACTGCGCGCTCTTTGTCACGGTCGGCAAACTCGAGATTGTCATGGAAGGCCCCATTGGCGGCAAACTGGGCGGGCTGCGCAGTTGGTGCCGCGGTGTCTTTCCACTCCCAGGCATTCGCGCCGACAATGTGCACCGGCCCCGAGTAGGGCGCGGTCGCAGAAGCCTCTGATCCGAAGAACTCCAGACCCGCATCAAAAAAGCCATAGGAACCAAACTGCGTAGACGCAAAGGAGAAGTGAATTGGATTGCCGCCAGCAGGTGCCTCATAAACATAGGTGACCTGGTAGTTATCCGAGCAGTCCCCAAAATGGTTTATCACCGTACGGCTTGCCGTGGCCGTAGCCTTCACTGGATGCGATCCCAGCATCCAGTTGGCAAGGTCAATAATGTGAATGTTCTGCTCCACAAGAATGTCCCCGGAGAGCGCACGGTCCCAAAGCCAGTTGCGCAAGCGGTATTCGTCCTTGCCTGCTCCTTCTCGCTTTTTCTCAGTAGATGCAGGCGCATAGTAATGCCCGGAGACAGTCGCGACGTGGCCAAGTGCGCCGGACTGAATGCGGTGTGCTACTTCTGCAATCGGCGGAGCATTGCGGCACTGGAAACCGACAGCAACAGACTGGCCTGGCTTCACGCGTTTCGCAATCTCAAGCGCATGCTGAGCTTGCTTCACGTCAATGCCAACGGGTTTTTCGCAATAAACATGTTTGCCTGCGGCCACTGCGCCTTCCAGATGATGTACATGGAAGAACGGCGGCGAAGAAATCTGGATCAAATCAACAGCGGGGGAGTGCGAGATCGCAGCATGAGACTCCGCTCCGTGGAAAAGCTGTGACTCTGCAATAGGTGCATGCCCCAGCTTTGCATTGAGCTGGTTGAAGTGGTCCCGCCCGGCGGCCAGCTTATCGGGAAAAATATCCGCCAGCGCCACAACTCGCGCAGCGGTGTTGCGTGCAAAGGACGAAGCAACTTCCGTGCCGCGATTGCCGCAGCCGATCAGCCCAAGGTTAACGGTGGAGTTCGCTTCATATCCAAAAACGGTGGAGGGTTTCACAACAATAAGACTTGCTGCGGCAGTTACAAATTCACGACGGTTCATGAGATTTCCTTTGATGGAAGCACGGTGAAGGAGCGGAATAATCAGCTCGGAATAACTTCACGAAGCACGCGTTCAAGATAAAGCTTCTCCTGCTTTACGTCTTCAATCTGCTGCGGGCCAGATGTTTCCCGCTCAATCGTCACCGCGCCTTGATAACCGGCTGCGCGCAGCTTGCGGAAGACCTCGTGGAAGTTAACGAGCCCCTTGCCAATCGCTACTTCCTCGCCAAGCTCGGAGGGGTCGGTTGGCCAGTGCCCGTCCTTCGCATGAACCCCGCGTATGTGTGGCCCAAGAATATCAACAGTGTCCACCGGATTCGCCTTGCCATAAAGAATGAGGTTCGCCGTATCGAGCCCAACCGCAAGATTGGGCATGCCCACATCATGCAGGACGCGGGACATGGTGGTAGGCGTCTCCTGGCCTGTTTCCATTAGAAAATACTGCCCATTGGCGCGGCAGTGTTCGGCAATGGTGCGAATTGCCTCTACAGTTTGTGGGTATAGAGGATCGTCGGGATTTTCAGGAAGAAATCCGCAGTGCGTCTGCACCTGCTGAATGCCAAGCTCATGCGCAAAGTCTGAGGCGTATTGGAGCGCGGCAATGCGCGCAGCGCGCGTAGCGGGCGGCACAATGCCAATCGTGGCTGGCCCGCGAAGGAAATTCCACTCGAGCGGCGGCGGTCCGACGACCTCTACCGTGGTTACGGTAACGCCGTACTTCGCAAGTAGCCCGCGATAAAGACGCACAACTTCCGGCGTAAAGCCGTTCTTGCCGTCGTTGATATAGGAGTCCAGCGAAAGGTAGCAATTGTTAAAGCCAAGCTCAGTGAGGAGTCGAAGCTTTTCCTCAGGCGCAGGAGCAGGCGAGATAAGAAGACCAAGCGCGAATGGCTTGAGCGGTGCGGCTTGTGCCTCTGCTGGAAGCACAGCTTGCGCTGCAGCCGTAGCGGCTGCAGCCTTCAGAAAGGTTCGGCGATCAATTGGATTGCGTGTGAGCACGATGAGTACAGTTTACTCACACGCCTTAGCCTTGAATACATTGAATTTGCAGATAGGCGGTTGACGCAGCTTAGCCAACGCGTTCCAGCGGCTGCGGAACTTTAACAGAAGCCATTCCTGCCGCGGTTGCCGCTTCAATGCCGAGATCGGTGTCTTCAAAAACAAGGCAATCTTTCGGAGCTATGCCAAGCCGTTCGGCTGCCAACAGAAAACAGTCTGGCGCAGGCTTGCCTTTCTTATAATCTTCGGCGCAAACCAGTGTGTCGAACTTGTGAATCAGTCCCGTAATCTTGAGGGAGTTTTCCACAGAGTCGCGACGGCTTCCCGAGGCAATGGCGAAGGGAAGCTTGCCGTGCATGGCGTCCACATGCGCTACCACTTCCGGAATCGCCTTAAGCTGCGGCAGCAGCTCAAAGTAGAACTCCTCTTTACGAATGGCGACCTCTTCAACCGGCATGTTCAGTCCCTGCATCTCGTTCAACAGGGAAATAATCTCTCGGATGGGGCGACCTCCCCAGTCATAAAAGAGCTTTTCCTCATAAACGCAGTTCCACTCCGCCAGTGACTTTTTCCAGGCAATGTAGTGCAGGGGCATGGAATCAACGACAGTGCCGTCGCAATCAAAAAGGTAGGCGCGAAACTCGCCTTCGGGGATCTGTAATTTCATTGGGTAAATGCAGGCTCCTTTCTCTATGCTACCAGCCGGAGAAGTGCGGTTTCTGACCTGCAAAAGGAGCTTTTACTGTGACGCAACCGGCCGAAGTTTCCTGTCCAGAGAAGCCGCGCAGGTAGCAGAAGAAAAAGGAGCTTGCAGACTTTGACTCACAGGCCCTTGTCTGTTACCTTGAATAAGGACAATTCAACGCCAGTTATTCCGCAGTAGCTCAATGGCAGAGCATTCGGCTGTTAACCGAAGGGTTGTAGGTTCGAGTCCTACCTGCGGAGCCATAGTTTGTTTAATATCAAGAACTTACATCGCAATGCTCCCTAGAGAATCAAAGCCCCCAAGCCCCATAATTTTTAGTCTGTGATTCCAGACGGCTGCTAATAGCTGGCTGCGAATAGCCATGCTCACATTCTTGTGTCTATAAGCTGCATTGCCGTAACAACGTAAATGTGAATAAATGAACTTTTACGAATAACTTATGGTTGATGTGAGTTAAGTTTGAGCATATTTTATCCAAGTTCTGAATTGAACAGGAGAGTTTTGAGATGGCTTGACAACTCTATTCCGCAAAGTCAGCTGGACGCAATCAAGTGAAGCTTATCGAGATAGCAAAGCTGCCGGCAGGGAAGAGCCTGTTGCGTAGATTCGGACCAATGTTTTATAGACCAAAAATAAAAAGGACGGCGCTTGAGAAGACGCCGTCCTTTGTTGTAAGGCTTAGCCGCTTACTGCCAGCCGCCGCCGAGCGAGTTGTAAAGCTGCACAAGTGACAGCGCCTCATTCTGCTGCGCGGTAGTCAGGTTGAGTTGCGCGCTCAGCAGGTTCGAGTCAGTCGTAAGCACTTCCAGGTAGCTCGTCGCGCCGCCCTGATAGCGAACACGAGCAAGCCGTGTCGCGTCCTCCGCAGCCGTAACCAGCTTCTCCTGCTCTGCGCGAGAGGAGCGTTGCTTGTTAACCGCAATCAGCGAGTCGGAAACATCGCGGAAAGCGCCGAGGATGGTCTTGCGGTAATTCAAAACCATCTCTTCCTTCTGCTCTTTGGAAAGCTGCAACTGACCACGCAGCTTACCGCCTTCAAAGAGAGGTTGCGTGAGCTGTCCAATGCCGTAGCCGAGCCAGCTATTCGTGCTGAACAACTGCGAGAGCGAGTCGCCGCTGATGCCTGCAGAACCGCTGATAGAGAGCTGCGGGAAGAACTGCGCGCGCGCCACGCCAATCTGCGCATTCGCAGCCATCAACTGAGCTTCCGCCTCTTGAATATCCGGACGGCGTTCGAGCAGTTGAGAAGGCAGGCCCGTGGGCAGATTCTCTGGCACAGGCGCAAGCGCAGTGGGGTCGGTGTGCGCAACAGGACCGGGGTCCTGCCCAAGCAGCAGCCGCATTGCATTCTCGTTCTGCTGAATCTGCTGCTGCAACTGCGGAATCTCCGACGTAGCTGTGTAGAGCAACTGTTCCGCTTGGCGCACATCTGAGAGCGGAGCGTCGCCGCCCTGCTCCAGCTTGCGCGTTAGCTCAACAGAATCCTGCCGAACCTTGGCCGCTTGCTGCGCAATCTCCAGTTGCTTGTCGAGAGCGCGCAACTGGAAGTATGTGCTGGCAACCTGTGAAACAAGGCTCATGCGCACCGCGCGCTGCGCCCATGTTTGAGACAGGAGCTGATCACGAGCGGCCTCGGTCTGCTTGCGATAAAGACCCCAGAAATCAGGAGTCCACGAAGCGGAAAGGCTAAAGCCGCCGCTGACAAGCGGGCTGCTGACGTTATCGCCGAACTCGCCGGACGCAAAGCCCGCGCCGAGGCCATTTCCGCCAATGCTAACCTGCGGAAACTGCTGTGAGCGCGTAACACGTACCTGCGCCGAAGCCTCCAGCACGCGCTGCGCTGCAATCTTCAGGTCAAGGTTGTTCGCAAGAGCCGTACGAATCAGCTCCTGCAGCTCAGGCTTGCGAAAAACCGCGGACCACTGCTGGTCGCCGAGAGAGTTCTGTGCGTCGCTTGACACCGAGGCCTCGTCCGCGCCGCGATAAGCTGGCGGCGCGGTAATCTGCGGACGGGCGTACTTCGGCCCGACGTTGCAGCCGGCAAGAAAGACGGCGGCAAGGCTCGCAGAAAGTGCGAATGTTTTCACTATGGCTTGCATGGTTATGCCTGCCCTCCTTCCGTTTCCAGTTTTGGATCTTCGCCGGGATGCTGTGGCTCAGGGGCATGCTTCGAGTCCATGGTGGTTCCTTTTCCGCCGTGTTTCCAGCGGTGTGAGAGGAATTCGACAACCGAGAACGTAACTGGAACCATCAGGATTCCGATGACGGTAGCAAGCGTCATGCCGCCGATAACCACGGTGCCAAGAATCCGCCGCGAAGCCGATCCTGCTCCAGTCGCTGTCCACAAGGGCAAGCAACCAAAGATAAACGCAAGCGCGGTCATGACGATTGGCCGGAAGCGCAACCGAGCCGCATGCAACGCCGCTTCTGCAATACTGTGTCCGCCGCGGTAGTTCACCACCGCGAACTCGACAATCAGAATCGCGTTCTTTGCCGAAAGACCAATCAGCATGATGAGGCCGATGGTGGCAAAGATATCGTTCTCAAGCGACCGCATGCTGAGCGCAAGATACGCGCCAAGAATTGCAACCGGCGTGCTGAGCAGTACGCTGAAAGGCAACGTCCAGCTTTCATACAGAGCCGCAAGAATCAGGAAGACGAAGAGCAGCGAGAGTCCGAAGACCGCCCACGTTGGAACGCCCTTGGCCGCAACCTGTTCCTGGTAACTCATACCCTGGTAGTCGTAGCTCATACCTGCCGGCATCGACTCCTTGAAGGCAGCTTCAAGCGCGGCTCGCACCTGGCCTGAGCTGTATCCCGGAGCTCCGGTAATGTTCAACTGCGCCGCGTTGAATTCGTTGAAGCGCATGATGAACTCAGGCCCGGTAATCTGCTTCACATGCACCAGAGAAGCAAGCGGAACCTGACTGCCGTTCGCGCTGCGCACATAGAACTGATTGATGTTTTCAATTTTTGTGCGCGAGCTGCCTTCGGCTTCTACATAGGTCTGCCACTGGCGGCCAAAGCGGTTGAAGTAGTTCACAAGGTAGCCGCCCATAAAGGTCTGCATCGTCTGGTAGACATTGGACAGGTCTACCTGCTGTTGCATCGCCTTTTCCTTATCCACGTCTGCATAAATCTGCGGCACAGCCGGTAGATAAGAGGGAATTGCGGCCGCAATTTCCTTGTGTTTCGCAACAGCGCCAAGGAACGCGCCGAGGTTCTTGGTAAGGAACGTCGGGTCGTCACCACCGGAGCGGTCTTCGAGAATCATCGTGACACCACCCGAAGTACCAACGCCGGGAATCGACGGAGGCGGGAAGCTGAAGGCAATTGCGTCCTTATCAGCACCAAGCTGCTGAATCACGCTCATCTGAATCGCTTTCAGTTGCTCTTCCTTGGTCTTGCGCTCTTCCCATGGCTTGAGCGAGATGAAGAAGAAGGCCGTGTTCGTGCTTTGTGTCTGCGTCAGCAGGTTGAAACCGTCAACCTGGATAACGCCGCCAATGCCGGGAGTCTTCAACAGCACCTGTGTAATCTTGAGCGCTGCTGCGTCGGTGCGCTGCAAGCTGGCTGCATCCGGCAACTGCATCGCTGCAAACAGATAGCCCTGATCCTCTTCCGGAATAAAGCCGGTAGGCAGGCGTGAACCCATAAAGACCGCAATCACAGCGATGACGACAAGCGCCAGCATCGTTGCGCCGGACTTATGAATTAACACTTCCGATGTAGAAACATAACCTCTGGTTGTTCTGTTGAAGACCTTGTTGAACAGCCCGAAGAAGCGTGCCAGCGGCCCTTGACGCCGTGTGTGATCCTTCGGCTTCAGCAGCAGCGCGGAAAGAGCCGGGCTGAGCGTAAGCGCGTTGAAGGCCGAAATCAGCACCGAGATCGCAATGGTCACAGCGAACTGCTGATACATGCGTCCAGTGATGCCTGGAATGGCTGCTGTCGGAATGAACACCGCGGCCAGAATCAGTGCGATGGCCACAACAGGCCCACCCACTTCTTCCATCGCCTTGATGGAAGCATCCTTCGGCGACAGTCCTTCGTCAATGTGATGCTCCACAGCTTCAACCACGATGATGGCGTCATCGACAACGAGTCCGATAGCCAGCACCAGTCCGAAGAGTGAGAGCGTGTTAATCGAAAATCCAAGGAGCGGGAACAGGACGAACGTGCCGATTAGCGAAACAGGCACAGCCATCAGCGGAATCAGCGTAGCGCGCCATCCCTGCAGGAACAGGAAGACCACAAGGATAACGAGCAGCAGCGCAATACCGAGCGTTACGACAATTTCGTTGATGCCTGCAGTCACAGCCTTTGTCGTGTCGAGCGGAACGTCATAGCGAATTCCGGCAGGGAAGGTCTTGGAAAGCTCATCGAGCTTCGCACGGACAGCCTTTGCCGTTTCCACTGCATTCGAGCCGGGCAACTGGTAGATGCCCATCATGCCGGCCGGAGCCCCGTTGTAGCGCGCCTGCAGGTTGTAGAACTGGGCGCCCAATTCTACGCGGGCCACATCGCTCAGGTGAAGAATAGAGCCGTCAGGATTGGCGCGAATGATGATTTTTTCAAACTCATCCGGCGTAACCAGACGGCCCTGCGTGCGTACCGTGTAGGTAAACTGCTGGCCTAGCGGCACAGGCTCGCCGCCAATCTGTCCAGCGGGGTTTACGTTGTTCTGTACAGTCAGCGCGGCGATAACGTCATTCGCCGTGACGCCCAGCTTCGCCAACTTGTCCGGGTCAACCCAGATGCGCAGCGCATACTGGCCGCCGAACACCTGCACGCGGGCAACACCCTTCACGCGGGTCAACTGGTCTTGCACGTTGATAATCGCGTAGTTGGTCAACCACGCAGCGTCATACTGGTTGCCCGGCGAGTTGATGCCGACAATCATCAGCGGCGAAGTCAGCGACTTCTGCACCGTGATACCGGCAGTGTTCACTTCCGCAGGCAACTGCGACTGCGCCTGTGTAACACGCGTCTGCGTCAGAATCTGGTCGATATCGGGGTTGGTCTTAACGTCGAAGTCCACATATACGGTGGCCTGGCCGTTGTTGGCATTGACCGAGTACATGTACAGCATGTTGTCCACGCCGTTGACCTGCTGCTCGATCGGCGTGGCGACAGCTTGCAGCAGCGTCTTGGCGTCCGCGCCCGGATACGTGGCCTGCGCCATAATCTCAGGCGGAACAATGTCCGGATATTGCGCTGTCGGCAGGCTGAGCATCGACACAAGGCCAACGACAACCGTGACAATCGCGATCACAATGGCGACGATAGGTCGCCGGATAAAAAACTTAGACACCTATTACCTCCCCGCCGGTGAAGAACTGGTGACGAGTGTAGAAGTGGCGGCATCCGCATCCGAGAGCGAAATCTCATGCGGATTAACCGGAGCGCCTTCTCTCAGCTTTTGCAGGTTGTCGGTAATCACGCGCGCGCCAGCATCAAGGCCGCTGGTCACAACCCACTGGCTTCCATACTGCGTGCCAAGTTGCACATTCACGATATGCACCTTGTTGTCCGCCGTAACGGTGGCCACCTGTTGCAGTCCCTGCAGCTCCGATACCGCAACCTGCGGCACCAGAATCGCGGAAGTAGCAACCTGGGTATTCGCACTGACGCGGCCAAACTGGCCGGGGCGCAGAACATTGCCGGGATTGGCAAACGCCGCCGCAATGCGAATCGCGCCCGTCTGCTGATTCATCTGCCGGTCAACAAATACGATGTTGCCCTGGTGCGGATAAACTTCTCCATTAGCAAGCGTCAGCGTTAGCGGAAGCTTCGCGGAAGCCTTCAACAGATCGCCGCCACCCGCATGCGCTTGCTGAACCAGTGAAAGATATTCCTGATCGCTGATAGAGAAGTAAGCCTTGATCGGATCAAGCTGGGAAACCGAAGTAAGCACCGATTGCGGGCTCACAAGATTGCCAACCTGTGTCGTAGCCTGTCCAGCAATGCCGCTAATCAGCGAACGAACCTCGGTGAATCCAAGATTCAGCTTCGCCGTCTCCACATTTGCTTTCGCTGTCGCAATCGCCGCCTGTGCTTGCTTCACCGCCGCTTGCGCCTGTGCCTGCGTCTGCAACTCATTATCAAGCTGGCTCTGCGCAATCGCATGCTGAGCCGCCAGCGGAGAATCGCGCTTCACATTAATATCCGCCAATCCCAACTGCGCCTGTGCCTGTGCAAGCTGCGCCTCAGCCTGCCCTTGCTGGCCCAGCGCCTGGTCCAGAACTGCCTGGAAAGGACGCTGGTCAATCACAAAGAGCACATCGCCCTTATGCACCAGCGAGCCTTCACGGTAGTTCTGCTTCACCAGGTAGCCGCTCACCTGCGGCTGAATCTGCGCATTCACATAACCGTCCAGCGTGCCCACCCACGCGCTCTTGAGTGGCACGTTTGAGGTTGCAATCTTAACCACGGTCACCGGCATTGCGCCCATCGCGGGAGCCGCCCCCTGTGAGGGCTTGCATCCCATCAGCAGCGAGGCAGAGACCGCCAGCACTCCGGCAGCGGCCCATGATCCATATAGAAAACGTTCATTCTTGAAGGGGTGAGTCGCCCTCTGTATTTGCATCTGTAACCTCTCATGGAAACGGGAAATCTTGATCTGCGCTCGAAAAACATACACGCATGTATGTAAATTATGAGATTATAGAAACGCTGTGCTGGATTCAAAAACATCTGAAGAAAACCACTTAGCCCCGTTTGCCAATGCGAGCAAGCAACAGCGGGCTCAGGAAACACGCAAGCAACTCATGGATGCGGCGCGCGAAATCTTTGCGCGCGATGGTTTTGAGTTCACGCGGCTTGAAGATATTGCAGCCGCTGCAGGCAAAACACGCGGCGCTTTCTATGCTCACTTCCGTGATAAGGAAGACATCTTTTTCGCCATCTTTGAAGAAGACATTATGGAAAAGAGGGAGAGCCTGCGGCAGCCTCTTATCGAAGCTACATCCGGAAAAGAGCGCATCGAGATTCTGGTGCAGCATTTGGCTGCAATCATTCAGCGCCCTTGGCAAATGCTTTTGAGCCTCGAATTCAAAGCCTACGCAATTCGCCATCCACACCGCACCAAACGGCTAGCAGACATCTTCACGGAAATGTGCCTGTGCGCTGGTGAAACCCGCATTGATCACCTGATTCCGGAAATGAGACTGGAAGACCCACGAGCACAGCGCAGGCAAGCCGCGCAGTTTGCCGCGTTGGTAGACGGACTTGCCATCAATTGGCTCTTCGACCCCGAAAACATGGATTCCGAACTACTGCTAAGGCAATTACGTTGCGGCATCGAAGCAATCTTGAACTCACCGCAGGAAAGCAAATAATCTCGGCGTACCCATACGGCGGGTGCCCCATGTCTCCTTCTTTTGGAGACATGGGGCGCACAAATCTCTACTTCACAACTCCCAGTTCCCGCAGCACAAACGCATAATCAAACGCAATTTCCTTCAGATAGTCATATCGCCCGCTGGCTCCGCCATGCCCAGCCTTCATATTCGTCACCAGCAGCAGCGGATTCGCATCCTGCTTGAGCGTACGCAGCTTCGCCACATACTTCGCCGGCTCCCAATACATCACCTGGCTATCATGCAAACTGGTTTTCACCAGCATGGACGGGTACTTCGCAGCCTTCAGATTGTCATACGGCGAATAGCGCAGCATGTATTGGAAGTACTGCTCTTCATTCGGATTGCCCCACTCTTCATACTCCGGCACCGTCAGCGGCAGGGAAGCGTCGAGCATCGTATTCATCACATCCACAAACGGAACATGCGAAACAACAGCCCTGAAAAGCTCAGGCCGCATATTCGTAACCGCGCCCATCAGCAACCCGCCCGCTGAGCCGCCCTCAATCGCCACACGCGCCGCATCGCCATAACCGCTTTTCGTAAGATGCTCCGTGCATGCAATAAAGTCAGTAAACGTATTGAGCTTGGTCAGCATCTTCCCGGCATCATGCCATGTCTCGCCCAGGTCGCCGCCTCCGCGAATATGCGCATAAGCCATCACAATGCCGCGATCCAGCAAACTCAGCCGGTTCCCGCTAAAACCAAGCGGCAGCGCATAGCCATACGAGCCATACCCATAAACGTAAAGCGGATTCTTGCCCGCCTCCCGCTTGTCCTTGCGATACACAATCGAAATCGGAACCTGCACGCCATCCGCCGCAGTTGCATGGATTCGTTCGCTCGCATAAAGTGTGCGGTCAAAGCCACCCGGTACTTCCACCTGCTTCAGCAGCGTAGACTCGCCACTTGCAACCCCATACTCAAACACGGAACTAGGCGTAACCAGCGATTGATACGAATAACGAAACGTCGTCGTGTCAAAGCAGCGATTGATATGCGGATACGCACTATAAGCAGGCTCAGGGAAAGAAATCTCCCCAGACGCCTTAGCCTCCGGCCCATCTCCAGCAAACTTGTAGAGTCGCAGATGAGGCAGCCCATTCTCGCGGTCGCACGCAACAAAGAAATCGCGGAAAAGGTCCACATCTTCCAGCATCACGCCCTCGCGATGCGCAATCTGCTCAACCCAGTGGGCACGATCAGGCGCATCCACAGGTGCCGTCACAAGCCGGAAATTACGCCCCTTGTCGTTCGTGCGAATAAACCACTGCCCATTGCGATGATCGACAAAATACTCATGCCCATCCTCGCGCGCCGCAATCAGTTGGAACTCGCCCTCAGGCTTATCCGCGGCCAGCACATGCGACTCACTCGTAATGTGGCTGTGCGACTCAAGAATCAGAAACTTCCCATCGCGCGTGCGCCCCGCGCCCACATTGAACCGCTCGTCATCATCCTGATAAACCAGCGCATCCGCCGCAAACGGTGTCCCGCGCCCATGCCGCCAAAGCTGATACTGCCGCTTCTGCTCTTCATCTTCCACGGTGTAAAAGAGCGTAAAGTTATCCGCGGCCCACACAATCGAGCCAACCCGCTCCACCTGCCCCGGCAGCATCTCGCCCGTCTTCAAATCCTTAATATGCAGCGTGTACTGCCGAAACCCGGTCGTGTCCACGCTATAAGCCAGCCAGCGTCCATCGTCAGAGATATCCGTCCCGCCAATCGCAAAAAACGCATGCCCCTTGGCCAGCACATTGCCATCCAGAATCACTTCCTCGGCAGCATTCTCATCCGGCCCGGCCGCGCCACCGCGTTTGCGGCAGTGAATCGCATACTGCAACCCCTCTTCGGTGCGCGAGTAATACCACCACTCCCCATCGCGATAGGGAACCGACACATCCGTCTGCTTAATGTGGCTCAGCATCTCTTCATATAGCTGCTCGCGCAACGCGGCCTGCGGAGCCATCACGGCTTCCGCGTAGTCATTCTCAGCATCAAGATAAGCCGTAACCTCTGGATTCTCTTTCTGGCGCAGCCAGGCATAGTCATCCACAAGCGTTACGCCATGGAGCGCAGTTTCAGTATGTTCAACGCAAGCAACAGGAGTGTTGGGGATCACTTGTTCGGTCATCGTATTACCAGTTTAGTAGTTGTATGGGCGGAATCTCCGAGTAAGGGATGGACGGCTTGTAGTTCTTTGGAAAGGCGCGTCTGGTAGGCCGGGGATTTATACCCCGGCAATTAAAAGGCATACAAATGTACCGGGCTTTAGCCCCTGAGGCATACTTTTGCAAGTTGAGCCTCTACTTAGGACCACGGAACTTTCTGCTCCCAATCCCCGTACAATAGAGTGCGATGAACGTCTTAACGCACCGCGTTGCGTACGGAATGAGGTTGCTGGCTGCCTCGCTCCTTCTGTTTTCCGCACTTTTCCTCCACGCAGAGAGCGTAGATTCTCTCCCCAGGCCTGTAGATTCTCTCCCCAGGCCTACTGACTACGTCAGCGACCTGGCCCATGTGCTTTCCCCTGCGGCAATCTCCCGTATCGATAGCCTTTGCAGCCAGTTAGACCACTCGCAAGCCAACGCCCAAATCGCAGTAGTCACGGTAAAAACCTTTGACGGAGACGACCCTGCCGATTGGGCCAACGAGCTTGAAACCAAGTGGAAAATCGGCAAAAAAGGCTCCGATAAAGGCGTCCTTATCCTCCTCGCCGTGCAGGACCATAAATACCGCATCGACGTAGGCTACGGCCTTGAGCCAATCCTCCCCGACGGCCTCGTCGGCGACATAGGCCGCGAGATGCGCGTAGACCTGAGGGCAGGGGATTACGATGGTGCTCTCCTCGGCGCAGTCGGCCACGTAGGCCAGATCATTGCCAAGGACGCCAACATCACCTTGCAGGGCGCGCAAGACGACCAGCTCGCCGTGCAGCCCGGCCGCCGCGTACATCACAGTTCCGGCCTCGGTATCCTCATCTTCTTCCTCTTCCTGCTCGTCCTCTTCGGGGGCTTCGGCATCACCCGCTCCATCTTCGGATGGCTAGGTTGGGGCCTCTTCCTCGGCAGCCTGAACAACGGCCCGCGCTACCGGAATGACAACTGGCGTGGAGGCGGCTGGGGTGGAGGTGGTGGTTTCGGTGGTGGCGGAGACAGCGGCGGTGGAGGCGGCGGCTTCGGCGGTTTTGGTGGTGGAGATTTTGGTGGCGGTGGCGCCGGCGGAGACTGGTAGGTAGTCCCGGCAACACAAGTAAGGTAAAGTTTGTTTGTTCGTCCCTCAACGGGCGAAAGGAGAAAGCAACAGTATGGGTAAGGGATGTTTAGCTGGTTTGGGAGTTCTCGGCGTTTTAGTGCTTGCGGCGCTGTTCGTCTTTGGCAGCTTCAAGAGCACGCAGAATCAGCTCGTACAAAAGGACGAGGCCGTAAAGTCCGCCTGGTCGCAGGTAGACATCAACCTGCAGCGCCGCGCCGACCTGATTCCCAACCTCGTGGAAACGGTCAAGGGCTACGCCAAGCAGGAAACCACGGTCTTTGGTGACATTGCCAACGCCCGCGCCGGTCTACTCAACGCGCACACCCCGCAGGACAAAATCGCGGCCAACAACACCCTCGATGGGGCCTTTGGCCGCCTGCTCGCGCTCACGGAAAACTACCCCGAGCTCAAGTCCAACGAGCAGTTCATGCGCCTGCAGGACGAGCTTTCCGGCACGGAAAACCGCATCGCCGTCTCGCGCCGCACCTACAACACCACGCTGCGCGACTACAACACCTTCGTGCGCTCGTTCCCCAACAGCATCTGGGCGGGCATCCTCGGCTTCAAGTCCAACGAGGCTTATTTCGAGGCATCCGCCGCGTCGCGCGCCGTCCCCAACGTCAAGTTCTAACGCAGCAAAAATCCACGTATGACAAAAAGAGCCATCCCGAGGGATGGCTCTTTTTCGTGAACTCGCAGCTTACTTGTAAGAAGCGATGGCCGTGGATTCGCTGTCGTAGATATCAAACACAGTGTAGAGCTTCGTCAACTGCAGCACGTCCTTGACCTTCTTGGTCAGGTTCAGCAGCTTCAACGTCGCGCCCTGGTTCTTGGCCGTGGTGAAAGCGCTCACCAGCTCGCCCAGGCCCGAGCTATCGATGTAGTTCACATCGCCCAGGTTGAGCAGAATGTTCTTGGAACCCTTGCTGATGAGGTCGCGAATGGCCTCGCGCAGTTGCACACTGCCTTCGCCCAGGGTAATCCTTCCGCCCAGATCCAGAACCGTTACGCCATCCACTTCACGGGAAGCAATCGTTAGTGCCACGGAAACTCCTCCTTAAGTCGGTACTTAGTTATAGCATCCGGACCGCACAGGTCCGGGTGAAAATCTCTTTATACCAGCCGGATACGCCACTCAGGCGGCTGGAATCTTCAAGATGAGGCTCCCGCCTGATGCCGATGTTTAATCATGGTCAGCTCAGTGCCGGGATGCAGTTGACGAAAGTGTACCTCATCCATGAAGGAGCGGATAAGAAAGATGCCGCGCCCCGTCCCCCGCAACAGGTTTTCCGGAGCCAGCGGGTCGGGCAGCGACTCCGGGTCCACACCCTTGCCCTCATCGCCCACGGTAAAAATCACATCGGCCCCAGTCAGCTCAAAGCTGGCCGTTACATGCTTGGCCGGGTCGTACTCGTTGCCATGCAGCACGGCATTCACCGCGGCCTCGCGCACAGCCATGGTGATGTGAAAAGCCTCGTCCTCGTC
The DNA here is from genome assembly GCF_059115385.1 of Occallatibacter sp. FHG110214_02. Classification (NCBI taxonomy): domain Bacteria; kingdom Pseudomonadati; phylum Acidobacteriota; class Terriglobia; order Terriglobales; family Acidobacteriaceae; genus Occallatibacter; species Occallatibacter sp. FHG110214_02. The sequence continues at coordinate 37,973 of NZ_JBZYWK010000022.1, read as the reverse complement.
AAAGCCGGCATCCTTGGCCAGCTTCTCCGCAACGGCTTCAATCTCCTCCACGCTTTCCATGGTGGAGTTGAGTCGGAGCGTCTGGCGGCCTGCGGTGGATTCGCTCAATATCGTCTGGGCCCTTCGAGTTGCGGAAATGCGGCAGCCCACAAGCCACCTGACGGCAGTTTCATGGCTGAAGCTCATTGTGTCAAGAATTGCCAGCAGATGATTCTCGTTATCTGGTTGATTTCCCTTGTGCGCGAAAGCCATATTAACCGTCTAAACTCAACTCATGCAGACCCGCACCACAACCCGCGTCAGTCTCACAGCTTTACTCGGCACCCCGGTCACTGACGCGCAGGGCCAGCTCCGCGGCAAGCTCAAGGACATTGCAGTAAGCACTGGCGCGGACGGCGGCCGCGTAGCCGGCCTCGTTCTGAAAACAAGAAACGGCCTCAGCATCGTCCCCTCGCAGGAAGTCCTCGAAACCCCCGCCGGCACACTCGAACTGCGCTCCGCCGGCGCGCTTGTCCCGCTCAACGATGAAGAAAACTACCTCTATCTCCAGCAGGACCTGATAGACCGCCAGATTATCGACGTGCATGGGCGCAAGGTTGTACGCGTCAACGACGTGGACCTCGAATGGCTGGGCCATGGCGCGGCCCACCTGCTGCGGGTGGCCGAAGTCGAAGTCGGCCTCCGCGGAGCCATGCGGCGGGTCTTCAAAGGCCTGCTTCCGCGCACCACGCTCGAATCACTCTCGCGGCGGCTTGCAGCCAACGGCATCCCGTGGCAGTTCGTGGACGTTATCGAGGTAGACCCCGCCCGCCGCGTCAAGCTCCGCATCGAGTATGAACGCCTCAACGAGATGCACCCCTCCGACCTCGCCGAAATCCTCGAAGACCTGCCGCCTGCCGAGCGCGAGGCCGTCTTCACCGCGCTCGACGAAGAGGTGGCTGCCGAGGCCCTCGAAGAGGCCGACCCCAAGCTGCAAAAAGCCCTCCTCGAAAAGATGGACGAGGAGCGCATTGCCGACATCGTCGAAGAGATGGACCCCGGTGCAGCTGCCGACCTGCTCGCCGAGCTGCCCGAGGAGCAATCCGACGCCATCCTTGAAGAGATGGAGCCCGAGGAGCGTCAGGAAGTCGCCGAGCTACTTGAGTTCGACGAGCATTCCGCTGCCGGCGCTATGACTACGGATTTTGTCGCCGTGCCCGCCGACGCAACGGTGGCGCAGGCTGTGCAGACGCTCAAAAACTTCGACGGAGATCCCGAATCTGTTACCGAAATCTACCTTCTCGGAGATCGCCGCATCCTGCTCGGCTCGGTCTCGCTGGCACGGCTGGTGATGGCGCAGCCCGAAACCCGCCTCAGCGTCCTGGCCGAGCCGCGTATCCTGTCCTGCCCCTTTGATATGCATCAGAATGAGCTGGCGGAGACCTTCGACAAATACAACCTGCATGCGCTGCCTGTCGTAGATGCGCTAGGCCGCATGGTTGGCGTGGTGCAGGCCGATCATGTCATCAGCTTTTTGCGGGAGAAGCTGTAGCTCAGTTTTTAGAGGATGTTTCTCTTTCTAAGTGATTGATTGCAATCGCTATATTTACGCTTTTTCGTGTTTACTGATTAGTCTATGGTAACCATCAAAGCGGATAATTTTTTGAAAATTGCGATTTTTTTCTTTTTTTCAGTATCTCAGTGTTGCGATTTCGATTTGTGGACCGGCTTACAGATTCTGAGATAGGGGGAGGGGGGGACCTCTCCGGTTCCGAAACTACAAAGGCCCGATTCTGTCTGGAATCGGGCCTTCGTATTGGTCATTTTTAGTTTGGCATAAAAGGGCGTAATTGTACGCAACGGTTTTCCACAGATTTGAGATTTATTTTTGAGCGGCTGAGCAAAGACAAAACCTCAGGGGCTAAAGCCCAGTGCCTTTGGTGGGTTTTTTGCGGCACGATTACCACCCCAGCGACGAAGACCTGTCTGCGGGGACTCCGGCTATGGTCAGGATGACACCGCTTGATTTTGCGGGAGAGCGAAGACGGGAGAGCGGGTGGGAGTGCTATCCCACCCTTCGCAAAGAGCACGAAGGATGGGGCACGGTGGCTTACTGGCGTACGGCTATGTAGCTTTTTGTTAATCCCAAGACGCGCTCGCGGAGGATGATGCAGTCGGGGAAGAGCTCGCGGAACTCGCGGTAGGTGAGCAGGCGCACTTCGTCGACAATCTGGTGCACGACTTCCGGCGTGAGGAGGCCGCGGGGAGTCCAGCGGACGATGCGGTGCTGCAGGCTCCTGGGCAGGTATTGAATCCACGGGGCGAGAAGGTGCGGCTCGATGGGGAAGGAGCGGGCCGGGGTTTGAATCCAGAGCCGGCGGGCGACGCGGCGGGCTTCACTGGCGAAGCGCTGCTGCTGCTCCCATGTGACCATGTGCTCGATGACGGAGTTGGAGAAGGCGATGTCGAAAAACTGATCGCAAAAGGGGAGCTTTGCCGCGTCGCCGAGGACGGAGAGGAAACGCTTGTCGGGACTGTCGGGATAGGGGCGGTTATTGAGCAGCGTTACGGAAAAGGGCTTGTGGGTGGGCGATTCAACGGACCAGGTTTGCGCTGTGCCGCCGATGTCGAGAAGAAGGGTCTCTGGCGGAGGGCTCATGCGGGTGAAGAAGGTCTGCATCCGCTTGCGGCGGAAGCGGAGGAAGATGCGCTCGGAGAGCATTTGGAAGGTGAGTTTCATGAGTGCGATTGAGTAGTGGATGCCAGTATAGCGAGGGGGAAATTTTGGACTGTCGCGGGATTGTCATTGGATCGTCATTGCTTGATTTTTGGGGTATTGCGATGGGTGGGCGAAAAGGCAAAAGCAGGTTCTTCGACTCACCACCCCTGAACTGAAAAGCATTCTCCCACCCCAGCGAGCAAAGAACGCTTGCTGGGGATCCCGGACCTTGGGTGCCCCGGCGCAGTTGCCCGGATGGCCAGTCCTAGCGCTCGTGTCTGACGAATCAATTCGGTGTTCGACAGGCGGTAAAGCATCCCTCAGGGGCTAAAGCTCAGTGCTTTTTGTGTGCCTTTGCGGCACGGCTAAAGCCGTGCCCTTTCAAAACCGCGCCGAAGTTGATTCGTCAGACACTGCCTAGTGCTCGTGTTTGCCGGGGCGGAGCATTAAATCCTTGATGGCTTCACGGGGGTCTTTGCCGTGGTCGAGGATTAGCTCCATTTGCTCGGTGATGGGCATTTCTACTCGCTGCTGACGGGCGAGGCCTAAGGCGGCGCGGGTGGTGTGGACGCCTTCCGCGACTTTGCCGCCTAGTGAGGCGAGGATCTCCGGCAGCTTGCGGCCTTTGCCGAGTTCCACTCCTACGGTGCGGTTGCGGCTCAGGCTGCCGGTGCAGGTGAGCACGAGGTCGCCGAGGCCTGCCAGACCAGCGAGGGTTTCGCGGCGGCCGCCGCAGGAGATGGCGAGGCGCGTCATTTCCGCGATGCCGCGGGTGATGAGGCCGGCCATGGAGTTGGAGCCGAGACCTACGCCGGTGGAGATTCCGGCGGCGATGGCGATTACGTTTTTCAGCGCGCCGCCCAGCTCTACGCCGATGAGGTCCTGCGAGGTATAGAGCCGCAGTGACTCGGAAGCGAACTCCCGCTGCACCAGCGCTGCGTAGGCGTGCGTCTCGAAGGCCACGGTGATGGCGGTGGGTTGCCCGGCGGCTACTTCCTGCGCGAAGCTGGGGCCGCTGAGTGTGCCGATGGGGAGAGTGAGGTTGGATTCATTCAGGATGGCTGCGATGACCTGCGACATGCGCAGAAACGAGCCGTTCTCAATGCCCTTGGTGGCGCTGAGCAGGATGTGTCCCTCATGCAGATGAGGCCGGATGCGTGTGATGGTCGCGCGCAAAAACTCCGATGGTACGACGGAGACGAGAATGTCCGCAGAGGAAAGCTCCGCGTCGTTGCTGGTAACGCGAACGGATTCCGGAAAGGGATAGCTGGGCAGGTATTTGCGGTTTTCGCGGGCGGCGGCGATGGTCTTTGCGGCTTCCTGCGAGTGTGACCAGAGGGTTACGGAGCGTCCGCTGCGCGCAAGCGAGAGAGCAATGGCCGTGCCCCAGGAGCCGGAGCCGAGAACTGCGATACGCGGGGCTATTGGAAGAACGGTCATGCCGTCTTGGGTGCTCCAAAGCGATGCTCAGTGCCGGAGAGCAGCCGGCCAATGTTGGCGTGGTGCTTCACGATGACCAGCAGCGCAACGAAAACCTGTACGCCGATGAAGAAGGCTGGTTTGTCTCCGTGGACGAAGAACCATGCGAAGACGGGGAAACTGGCCGCACCGAGAATGGACGCCAGCGAGACGTACCGCGTGAGCGCGATGGTCAGAAAGAACAAACCAATTGCTGCCAGGGCTGCCCACGGCGCAGCTACGAGAAAGACGCCGAATCCCGTTGCGACGCCTTTGCCGCCTTTGAAACGAAGCCAGACGGTGAAGATGTGTCCGAGGACGGCGAAGAGTGCGGCGAGGGCCGCAACGTTGCGCACGGGCCAAGTGGGAAGAAGTATGGGGGCGAGCCATCCGCCGAGTGCGACGGCGAGAGCACCTTTGCCAGCGTCGAGCAGGAAGGTAAGCGCTCCAAGCCCTTTGCCGCCGGAGCGGAGAACGTTGGTGGCTCCGATGTTGCCGCTGCCTATGTTGCGAATATCTTCTTTTTTGATGAAGCGCACCAGCAGATAACCTGTCGGAATGGAGCCAAGCAGGTAGGAGGCGGCAATAATCAGAAGGCTTGCGGCTGACATCGATATGAGTTTATCAGGGAGAGAGGGAACGAGGGAGCAAGGGAACCAGGGAACAAGAAAGCAAAGGCAGGTCTGAGATGGGGTGGAGATTAAGGTATCCCACCCTTGCGACAGAAAAAATCGCAAGGATGGGGCACGTACTTTTGTGGCTGGACTGCTTAGTCCACCATGACTTCGCCGGGGAGGATGGGGCGTGTGCGTGGGAGCTTGCCGCTCCATGCCGAGTAGCCCATGGCGAAGAGAACGCTGGCGTAGATGACGAGCTTGATGGCCGAACCGGTTTGGGTGGAGGCGAGAGATTGCGGCATGGCCTTCCAGAGGATGAGCAACACCGTTTGCGCGATGGTGACGGACCAGACGGTGCCGTAGAAGTAGCGGCGCTCGGTGCCCTCGCCCTTTGTTGATGGGCCTACGCGTGGTAGCTTGCCCAGCGCTCCGAGAGTGAGGATGATGAGGGCGAGCGGAAGGTAAGCGTACTGGTAGAGCTGCTTCATTACCCATACGCCGGTGATGGTGGCGTAGATGAGTCCGGCGAGGTTGAGCAGCGCGAAGTTCAGCGCGGCGTTCCACGCAAAGGTGTAACAGATGCGGCGGTAGAGCGGGTTGGGGCGGTCTTCATCGAAGCGCAGGATGTAGGGCTTGGGTTCGCAACCGGGCATCTGGCCGGCGATGAGCCCGATGAATGTGCCGACGAGCACGATGCCGAGCCAGAGCGAGTTCCAGAGGCTGAAGCCGTGCGCAAAGAGGCCGAAGGTCAGCGGGCCTGGAGTGAGGAAGTAAACCCATATCCAGATGGGCCAGTGGAGGGCGCGGTAATAACGTTTGTTTCGTGGACGAATTTTGCGTTCGTCTGCATATTCAACAGGGCCGCTGTAGCGCATGGGGAGAATTGTATCGAAGAGGGGAGCGTTTCTGCTGCTTTGTGTTGTCCGGCTGCGTTTTAATGCGCGTGCTGGAGGCATTATGCTTGCGTTGAGGTAAAGGCGAATGAGGATGTTTCTGTTGCGCGGGGTTCGTTGTGTGCTGGGTGTTCTGTTGGCGATGGCGGCGGTTCATGCGCGTGCGCAGCAGATTGCTTTTACGTGGGATGATTTGCCTGCGCACTCGGCGCTGCCTGCGAACACAACGCGCGTGGAGATCGGGCGCAAGCTGATTGCGGCGTGAAGGCTGGAGGGTTGCCGCCGGCGTATGGGTTTGTGAATGGCGTGCGGCTGGAGGAAGAGCCGTTGTCGGAGCCGATGCTGCGGGAGTGGCGGGCGGCGGGGTTCCCGCTGGGGAATCACTCGTGGTCGCACATGAATTTGAATTAGCACTCACTGGAGGAGTGGGAGGCGGATGTGCTGAAGAATGAGCCGGTGCTTGAGAAGTATGCGGCGGGGGAGGACTGGCATTGGTTGCGGTATCCGAATCTTGCGGAGGGTGACACTCCTGAGAAGCGGGCGGGGGAGAGGAAGTTTCTAGCGGAGCATGGATATAGGATTGCGCAGGTGACGATGAGCTTTGGCGACTGGATGCTTGGCGGGGCGTATGCGCGGTGCGTGGCGAAGAATGATACGGCGGCGATTGGGAAGTTGAAGGCGAATTATCTGCGGATGGCGGATGAGGAGATTGATTACGCGCGGGCGACTGCGAAGGCTCCGTGGGGGGAGGGAGGTTCCATATGTGCTGCTGATGCATGCGGGCGCGCTGGATGCAGAGATGCTGCCGCAGTTGATTGAGCTTTATAAGAAGCGCGGGTTCAAGTTTGTGACGCTGGAGGAGGCGGAGAAAGATCCGGCGTATGCCAAGGATGTGCATCCGGGAGTGCCGGAGCCGGGGCCGGCTTATCCTGTCAGCCATATCGGACCGGTTCCAGTGAAGCCTGAGCCGGATGTGGATTTGAATGAGATTTGTAAGTAGATGGTGGTGGTTTGCGAACGAAAGACAAAAGCAGGTCCTTCCCTCCGCCTGAAAAGCGGCTATGGTCAGGATGACACCTTCTAATTATTGATAATTTGCGAATGATTACATCAGCCTGCGTCTTACTAGATCGAGGGCTTGCTGGGCGGTGAAGTCTCTTATGCGCTGGCGGGAGCCGCGGAAGTTCTTTTCCAGCACGTCGGTTTTGGCGCCGTCGGTTACGGCGATGTAGACGAGGCCTACGGGTTTGGTTTCGGTGGCTCCGGTGGGGCCGGCGATGCCGGTGATGCCGAGGCCGATGGTGGAGCCGGTTTTTTTGCGGATGCCTTCGGCGAGTGCGCGGGCTACTTCTTCACTGACTGCGCCGTGTTGTTCAATGAGTTCGGCGGGAACGTCGGCGAATTGCGTTTTCATTGTGTTGGAGTAGACGACTGCGCCGCCTACGAACGAGCGCGAGCTGCCGGGGACTGACGTGATGCGCTCGGCGACGAGGCCGCCGGTGCAGCTTTCCGCTACAGCGAGTGTGGCCTGACGCAGGCCGAGGTAGTAGAGGACGATTTGTTCGAGCGACTCTCCTTCGGAGGAGTAGAGCCAGTCGTCGAGAATCTCTTCCATCCTGCTGGCTAGTTCGCTGACGCGTTGCTCGGCTTGTGCCTGGTCCCGTTTGACGCAGTGGAGCTGGAGATGGATGTCGCCGTTGTGGGCGAGGATGGTGGTTTCGATGTCGGCGTAGGTGGTGTAGACGGGCGCGAGAAGCTTGTCAGCCTGCGACTCGGGGATCATGGCGGCTTTGAGGCTGCGCTTGGCGAGGAAGCGCGGTGGCAGGGCTTCGCGGAGGCGCGGCATGACGTCCGATTCAAAGAGCGGCTTGCACTCGCTGGGCGGGCCGGGCACGAGGACGAGGATTTTGCGGAAGTCCTGGAAGGTGGTGTCGAGCCACTGGCCGGGCGCGCTGCCGTTGGCGTTGGGAAGAATTACCGCGCCTTCGATTACGTCGGCCTGCTTGAGGTTGTTATCGGGAATGGGAGTCCGCCATGCGGCCATGCGCGTGGCGAGGGCTGCGACTTGCGCGCCGTCGCGCTTGAGCTTGACGCCGAGGGTTTCGGCAACGGCTTCGCGGGTGAGGTCGTCTTCGGTGGGGCCAAGGCCGCCCATCAGGATGACGATGTCTACGCGGCCAAGCGCGGCGCGGGTGGCGTTGACGAGGTCTTTGCGGCGGTCGCCGACAATGGTTTTGAAGGCGACGGTGACGCCAAGCTCGTTGAGCTTTTCCGTGATGAAGAGGGAATTGGTGTCCTGCCGGTGCGGCGTGAGCATCTCAGAGCCGATGGCGATGATTTCTGATTTCATAAAAAGCAGCTATTAGCTCCTAGCTATTAGCTTTTAGCTGGTTCCATTGGGAGGCTAGCTCTGAGTGTTGAACCCGGCTTCACTTAAAACTAGAGAAGCTAAGAGCTAAAAGCTAGAAAATGTTTGCGCCTTCGACGCCAAGGTCTACATCAAAGACGGCTTGATTGGTGGTTAGGATGGCGGAACCGAGCGGGGAAAATGCGATGCCGACAAGGTTGGCTCCGGAAAGGACCAGCGACGATTCGCCTTCCTGCGTTACGCGCACTATGCCGCGATGTCCGCGCACGGAAGCTGCTACGAAGATGTTTCCGTCTTGCGCGACTGCGAGGCCCTGCGGACGGCCGAGGCCGCGATACCACACGGCTACATCGCCATGCGGAGAGATTGCGTAGATGGCGTCGTTGGAGCCTAGCGTGGGGCCGGTTACGTAGAGCGTGCCGTTGGCATCGATGGCGAGATGGTAGGCGGCTACGCTTGGTTCCAGCGTGGCGTGGACAAAGATGCCGCGCTCGGGGCTGATTTTGAAGATGGTGCCGCTGCGGTCGCCTACGTAGAGATTGCCTTCGGAGTCGAAGGCGGCTCCGGTGGCGATGCCGAGACCTTCGGCGTATGTGGTGAACTCTCCGGCGGCGTCCACGCGATAGACGATGCCCTCGGCGCGTGAGGTGACGAAGAGTTCTCCCTCGGGATTGAAGGCGAGGCCGGTGGCGTTGAGGATTCCGGTGACGAAGGGCGTGCCGCGTCCATCGGGGCTGATGCGGACGACGGAGACGGGCGTGGTTTTTCCGCGTGGACCGGAGATGGTGGCGTAGATCATTCCTGAGCGGCTGACGGCGGGGCTTGTTACGGGATGCAGACCGTTCGATAGCTCGCGGGCAACGCGCAGCGGTACAGAGGCTGCGCCATGCGCCGTGTGCACTTCTACCAGGCCTGTTGCGGCAAGCTCGGGGATCTGGATTGCGAGTCGCGAGGAACGGCTTAGCCGCACCTGGGCGGGCTCGCCATCTATGGTGACTGCGGGGATTACAAAACCAGTTGGGCCGAGATTGGCCCCGGTTAATTCCACGTCGCCGCCGGGCAGGGCCGCGGCGGGCACAACATCATCAATGCGTGGAGAGGGACTGGCGGATTGGGTTCTTGCACGCGGCATGGGGTTTGCCTCTTGGCGCGTCTGTTTTCGCTCTTAAATCCAGATGCGAAGAATCGCGCCGATACCCCAAGCATACAACCCCGCGGCCACATCGTCGAAGACGATGCCCCAGCCGCGTGGCAGGCTTTCAAGCTGGCGCGCGGGCCATGGCTTGAGGATGTCGAAGATGCGAAAGAGGATGAGCGCGGAGAGAGCTTCGCGCCAGTCGGCACGGCAGCCGAGAAGGGCTATCCACTGGCCTGCGACTTCATCGACGACGACGAAGCCGGGGTCTTTGCGTCCGCTTTCGCGGGCTGCGATGGTGGCGGCGGGAACTCCGAGAGCGATGGAGAGCGCGATGCCGACAGCGAGGATGAGTTGGAGTGCGATGGGGCCGGGATGCAGCGGGAAGGCGACGGCGCACCAGAGCAGCACGGCTGCTACGGAACCCCATGTGCCGGGGCCGGGTTTGCCGAGGCCTGCGCCGAAAAAGGTGGCTACTGTCCAGGCCCAGAAAGTTTTACGTTCCGAGGTCTCGCTAGTTGACATTCGTGTCTTTCGTCTGGCCGCCGCGGAGTCCGTCGAGGTCTTCTAAAACTTCAGGGTCGAGAATGGGCGAGCTAATTTTGTACGCGCCCATGGCCCACTTACCGAGGTCGATTTTGCGGCAGCGGTCGCTGCAGAAAGGGAAGTCCTCGTCCTTGGGCTGCACGAGCATTCCACACGTGGGGCAGCGGAGAACCTTTGCGGTTTTGGTGGCAGATTTTTTCTTAGCTGGCATGGTTTTCAGTTATGAGATGCCGGACTCAATTGTCCTGATTCAAAGTGCTGGTGAAGTGATGCGCACGATGAGGTCATACTCGTGCGCTTCTGTCACTTCCGCATTGTAAAACTTGCCGGGTTCGAGGGATTCGTTGTCACCGAAGTCATTGATGTAAACCTTGCCGTCGATTTCGGGTGCGTGGAACTGCGTGCGGCCTTCCCACAGCAACTCGGTCTCTTCGCTGAGGCCTTCGGCCAGTACGACTAGTTCGCGGCCAATCCACTCCTGCTTGGCTTGCTTGCTGATTTTCTGCTGCAGCTTCATGAGGCGGCGCTTGCGGGCTTCAATGCTGCGCTTGGCGACTTTGCCTTCGAGGTCGTGAGCCTTTGAGCCTTCTTCGTCGGAGTAGGTGAAGACGCCGAGCCAGTCGAACTTTGCTTCCTTGATGAAGTCTTCGAGGATTTCTACGTCCTCTTCTTTTTCGCCGGGAAAGCCGACGATGAAGCTGGTGCGCAGCACGATGCCGGGGACGGCTTTGCGAACCTTTTCCACGGTCTTTAAGAAGATGTCTGCGCCTGCGCCGCGCTTCATGGTCTTGAGCACATCGGGTGAGGCGTGTTGCAGCGGCACGTCGAGGTATTTGCAGATGTTGTTGTGCTTCGCGATGGTTTCGAGCAGCTTGCCGGTGACGCGGTTGGGATAGGCGTAGAGGAAGCGTAGCCAGCGGAGGCCTTCGATTTTTGCGAGTTCATCGAGCAGCGTGGCGAGGCCGTCTTTCATGCCGAGGTCTTCGCCGTAGCAGGTGGTGTCCTGGCCGATGAGTGTGATTTCCTGCACGCCACGGGAGACTAGCTGGCGGGCTTCTGAGACTACGGATTCAAAGCGGCGCGAGCGGAACTTGCCGCGCAGGTTGGGGATAACGCAGAAGGTGCAGGGGTGGTCGCAACCTTCGGCGATTTTGATGTACGCGGAGGTCTGTCCCGTTGAAAGCAGGCGCGGCGTTGTTTCGTCGTAGAGATAGGTGGGCAGCAGGTGCGATGCACCTTGCCAGTCTTCGCGAGTGAAGCGGCCTTGTTGTTCGCGGTGGTCGCCTTCGGGGCGGAAGTGCGTTCCGGCGAGTGCTTCCTTGCCGTGGTGCACGTCTGCCGCGCCGGTGAGGATGTTGAAGGGGGATGCCTTGGGTTTTGGCTGGGCTACGCCTGCGGCTTCGAGAATGGACTCAAGCTCGCCGGTGCCTACTACGGCATCGACTTCAGGGATGCTTTTGCGGATTTCATCGCGGTAGCGCTCGACGAGGCAGCCGGCGACGATGAGCTTTTTTGCGCGGCCTTCGGTCTTGTGGCGCGCCATTTCGAGAATGGTATCGACGGATTCCTGCTTGGCGGTGTCGATGAAACTGCAGGTATTGACGACGAGGATTTCGGCCTCTTCGGGCTTGGCGGTGAGGCGCGCGCCGGCGTGGTCGAGCAGGCCCATCATCACTTCGGAATCGACGAGGTTCTTGGGACAGCCGAGGGAGACGAAGCCTACTACTGGGGCAGCGGACAGTGCTGCTTTTTCTTCTTTTTCTGCAATTACGGTCACTTTTCTATTGTACCGGGATATGGAATTTTGCGCTTTAGGAGAGGTTTCGTGAATGATTCTAATGCTGATGCATGCGTGTGTAGCGCGAAGTGCGATTCGCCCTGTGCATAGTGTTAAAATCAATTAGTGCCGGGTCCTACGCGACGTAATCCCGCTAACCCCGCCAGGTCCGGAAGGAAGCAACGGTAACGGGCTAGTACGGGCGCAGTAGGTCACCCGGTACTTTTTGCGCCGTGGGCGCTTTGGAAAACCCGCGGACACGTTAGAAGGCGCGCTATGCGCCTTTCTCATTTTGTTGCCGCTGGGTGCAGACGTGCTCCGGCATTGCAGGCTGTAAGGAGAATTGCTTTGACCCTCGCCCTTCGTCCCGTGGTGGGCCGCCGTGCCAAGATTACTGCGCTCGGAACTTACGTTCCTCCCAAAGTGCTCACCAACCAGGATCTTGAAAAGATAGTGGAGACCTCGGACGAGTGGATCGTCACGCGTACCGGTATTCGCGAGCGGCACGTTCTGGAAGAGGGCAAGGGCACGAGTGATATGTGCACCGAAGCGGCAAAGGTGTGCCTTGAGCGGCGCGGTATTGCTCCGACGGAAGTGGAAGCGATTATTGTGGGCACCGTGACGCCGGATATGTTGTTTCCTTCCACGGCCTGCCTGGTGCAGAACAAGATTGGCGCTACAGGCGCGTGGGGCTTTGATGTTTCGGCGGGCTGTTCGGGCTTTGTGTTTGCGCTGCAGGCTGGTGTGAAGCTTGTTGAGAGCGGCGCGCATTCCAAGGTGCTGGTTTGCGGCGCGGATGCGAATACCCGCATGACCGACTACACCGACCGCACGACTTGCGTGCTGTTTGGTGACGGCGCGGGCGCTGTGCTGATTGAGCCTTGCGAAGAGGGCGAGGTCGGCTTCATCGACTTTGTGCACGAGATTGATGGCGCGGGCGGTTCGGCGCTGAATATGCCGGCGGGCGGCAGCTTGCATCCGGCTACGCATGAGACCATCGACAAGCGTCAGCACTACATTCACCAGGATGGGCCTACGGTTTACAAGTTTGCCGTGCGCAAGATGGCTGAGGCTTCGGTGAAGGTGACTGAGCGCAATGGCGTGCAGGGAAGTGAACTGGGTGCGTTTATTCCGCACCAGGCGAACCTGCGCATCATTAACGCTACGACGGAACGGCTGGGGATGGACCCGAGCCGCGTGATTATCAACATTGATCGTTACGGCAACACTTCTGCGGGCACGATTCCGCTGGCCATGCAGACGGCTGTGGATGAAGGCAAGCTGAAGAAGGGGGACCTTGTGTTGCTGGCTGCAGCAGGTGCGGGCTTTACGGTTGGCGCGGTGCTGTTGCGGTGGGAAATCTGAAAAGCAGCTTTTAGCTGCTAGCTATTAACTTTTAGCTCAAAAGCCCCGCATCGTTGGATGCGGGGCTTTTTATTTGGTGATGGGCTGAGTGGCTAGCTCGAAGGTGTATTGCGGCAGGATGCCTGCTTCGGCGGCGTAGCTGTAGAAGCCGCGCATGCCTTCGATGCACTCTTCATCGAGAACATAGTGGATGTTTTCGGAGAGATAGGTGTGGATGGTCTCGGCGGGGACGGGCATCTTCTGGGACCATTCGCTGACGAGCGCGTCGATGTTGGCCAGGCCGTTGTTGCGGGAGCGGGTTGTGTCCTCGATGATTTGCTCGCTCAAGATGCTGCTTGATGCAGTTGCCCACACTGCGGAGATATAGGGAAGGCCGGTCAGGGCGCGCCATTCGTCTGCCAGATCGTGATAAACAAGCTCCTCGCCGGTGCGCTCATAGCGATTGGCCTGCTCTTCGAGGGCCATCAGCGCGGGGTCGCCTATTACTACGGCTGCGTCGGCGCGTTCGAGCATGGCGTCGAGGTCAGCGGCCATGGGCACGAACTGCGTGGCGGGGTTCCACCACTTCTGGAAAAGAATGCGTGCATAGGTGACGGTGGTTCGGCTTGCGGTGTCGGCGGCCACGGTGCGGATTTCGTTCAGCGGTTGCGCGGCGCGGCGGACGAGAAGCAGCGAGCGGATGTGGCGCTTGGAGGCGATGGTGCAGCCGGGCACGATGCGTAGTTGCGGATTGGCGGCGAGTGAAGCGATAGGCACCAGGCCGAGGTCTGCCGCGCCAGAGACGAGTTTGTCGGCGCACTCCGAGGGAAGCATCCAGTCAAGCTGGTAGCGCCCGGCTAATTCTTCCTGTAAAGGAGGGTGTTCGAAGTCCCACATCAGAGGTGCGGGATTGAGAAAGCGAATTGCGGCGATGCGCAGACGTGCCTGAATTGAACGAACCACTTTCTCAGTGTAAATGGATTGGGCGAGGGGGATATTAGTCTTCGCCTAAACTTTACTGCTCTCAGGATACCAGATTGCGTGCGTGGAGTTCGGTGTTGCGATGCCAGTCACTAAAAAAATTGACTATCGTTTTTTTGCAGAGCTAATATTGTCGTCGCGTTTGAAGTTTTGTACGAAACGCGGCCAAAAAAACGATTTAGCTGGTTTGAGCGAAGAGAGGAAAAACACTCTCAAAGCCGGCGGCTAATTTCGTTAGACAACATCATTGATACCAACAGCTACGAGGTCATTTATGCAGGGCTACTCAACAGGTACACCTGGCAGGTTCGCAAAGATTCGCGGTGCCATGCTGGGATTCTCAGCGTTCTTCTTACTGATGCTGACTGTATTTTTCCCAGGTTCCGCGGCGTTTGCGCAGCGTGACACGGGAACAATCAGCGGCACGGTCCAGGATCAAAGCCACGCAGTTATTCCCGGCGCCAATGTCGTGCTTCAAAATGTGTCATCCGGCGACAGGCGCACCACGGTTTCCAACGGTTCGGGCTTCTTTAACTTTGCTGCCGTGCCCGTAGGAACCTACAAGGTAACTATCACCGCAACCGGCTTCACCAGCTACCAGGCGACGGACATCATCATCCACGCCTCGGAAGACCATACGCTGCCGAACCTGCTTCTTGGAGTAGCCGGTGCATCCTCTGACGTGGTTGTAACTTCGTCGGAGGCAGCGGTTATTCCTGTAGACAGCGGTACCAGCTCCACCACCATTAACCAGGACCTGGTCGAGAACCTTTCGGTACAGGGACGCGACGCAGCGGAACTGGTGAAGTTCATGCCGGGCATGGGTTTTAATAACGGCCTGACACAGGGAGCTTCCTTTAACTCGGCAACCACCTCTACCAACAGCGGTCCGATTGGCGCGTTCTCTGCCAGCGGCACGCAGCCCTACGGCGGCATGCAGATGACGCTGGACGGCGCTGGCCTTGTCGATCCCGGCAACATGGGTACGCAGCTTGCCAACGTTAACCAGGACATGACAGCTGAGTTCACCTTCCTTAACGCTGCTTTCGGGGCGGATACGCCACGCGGTCCGACAATCATTGCCATCACCAGCAAATCCGGTGGCGACAAGTATCACGGCGACGCATACATCTATGCCCGCAACTGGCAGGCTAACGCCAATGACGCCTTTTACAAGGCTGCCAACCCCGGCGCATCGCGCCCGATGGATCACCAGCTCTATCCCGGTGGCACCATCGGCGGCTCTGTTCCGTTTACGCACAAGAAGGTCTTCTTCTTTGCCGGCTTTGAAAAGATGTTCCAGAATCCGTTCCCGACGCTGCACTATCTTGATACGCCGACGACGGAGATGCTGAATGGTAATTTCAGTGCTGCAACGCTGCCTGCACAGCAGGCCAGCAGCTCGCAGTCGTGGAACAGCGCAGCGGTGCCTTGTACGGTTGCGTATAACTGGACCTCTTACTGCGCTTCCGGTACCACGCAGCCCGGCCTTGCAGACTGGAACAACGGCGTGCTGGTCAACAAGAGCATCATTGATCCCAATGGTCTTGCTCTCTTGACCTACCTGAACAAGATTCATCCGCCAAACATTGACCCGGCTACGCACAACGGCTTCAACTACCAGTTCCTTGACGCTCCTCCGGTAAACCGCTGGGAACTTCGTGCACGCGGCGATTACAACCCGACGGAAAATGACAAGATCAACTTCGTTTACACGCAGCAGAACGAAGGAGACACGAACAACTTCGGCATCTGGTGGTGGCCTGGCTTTGCATCGCCCGCGCCTTCACAGTTGTCCGCCAACACGCTGGCTCGGCTCTATACCGCGAATTACACGCGCGTCTTCAGCCCTACGACCACCAACGAATTCAGCTTCTCGTACACGTATTTCACCTTCCCGCTGGGATATGACAACCCCACGGCGATGATGAACTCCACCGCGGGAATGGCTAACGTTAACCCCTTCGGAAGCCCGGCGGACAACACCTTCGACCAGATTCCGAACATCATCAGCTGGGGCTCTAACCTGAGCAACAACAACGGCAGCTTCTCCGGCCTCTATGCTCCGCCGTCCATTAAGGCTTTCGGCAACGCATACGGCAACAAGAAGAACGTTACCGGATTGCAGGATAACTTCACCAAGGTTATTGGCAGCCACAGCCTCAAGGCTGGTTTCTTCTGGGATAACAACCACCAGATTCAGACCACCGGACAGGGCAGCTTCTATTCGCAGGGCGCCATTGACTTTGACAACTACTCCACCTACACCACGGGCAACCCGTTTGCTGACGTGCTGATTGGCCACACGGATGGCGACTCCCAGATTGCTGCTGCTCCTGTCCACGACATGGAGTATCACGAGTGGGCATTCTATCTGCAGGACTCGTGGCATGCGACAAGCAAGCTGACACTTAACTATGGCGTTCGCTTTGAGCATGACGGCCAGTGGTATCCGAACTCCGGTCCTGGCCTTGCTGCATGGGATGCAGCGGCTTACGACACGGACTCGAATCACAACGTAGGCGTTCCGGTTAACAGCTATCCCGGTATGCGCTGGCATGAGAACAAGAGCAGCATTCCGATTTCCGGTTTCAAATCGGTGCTTCTCTATCCTGACCCGCGCGTAGGTGCTGCCTATGACCTCTACGGCAACGGCAAGTCGGTCATCCGTGGCGGCTTCGGTCTCTATCGCTGGCAGTTCTCGGAAGGCGACGTCGATCCGGCGTTGAACCCGTCCTACAACATCGCGACCATCGGCACTGGTTCTACGGAGTCCTTTGCAGCTCTGAAGAGCTTTGCTCCTGACAGCAGCACGTGGTGCGCATTGCCGCAGGGCGCAAGCTCTTCGGCTGCGAACAGCGCTTACGGTGGCAACTCCTGCCCCTCGGGTGTGGACGCCATCAAGGAGGGCGAAGACAAGACGCCTTACACGATGAACTGGACGGTCATGGTGGACCAGGAAGTTCCCGGCCACATGATCTTTGAACTCCAGTACATTGGCAACGCCACCCGCAACGGCTTGTTGACGGGCAACGGCACCTCCGAAAACTTCTACTCGAACATCAACAAGATTCCGGCGGGCGCTCTGTGGGGTACGTATAACCTTCCCGGCGCGCCGAACGATGGGCAGAACCTTTACCAGATGGCCTGCGCCACCGGAACCTGCAACGTCTCAAACAACTACTACTACTCCGGCTACCGTCCTTACAGGGATTACGGCGTGTTGAACGTCATCCAGCACGGCAGCTACTCCAACTACCACGGCATGGTTGTGGCCCTGCAGAAGCAGACCGGCCGCGCCACCTTCCTGCTGAACTACACGTGGAGCAAGGTGCTCGGCGTTCGTGACGGACAGACCGACAACGGTAATGGCAATGGCGTTACGGTCGATCCCTTTAGCCTCGCCAACAACTATGGTCCGCTGGCTTATGACCACTCGCACATTTTCAATGCTGCGTATGTGATTCATCTGCCGGGCGCGCCTGGCAGCCATGCAATCCGCTATGCTACTTCGGGCTGGGATCTTTCCGGAGATGTCCAGGTCCAGAGCGGTGCGCCGATTCAGCCCAACACGCAGGGCGAGTTGAACGCGAGCGGAAGCCCCGGCTGGCAGACCAGCGCTGCGGATGCCAACGGCAAGACCTTCGCGCCGAGCAATACCTACATGCTTGGTACGAACGCCATCCTGCTCATGCCTTACCTGACGTGCAATCCGCGTTCGGGGAAGGGGTATGCGTTTAACGTTAGCTGCTTTGGAACTCCGACGACGCAGGGCGTGAACGGCCAGACCGTTTGGCCGGACATCGTTGGTCCTAAGTATGTGAACAGCGACCTTGCACTGGCGAAGAGCTTCAAGGTTACCGAGACGCAGAACATTCAGTTCCGCGCTTCAGCCTTCAACTTCATCAACCATGCGTTGCCGCAGTTCAACCTTGCCAGCGATATCAACCTGGCGCTGGCTTGCAACTCGACAACACAAAGCTCGCTGACTCCTACCTGCGACCAGGGCGGAACCAACGTCAACACAACAACCACCGGTAAGCCGTTCTACAAGACGGGCCGCCGCGTGATGGAAGTTTCTCTCAAGTACATCTTCTAAGAGAGAGACAGAAATCAGCAGAGGGGGATGCCTTACCGGCATCCCTTTTTGTTGCGCTAGCATTTGCGGCTTGACTTACTACGGCGGCGCATCGTAACTTGAGCGCAAATCCTCAAGAAAATCAGAAGCAAACGCTGCCTTACTTTTCCCCGGAAAGCCTGCGTTCAGGAAAGGCATTTTCCGAATGGCGACACTCTCGCAGAATTTTTCTGCCGGCTCGTCCGCACAAGTGGATGACGACCGGCTTGCATGGCTTGCATTGGTGCTGACTCCCGGTCTTGGGCCCAAACGCATTCTGGATGCGGTGCAGCAACTGGAAACGCCGGGGCGCGTCTTTGCGCTTACGCTCACGGAGCTTGAGGCGCTGCGGTTCCCGGCAGAGGCTGCGCAGTTTATTTTTGATGGCAAGGCACGTCGGGTGGCGGAGGAGGAGTGGGCCGCTGTTGTCGCACAGGGGGGCACTATCCTTACTTACCTCTGCGAGGAGTATCCGGAACGCCTCCGAGAGATTTATGACCCTCCCCCAGTTCTCTGGACTCGCGGCAACGTGAAACTTTTATCGCGTCCAACTGTTGCCGTTGTTGGTACGCGCAAGCCCACGCCTTATGGCTCCGGAATGGCCGAGATGCTGAGCCGCGATCTGGCGGCGCGCAATGTGCTGATAGCCAGCGGCATGGCGCGGGGAATTGATACCTGTGCGCACCAGGGAGCGCTTGCGGCGCGGCAGCCTACGCTGGCGGTATGGGGAACGGGAATTGACGTGATCTATCCCAAAGAGAACAAAAAGCTTGCGGAGGATATTCTCGCGTCTGGTGGCACCATTGTCAGCGAGGTTCCGCTGGGCACATTTCCAGCACCGCAGAACTTTCCCCGACGTAACCGTATTTTGAGCGGCATCAGTATTGGTGTGCTTGTGGTGGAGGCTTCAGAGAACTCCGGCACACGCGTTACCGCGCGCTGCGCCACGGAGCAGAATCGCGATATTTACGCCGTGCCCGGCAACGTGACGAACAAGGGCTCGTGGACTCCTAATATGTTGATTCAACAGGGAGCTACGTTGGTTGCCACATGGGAGGACGTGTGGCAGGCGCTGCCTTCGCAGGTGCGGATTGAGCTGGAGTTGCAGGCGGCTTCTGCATCCAAATCAGAAGTTACCGCATCCTTATTGCCTGATCCGGTACTACGGCCCAATGAGGTGATGGTGTTGGAGGCGATACAGGCAGACGAGTCCATCCAGATGGATGAACTGCTGGATAAGCTCGATACGCAACTGACCTCCTCCGAAGTGTTTACGGCACTTTTTGAGCTGGAGATGGCTGGCCGTATTCGTTCGCTGCCGGGCAAGAATTATGTACGCGTCCTGTGATGGAATGCGCTCCGATTACGGACAGATTGTGGATAACTTTTTGTGAGTTTTCTCACGCAAAGACTCATTTCCGCGTACAGTGTTGGAATCAGGATTGGAGTCGGGGAGCAAAAAAATCCTTGGGCTGAGTGGAAATGGCCCCGCCTTCCATGATAGTTTCCAAGTTTCGTGCCCAGTTTGGAAGCATGGTCCAAATCCGGTTGCAGAATTGGCCGGGAGTGGCGGCGTTTTTACCAAGCGCGTCAATATAAGGAATGACGGAATGGCCCGTACCGAGTCCAATCGCTCCATACGGGGTTCAAGCAGTAGGCAGAATCTGAAGTTGGTAGGGAAGTAAGGAAGGCAATGAGCAAATCACTAGTCATCGTCGAGTCGCCGGCCAAGGCCAAGACGATTGAGAAATATCTGGGCAAGGGGTTCGAGGTGCTGGCTTCGGTCGGACATATTATGGACCTGCCCAAGAACGACCTGGGTGTAGAACTGGATAAGCGCACCTTCGAGCCAACGCTCGAAGTTTCTCCGGGCAAGGAGAAGGTGGTTGCGCAGTTGAAGAAGGCCGCCGCAAAGGCGGATGAAATCTACCTTGCTCCTGACCCTGATCGCGAAGGCGAGGCGATTGCATATCACCTTGCGTTGCAGTTGGGTAAGACTGCCGAAAACAAGAAGAAAATTCATCGCATCACGTTTAACGAAATTACGAAGAAGGCCGTACAGGAGGCCTTTAAGCACGCTCGCGATGTGGACCAGAATCTTGTGGACGCGCAGCAGACGCGCCGCGTGCTGGATCGCCTGGTGGGCTACCAGATTTCTCCGCTGCTTTGGGATAAGGTGCGCCGCGGGCTTTCCGCAGGCCGTGTGCAGACCGTTGCGGTGCGCTTGATTGTGGAGCGTGAGCGCGAGATTGCAGCCTTCAAGCCGGTTGAGTACTGGACAATTGACGCGATCTTGCAGACGCCGAATTTCAATGCGAAGAGCTCGCAGCCTGAGTGGTTTACGGCGCGCTTTGTTGGCATTGATGGCGAGCGCGCGTCCGTCGATACAGTGAGCGCTCCGTCCGTGGCTAACGAGGCGATTGCTCGGGAGATTATTGAAGCTGCGTCCAAGGCGCAATGGCTGGTTCGCTCGGTGGAGAAGAAGGAGCGCAGGAAGTCCAGCCCTGCTCCGTTTACCACCAGTTCGTTGCAGCAGCAGGCCTCGGCCAAGCTTGGTTTCAACGTGCGCCGCACCATGGGCGTGGCGCAGCGTTTATATGAAGGCATTGACCTCGGCACGGAAGGAACGACCGGTCTCATCACTTATATGAGAACGGACTCGACGCGTGTTTCTCCGGAAGCGATTGCGTCGGTGCGTGAGTACATCGGCAAGGAGTATGGCGCGCCGTATCTGCCGGGCCAGCCGAATACCTTCAAGTCGAAGAAGGACGCGCAGGACGCGCACGAAGCGATTCGCCCGACGGACCCCTCGCGGCACCCTGATCGCGTGAAGCGTTACCTGACCGATGAGCAGTACAAGCTCTATCGCCTCATCTGGCAGCGCTTTACAGCTTCGCAGATGACGCCCGCTGTCTACGACGTGACGACTGTCGAGATTGATGCTGTAAACGGCAAGAAGTACAACTTCCGTGTTTCGGGTTCAGTGCTGAAGTTTGACGGCTTCCTTCGCGTCTACCAGGTGGAGGATGACGAGGAAGAGGTTCTGCCGGAGATTCCGAATGGCGCGAAGCTTTCGCTTGCAACACCAGAGCAGTTGAAGCGGATTGCAGGGCTGGAGCGCGCGGAGAAGCTGGAACGTGCCCGCAAGAAGTACGCGGCGGATGTTGCCCGGATTGAGGCGCGGAATGACCGTGCGCCTGAGGGTGCTGAGCCTGAGGCGATTCCGGAGTTTGTCGAGCCGAAGATTGATTCCGCTGTGCGGGCCGCCGCTGTGGATGGCGTGCAGAAGTTTACTGAGCCGCCTCCGCGCTTCAATGAAGCGTCTCTGGTGAAGGTGCTGGAAGAGCGCGGCATTGGCCGCCCTTCGACCTACGCGTCAATTATCAATACGATCCAGGATCGCGAGTATGTGACGAAGATTGCGAACCGCTTCTATCCGACGGAAATCGGCATGGTGGTTTGCGACTTGCTCGTCAAGAACTTCCCGTACATCTTTGATCCGCAGTATACGGCGAAGCTTGAAACGGAGCTGGACGATATTGAAGACGGTAAGGAGAAGTGGACCGAGTTGCTGAAGGGCTTCTACGGCTACTTTGAGGACGAACTCAAGGACGCCGAGAAGAACATGGAAAGCATCAAGCGGATGGAGAAACTGACAGACGAGAAGTGCGAGCTCTGTGGTTCTCCGCTGGTGTTGAAGTGGGGCAAGTTCGGTAGCTTCTATGCGTGTTCGGCTTACAACAAGAAAGATCCGAACTCCTGCACCTTTACGAAGGAGAACACCGCTGCGAAGCCGGATCTGAATACTCCGGAAGGGCAGGAAGCTGCCGAGCAGGATGAGTATTGCGAGAACTGCGGCAAGGTGATGGTGATGCGCCGCGGGCCGTTTGGCATGTTCCTGGCCTGCCCGGATTACAACGCCGATCCGCCGTGCAAGACCTTCCGCAAGCTTAGCTCCAAGCAGCAGCAGAAGCAGAGCGCTCCGCAGCTTACGGGCGAAGATTGCCCGCTGTGCGGCAAGCCGCTTGTGTTGCGTCAGGGAGCTTACGGCGAGTTTGTTTCATGCTCGGGCTATCCGAAGTGCAAGTACGTGAAGCAGAACATCATTGAAGGGTTGAAGTGTCCGAAGTGCGGGACCGGCGATATTGCCGAACGCAAGGCGCGGCGCGGAAATCTCTTCTGGGGCTGCACGAATTATCCGAAGTGCGACTTTACCTCGAACTACAAGCCTGTGGCGGAGAAGTGCCCGGCTTGCGGCAATGCGTATCTTGTGGAGCGCACCTTCAAGGATGGCGTGTACCTCGTCTGCCCGAACCGCGGTGAGGCTGCCGAGAAGGAAGTGGAAGCGCCGAAGAAGGGACGCGGCAAGAAGAAGGCCGCGGAAGCCGAGCCTGCGGGGCTTGCGGCATATCACTATTCGAAGCGCATTGGCGACGCCCCGCCTCCGCCGACGGCTGAAACTCATGGCCCGGTGGTGGAGAAGGAAAAGGAGCTGCAGCCGGCGTAACTTTGTCTGCTGTGCTCGCGCTCACTGTATCTACCCTCCGCTGCATCCATTACTATGGGCAGCGGAGGGTTTTTCTTTATGGAAAGCGTACTCGCGAGCCCGGCGGATGCCGACATTATTCTGAAACTGTATGACCTGCGCCGCGAGGCTGTGCTTCGTGAGGCGCGCGCATGGATTCTGGGCGAGTTCTGGCCTGATACCATTGCCGACTACCTCGCGGTGGCGACGAACCCTCAGCATCCGCAAAATCCCTACATTCGTCAGGTGCACACTTACTGGGAGATGGCGGCTGCGTTTGTGCTGCATGGGGCTGTTTCGCCGGAGCTGTTTTGTGACTGCAATGCGGAGGGATTCTGCTGGCCAAGTACTCGCATCTGCTAGACGAGATGGTGCGGCGGAATCCGCAATTTCTGGCGAAGACGCGTGAGCTGGTGCAGCGTTTTCCGGCGGCTGCGGCGAAGTATGAGGGTGCACGGAAGAACGTGGAGAATATGCGCGCCGCGCGACTGGCGAAGGCGTAATGCGCTTTTCACCCCGCGTACTTGCGGAAACGCACCCCAAGGGAGCATCATGGTATCCGAACTCGCACGTACATTCAGGAGGTCAGAAGTGAAACGTACACTCACTCTCGCTGCAGCAGTTCTTGCCTTTGCGGCCGTTTCTTCCCATGCGGCCGACTCCAAGCTCACCGGCTACATTTCGGACACGATGTGTGGCGCCAAGCATGCCGGAACTGGCGCTGCCTGTGCCAAGAAGTGCCTTGAAGGCGGCGACAAGCCGGTCTTCGTTGATTCGGCCAGCAAGACGGTCTACAAGATTGACAACCCGGATGCCGTGAAGGCCTTCTGGGGCACCAAGGTGGACGTCTCCGCAGCGGTGGATGCCGATGCCAAGTCCGTTCACATCACCAACATCGAGGAAGCCAAGGACGCGGCCAAGTAGGGAATCAGTTTGATTCCGCAGCCGGGTTTTCCTCGGATTGCTCTCGACCCCTCGGCCAACTTCTGCTATTGTCTTTAGGACTCTGCCGCTGTAGGCGTCCATCCCCGTGGGCGCCTCTAGTGGCATACGGAAGTTGTTGAATCGAGAAGGAATATGGCGAAAGCAACCTGGAACGGCAAGGTGATTGCCGAAAGTGACACAACGGAAACGGTGGAGAATAACGTATATTTCCCCGAGTCCAGCATCAAGCGGGAATATTTCCGCTCATCCAGCACCACTTCTACCTGTCCCTGGAAGGGACAAGCGCGCTATTTGAGCCTTGTTGTGGACGGCCAGGAAAACCCTGACGCCGCCTGGTATTATCCCGACCCCAAGCCTGCCGCCCGCAAAATCAAGGGCTATATTGCCTTTTGGCGCGGCGTGGAAATTGAGAAATAGCTCGAAGAAAGAATGCGCATCTCTTTCATTTCGCTTGGCCTGGTTCTCTCGCTCTCTCTGGTTGGCTGCACGGCGCATCAGCCTGCAGCCAGCACGCCAGCCGTAGCTCCCACACTTTCCGGCGATCCTGCTCACCCAGCCGCTACGCAGGGCTGGGTGGATACGCGTCTCTACTTCGGTCTCGGCCTCGCGGACCATCCCGAGCAGGGAGTCAGCGAGGCTAGCTGGCGCGAGTTTCTGGACCACGAGGTCTCGCCGCGTTTTCCGGATGGGCTGAGCGTGGTGGATGTTTACGGCCAGTGGCAGGGGAAGCAGCAGATGACGCCGGAGCGCCTGCGCAGCAAGTGCCTCATCATCGACTATCCCGACACGCCTGCCAATCGGGAGAAGATTGAGGCCATCCGTGCGGCATGGAAGAAGCTGACCGGCGACCAGTCCGTGATGCGCGTGACGGTGCCAGCAGACGTTTCTTTCTGACCCTGCCCCTGTTTTTAATACGCTTGGAACTGGTCCAGTGGCAGCCGCACGCGGAAGCACGTATCGCCCGGTTCTGACTTCACGCTCAGCATGCCTTTGTGCATGTGCACAATGCGCATGGCGGTGTCGAGGCCTAGCCCGAGACCCATTCCAGGGGCCTTAGTGGTAAAGAACGGCTCGAAGATGCGGTCCTGCAAATCCTCAGGGATGCCTCTGCCGTTATCGTGGACCTCAACGAGCATCAACTCGCCTTCCATGTGGCAAACCAACCGCAACTGCCTCGGCTGTGCCATTCCCTCCATTGCATCAATGGCGTTTTCAATCAGCGCCATCCAGACAAGGTTCAGTTCGCCCGAGTAAGCGTTGATGCACGGCAGCCCCGGATCATACTCCCGTACAACGGTCATGTTGTCCATACGCGACTGCAGCATTTGCACGGTCGTATCCAGCCCCGCTGGCACATCCACTTCCTGGATGGGCGCACGGTCCATGTTGGAGTAGTCCTTGATGGCGCTGATAAGGTCGAAAATCCGCGCAGTGGAGTGCTGCAGCGTCTGCACGGAGCGCTTGGACCTGAGGTAGCGCACAAAGTATTGCAGAGAGACGCTGGTCGCCTCCGGTTTGAGCCACGAGTTCAACTCTTGCAACTCCGCCACCGTTACACCTTGCTCGGCAAGGGATGGTGCAACTTCCGAAGCTGTATCGCACGGCAACGCCACCAGCCATGCGCGAATATCATCCTCGTGCGTGAGCGCTTCCGATGCCGTTTCGCCATGCACAGGGCCGCGGTCCATGATGCGCTGTTCCCACGCCTCAACTTTGCGCACCTGCTCCTCATTCAGGCAGAGGTTGACCAGCTTATGGCGGTTGATTCGGTTGGCGCGTAACTCGGCGACGAGGCCAGCGGCGGCGCGCTGTGCCGCGGACGCAGGATTATTCAGCTCGTGGGCAAGGTTGCCGGCCAGCTTGCCCAGCGCCGTCAGCTTTTCTGCCTGCTGCTCAATGCGCGTGACCTCGCGCACTCGGTCGATCATGGCAGAAACCGTTCGCTGCCCCATCGACGGAATCGCCTCCAGCATGGCCGGGAAGAGCGATTTGTGAATCATAAGCGACCAGACATGCGTAACCGCCACACCCTGGCCGCCAAAATTCTTCATTCGCGAGAAGGGAAGCAGGCCGGTGATGGGATGCACGCGGCCGATAAACAATCCCATCGGTCCACGCTGGCGGTAGACGTGGATGTCCCCTTTGATCATGATGACCATGCAGTCGGCTGGCGAGTCTTCCTCAAACAGAACTTCGCCAGGCTCGGCGCGGCGTTCTTCGCCATTGCGGGCCAGCCACAGGCGCTCTTCCAGCGTGAGTCCCTGCATGGGGCCAAGCTTTTCCAGCGCGGCTGCAATTTCTTCAGCAGGCGTGGGGCGTGCAAGCGGATTGGCAATGGGGGATACCAAGGTTGTTCAACTCCAAAGTGCTGGTTGAGAGACGTTGGCGACAGGCGCAGCGCTTAACATGCTGCTTGAGTAAGCAAAGTACACTATTCCGTGCTCGATGGATAGTGCTATCCGGTGTGTTTTATCGCGGGGTGCGGGGAATTCGTGTAACAGTTGCGTGAAAAGTTGAAGGCCCACAGCTTGTATCTGCGGGCCTTCGACGATTGCGATTCCTGTTTCAAGTTTATCGCGTCTTGGCCACTTCCTCCACCGTTACGGGATCAAGAAACGGCATAGAGGCACGAAGTTTTTTACCGACGATTTCGACCGGGTGCTTGGCTTCCGCTTCACGGAAGGCGTTGAACTCCTTGCGGCCCGAGTTCTGGTCAGCGAGGAAGCGCTTGGCGAAGGTGCCGTCCTGAATGTCGGTGAGGATGCCCTTCATGGCCTTCTTGCTTTCTTCGTTGATGACACGAGGACCGCTGACGTAGTCGCCCCACTCTGCCGTGTCGCTGATGGAGTAACGCATGTACTCCAGGCCGCCGCGGTAGATGAGGTCCACGATGAGCTTGAGCTCGTGCAGCACTTCAAAGTAGGCGCTCTCGGGCTGGTAGCCGGCTTCGGTCAGAGTCTCGTAGCCCGCCTTGATGAGCGCGCTGACGCCGCCGCAGAGGACAGCCTGTTCTCCGAAGAGGTCGGTTTCGGTCTCTTCCTTGAAGGTGGTTTCCAGAACGCCTGCACGGGTGCAGCCAATACCCTTCAGGTAGCTGAGCGTGAGCGCGTGCGCGGTGCCGGTCGGGTCCTGGTGCACGGCGATGAGGCCGGGGACGCCGCCGCCTTCGGTAAAGACCTCGCGAACGCGATGGCCGGGAGCCTTGGGCGCGGCAAGAGCTACGTCAATGTCCGCAGCGGGAACGATGGTCTTGAAGTGGATGTTGAATCCATGAGCAAAGAGCAGCAGCTTGCCTGCGGTCAGATTCGGCGCAATCTCATCCGTGTAGAGCTTCGCCTGCGTCTGGTCAGGCGTGAGAATCATAATGACGTCCGCCCACTGGGTGGCTTCCGCGACGGTGGCGGTTTCAAGGCCGGCCTTCTGGGCCTTGGCAATGGACTTGGAGCCGGCAGCGAGGCCAACCTTGACCTGTACGCCCGAGTCCTTCAGATTGAGCGAGTGGGCGTGGCCCTGCGAACCGTAGCCGATGATGGCTACCTTTTTGGACTGAATGAGGGAAAGGTCTGCATCGTGATCGTAATACGTGGTTGCCATTGTGTTTTCTCGTTTTCCTTTGCTTAGGTACAGGTTAATCTCTTGGGCCGGGTTGCGTCATTTCCGGCTAGTGCGCGCTGCTGGTGGCTGGCTGTGCCAACGCTTTGAGCACGCGGCTGGTGTGATGGCCGCGGCGCATGGTCATCTTGCCGCTACGGCTGACTTCGAGGATCTGGAATTCGCTATCCTCAAGAACTTGAATCAGGCCTTCAATCTTGCTTTCCACGCCGGTCATCTCAATCATGAGGGATTCCGCGGTGAGGTCAACAATGCGGGCACGGAAGACTTCTGCAAGCTCAAAGATGGCGGAGCGCGTGTCTTTGGTTGCTGCAACCTTGATGAGCGCCAGTTCGCGCGTGACGGTGGGCGCTCCAGCAATGTCGTCTACTTCCACAACGTTGTCGAGCTTGTAGAGGCTGGCACGGATGCGGTTGCTGGCCTCTGCCGATGCTTCGCAAACGAGCGTGAGGCGCGAGATGCCGGCGCGCTCGCTGCGGCCAACCGTGAGCGAGATGATGTTGATATTCAGCCGGCGAAATAAAGACGCTACACGGGTAAGCACACCGGGTTTGTCTTCGACATATGCAACAAATGTGTGCAACATTTCTTTCCTTCTTCGGAATTACAAATCATCAGAGGTTTCAATAATGGGGTTATGATCAGGGCGGCGAATCATCTCATGCAGCGCGCTGCCTGCGGGAATCATTGGGTATACCGCGTCTTCTTGCTCAACCATAAAGTTCAGCAGAAAAGCACCGTTGTGGCTGCGCGCTTCGCTCACGGCATCTTCCAACTCCGCCCGTGTCTTCACAGCACGCCCTGCAAGGCCATGCGCTTCTGCCAGCTTGACGAAGTCCGGGCTGACGAGCGGCGTGGACTGGTAGTTGCGGTCGTAGAAGAACTCCTGCCACTGGCGCACCATGCCGAGATAGCCGTTGTTGATGACGGCAATGTTGACTTTGAGGCCTTCCTGCTTGATGGTGGCTAGCTCGGCAGCCGTCATCTGGAAACCTCCGTCACCGGCGACGACCCATACTTCTTTGTCAGGGCAGGCGACCTTTGCTCCAATCGCAGCGGGTAGCGCAAAGCCCATTGTGCCGAGGCCGCCCGAAGTGACAAGCGAACGCGGATGCTCATGATGGAAGTACTGCGCTTCCCACATCTGATGCTGGCCTACGTCCGTAGCAACAATAGCGTTGCCGCCGGTGATGCGCCACAAGTCATGCATTACATGCGCTGCATAAAGGTGCCCGGAGTCAGGCAGGTTCTTGATATCGACAACAGCGCTTTCGCCCTTGCTGGCATCAATGGTCTTGAGCCACGTCGCACTTCCCGCATTTGCAGAGCCAACGAGCGGCAGAAGCTGTTCAAGAACTTCTTTCAAATCGCCAACGAGCGCAACATCCACCTTGATGTTCTTGTTGATTTCCGCAGGGTCGATTTCAATGTGAATCTTCTTCGCGTTCGGCGCGTAGGTGTTTGGCGTGCCGATCACGCGGTCATCAAAGCGCATGCCGCATGCAATAAGCAGGTCAGCGTTCTGAATCGCATCGTTGACCCACGCTTCCCCGTGCATGCCCATCATGCCAAGGTGCAGCGGATGCGAGGCGGGGAAGCCGCCGATGCCGAGGAGCGTCATCGCAACGGGAATCTGCGCGCGTTCGGCGAGCGTGCGCACCTGCTCCATGGCTCCGGATTGCGTGATGCCATGGCCGGCGAGGATGACGGGCTTCTTCGCATTGCGAATCAGCTCTGCAGCATCACTAAGCCCATTCACTTCCACCTTCAGCATCGGATGCGGGCGATACGGGGTTGGTTTGGCTGCTTCAAAGTCAAACAGTGCCGTGGCCTGCAGCGCGTCCTTGGTGATATCGACGAGCACGGGACCAGGGCGGCCAGACTTGGCGGTCTGAAAGGCCTGCCGCAGAGCCGAAGCAATGTCTTCCGCACGCGTCACGAGAAAGCTATGCTTCGTCACCGGCAGCGTTACGCCAGTGATGTCCACTTCTTGAAATGCGTCCGTGCCGAGCACCTTGCTCGACACGTTGCCCGTAATGCAGACCATCGGAATCGAATCGAGCATCGCTGTCGCAATGCCAGTAACGAGATTCGTCGCGCCGGGACCGCTGGTCGCAATCGCTACACCCACCTTGCCCGATGCGCGCGCATAGCCATCGGCCATGTGCGCCGCGCCCTGCTCATGGCGTACAAGGATGTGCCGGATAGGGAACTTACGCAGCGCATCATATGCAGGCAGAATCGCCCCGCCCGGATAGCCGAAGACATCCGTCACGCCTTCGCCAACCAGCGTGGCCCAGATGATTTCCGCGCCGGTCAACGTGGCCGGTGCAGCAGAAAGCGGATTGGCATTCGTGTCCATGACTGACTCCTTAAAACAGCCATTAGCTTTTAGCTATTAGCCGTTAGCTCGGTGGTGATGGTGCGGGCTTTTGTGCCCTTTGCCGCCTTGTGAAGGATGTTGCGACGGGATATCGGGCTAAAAGCTAAAAGCTGCCTTTATGTCGTTGCCCCCGTCGAGGCCGAGGTAACGCGGTCCACATACTTGCGGAAGACGCCATTCGGCCAGCGCAGTGCTGGCGGCGCAAAGTTCTTCAGACGCTCGGCAATCTCTTCGTCGCTGACTTCAAGCGTCAAAGTGCGATTCGGAATATCGAAGTGAATCGAGTCGCCTTCGCGTACTGCTGCAATGGGTCCGCCGACAAATGCTTCCGGGGCTACGTGGCCTGCGGTGAATCCGCGAGTCGCGCCGCTGAATCGTCCGTCTGTCATGAGAGCAACAGTCGAGCTAAGCTCAGGAATACCGCTGATAGCCGCGGTCACTTGCAGCATTTCGCGCATACCGGGGCCGCCCTTGGGACCTTCATAGCGGATGACGAGTACATTGCCCGGCTTGATGTTGCCGGACTGCACAGCCTCAAAGCATGCCTCTTCCGTATCGAAGACGCGGGCGGGGCCGCGATGCTCCACGCGGTCAGCGGCGGCGATTTTCATCACGCAGCCTTCCGGCGCAAGATTACCCTTGAGAATGACAAGTCCACCTGTTGGCTTGATTGGCTTATCAAAGGTGTGAATGACAACCTGACCGGGCGTTTCAACGGCTTCAGCAGCTTCTTCCGCTAGCGTCTTTCCGCTGATGGTCAGTGTGCTGCCGTCTGCGTGTCCTGCTTCGATGAGGCGCTTGGCAAGAAGGCGTGAGCCGCCCGCCGCTTGATAGTCCTTGGCAACGTACTTGCCTGCAGGCGTGAGGTCGCAGATGAAAGGCGTGCGCTTGCTGATGGCATCAAAGTCATCCACGGTAAGCTCGATGCCCATTTCCTTTGCGATAGCGATGAGGTGCAGCACTGCGTTGGTGGAGCCGCCGCTGGCTGCGACGCTGGCAATGGTGTTTTCCAGTGACTTGCGCGTAATGAGCTGCGAAGGACGGCGGTTGGCGCGGACAGCCTCCATAAGAATGCGTCCGGCTTCGCGTGTGGCGGCATGCTTGTCATTGGAAGTAGCTGGAACACCGGAGAGCTGGATGGGCGAGATTCCGAGGATTTCGGCAGACATGGCCATGGTGTTGGCTGTGAACTGGCCGCCGCACGCACCGGCTCCGGGGCAGGCTGCGGCTTCCAGAGCTTCAAGGCCCGCATCATCGATGCGTCCGGCAGCGTGCGAACCGATACCTTCAAAGACATTCTGAATCGTAATGTCGATGCCGTTGAGCTTGCCCGGAGCAATCGAGCCGCCGTAGAGCATCATGCCGGGAATATCAAGACGGCAGAGCGCCATAATGATGCCCGGCATATTCTTGTCGCAGCCGCCAATGCCGACGAGACCGTCGAACAAATTGCCACGCGCAACCAGTTCGATGGAATCCGCAATCACCTCGCGCGAAACCAGCGAAGCCTTCATACCTTGCGTGCCCATCGTGATGCCGTCGGAGATGGTGACGGTGTTGAACTCCATCGGCGTGCCGCCTGCTTCGCGAATGCCTTCCTTCAGCGCTTCGGCCACTTCGCGCAGGTGCACATTACAGGTGCCGATTTCCGTCCACGTGTTGGCGATGCCGATGATGGGCTTGTGCAGGTCTTCCTTCTTGAATCCCGCTCCGCGCAGGTACGAGCGTGCAGCGGCGCGGCTGGCTCCTTCGGTCAGCGGTACACTCTGGCGTTTGCCTTCGATGGTCATTGCAATCCTTTAAGCGGTGTTAGCAGTTAGCTGTGCTAGCGGAGTTAGCTCATTTGTCTGTGTTCTGCTAGCGCCGCTAACTCCGCTAACGGCGCTGACTCCGCTCTATTTCACTTTCAGCCAAGTGGCGTTGTCGTGCTGCTTTTCGTATGCGTCCAGCGCGGCGGCGTGGCGCAGCGTGAGGCCGATGTCGTCGAGCCCTTCGAGCAGACAATACTTGCGGAAAGGGTCCACGTCGAACTTGGTGCTGAAGCCCTGGCCATCGGTCAACGTCTGCTCTTCCAAAGAAACGCTGAGCTTGTAGTCAGGTGTGTTCTGCGCTTTGTGCAGCAGTTCTTCAATCTGTTCTTCCGTCACCTTCACAAGAAGGATGCCGTTCTTGCCGGCATTCGAGAAGAAGATGTCCGCAAAGGTCGGTGCAATGACCACGCGGAAACCATAATCGCTGAGCGCCCATGCGGCGTGTTCGCGGCTGGAGCCACAACCGAAGTTCTTGCCCGCTACTAGAATCTGCGCGCCCTTGTACTTTTCTTCGTTCAGCACAAAGCCCGGCTCGTTGCGCCAGTCGAAGAAAAGAAATTCACCGTATCCGGTGCGTTCAATGCGCTTCAAAAACTGCTTGGGAATAATCTGGTCCGTATCGACGTTGGTGCGGTCGAGCGGTGCGGCGATGGAGGTGAGTGTCTTGAACGGTTGCATTAGGCGTTTACCTCCGTGCGAACTTCCCAGTTGCGAATGTCGACAAAATGACCGGCGATAGCAGCGGCGGCGGCCATCTCCGGCGAGACAAGGTGGGTGCGTCCGCCGCGGCCCTGGCGGCCTTCAAAGTTGCGGTTGCTGGTGGAAGCGCAGCGCTCGCCCGGCGAAAGAATATCCGGGTTCATGGCCAGGCACATGGAGCAGCCCGGCTCGCGCCATTCAAAACCAGCTTCCTTGAAGATTACGTCGAGGCCTTCTTTTTCCGCCTGTGACTTGACCTGCTGCGAGCCCGGAACGACCATCGCATTCACATGCGAAGAGACCTTGTGTCCGGCGGCAATTTTTGCGGCAGCGCGTAGGTCTTCAATGCGGCCATTGGTGCAGGAGCCAATAAAGACGCGGTCGATGTTGACTTCCGTCAGAGGCGTGCCGGCGGTGAGAGCCATGTATTCGAGAGCGCGCTCGTAAGACTTGCGGTCGAGCTCGTCGGTTTCATCGGCGGGGTTTGGCACGGTAGCCGTAATTGGCGCAACCATGCCGGGGCTGGTGCCCCAGCTTACGTAGGGGGTAAGCGTTGCGGCATCAATAACTAGCTCGCGGTCGAACTTTGCGCCTTCGTCGGTGGTTAGTTTCGACCACTCTTCTACAGCCTTGTCCCACTCCGTGCCCTGCGGGCTGAAACGGCGGCCCTTGAGATACGCAAACGTCGTCTCATCGGGAGCAATCATGCCAGCGCGCGCACCGGCTTCGATGCTCATATTGCAGACGGTCATGCGGCCTTCCATCGAGAGCGAACGAATCGCAGATCCTGCGTACTCGATGACGTAGCCTGTTGCGCCGTCGGTGCCGATCTTGCCGATGATGGCGAGGATGATGTCCTTCGCCGTCACGCCGAGTGGAAGCTCGCCTTCCACGGAGATGCGGAAGGTCTTCGGCTTGCCCTGCGGCAGCGTCTGCGTAGCGAGAACATGTTCCACCTCGCTGGTGCCGATGCCGAAGGCCAGCGCGCCAAATGCGCCATGCGTCGAGGTATGCGAGTCACCGCAGACAATCGTCATGCCCGGCTTGGTGATACCCATCTCCGGTCCGATGACGTGCACAATGCCTTGCTCGCGCGAGTCCACGTCGTAGAGCGTCACGCTGAAGTCGGCGGCGTTCTGGCGCAGCGTGGCAATCTGCTTGGCAGCAATCTGGTCCACAATATTCAGTCGGCCTTCAATGGTCGTCGGCACGTTATGGTCAATGGTGGCAATGGTGCGGTCAGGGCGGCGTACAGTGCGGCCAGTAAGGCGCAAGCCTTCAAAAGCCTGCGGGGAAGTGACTTCATGCACAAGCTGCAAGTCGATGTAGAGAATTGTCGGCTCGCCCTTGGGCTCTACGACGACGTGCTGCTCCCACACTTTTTCAAATAGTGTTTTCGGTTCGGTGCTCATCTTTATTCCTCGAAAGTTGTTACGCGTTCACCAGCGCGGCCTTTACGGTCTCGCGCACTTTGGCTCCCATCTCCGTAGTGGAGAGCACAGTAAAGCCCTGTGTGTTTCCGCGGGCCAGGTCCGTCGTACGGAAGCCCTGCTCCAGCACCTTGCGCACAGAGGCTTCGACGATGGATGCTTCAGCCTCAAGCCCTGCCGAGTGGCGCAGAATCAGCGCTGCCGTCAGAATTGCGCCAAGCGGATTCGCGAGGCCCTTGCCCGCAATGTCCGGAGCGGAACCGTGTACTGGCTCATACAAATTCACCTTGCCGCCAATGGTGGCCGAGGGCAGCATGCCGAGTGAGCCGGTAATAACGGCCGATTCATCCGAAAGAATGTCGCCGAAAAGGTTTTCGGTGAGAACCACATCGTAGTTGCGAGGCTGGTTCATCAGGTGCATCGCCATCGAATCTACAAGCTGGTGCTCCAGCGTGACGTCAGGGAACTCTTTCGCAACTTCATCCACCGCTGCGCGCCAGAGCTGCGAAACTTCAAGCACGTTGGCCTTGTCCACACTGGTCAGCTTCTTCTTGCGGCCCTGTGCCAGCTTGAAGGCGATGCGTGCCACGCGGGCCACTTCATCCTTCGTGTAACGCATGGTGTTCCAGCTTTCGCCCTTCTCCTTGTCCCATGCGCGGGGCTGACCGAAGTAAAGGCCGCCAAGCAACTCACGTACAAAGAGAATGTCTGCACCGTCCACGATTTCCGGGCGCAGCGGGCTGTTCACCGCAAGCTCCTTGAAAGCAAAGGCGGGACGCAGATTCGCGAAGCCGCCCAACTCTGCGCGAATCTTCAACAGACCCGCTTCCGGACGCTTATCCGGAGACAGAGAATTAAATTTGTTCGCCCCCACTGCGCCAAGCAGAACTGCATCGCTCGCAAGCGCTGCCTGCAGCGTTTCGTTGGGCAGGGGAGTGCCGTCCTGCTCAATGGCCACGCCGCCAATGCGCTTTTCATCAAACGTAAACTCGTGCCCGCCCGCAGCGGCTACGTCCTTCAGGACTGCTACCGCTTCGTTCGTAACCTCCGGGCCGATACCGTCGCCTGCCGTAACAAGAATCTTCAGCTTCATGCGTTCTCTATTCTCTTTTTTGTTAGTGGTTCACGGTTTCAGTTGTTCCGCAGAACTTAGTCGAGTTCTGCTACCGGCTGGCGGCGATTCAAGCGAATCGCATCCGGCAAAATTTTGATGAGGTCCTGATCGTAGATGTTCTTCTTGCGGTCGGCCAGGGCAACAAAGCGATAGTAGGTTTGCTGCAGCTCCTCGCGGTCGAGCGTGAAGCCGAGTTCTTCCAGCTTGTGCCGCAGCGCTGCACGCCCGGAGTGCTTGCCGAGCACGAGATGTGTCTGCGAAACGCCAACCAGTGCGGGCGTCATGATCTCGTAGCAGAGCGGGTTGGCCAGCATGCCGTGCTGATGGATGCCCGATTCATGCGCAAATGCATTCGCACCGACGATGGCCTTGTTGGGCGAGGGTTTGAACGTAATAATCTGTCCCAGCACTTCGCTCGTCGGATAAAGCTTGTCAAGTTGAATGCTTGTATCCACTCCGTAGTAGTCCTTGCGAACGTAAAGCGCGGCGGCAATCTCTTCGAGGGCCGCATTGCCTGCGCGCTCGCCGATGCCGTTGATGGCGCATTCCACCTGGCGCGCTCCGCCCTGGATGGCAGCCAGTGTGTTGGCGACGGCGAGGCCAAGGTCATCGTGGCAGTGCGCGGAGAGAATGACGTTCTTCTCCGTGACAGCCGGGATGCGCTCGCGCACTTCACGGAACATCTTGCTGTACTCTTCCGGCGTGGTATAGCCCACGGTGTCCGGCATATTGATGGTCATCGCGCCCGCTTCAATGGCTACTTTCACCATCTCGACGAGGAAGTCGCGGTCGGCACGCGTAGCGTCTTCCGGCGAGAACTCAACGTCCTCCACCAGCGAACGCGCAAGGCGCACGGACTCAGCGGTGCGGTCCAAGGCTTCCTGCCGGGAAATCTTCAGTTTGTATTCAAGGTGCAAATCGCTGGCCGCGAGAAAGACGTGGATGCGTGGCCGGTCAGCGTGCTCAATGGCGCGCGCGGCAATTTCAATGTCTTCCTGCTTGGCGCGGGCAAGGGAAGCGATCTTCGGCTTGCGAATAGCCTGCGTAATGGTGGAGATAGCCGCAAAGTCACCTTCGGAGGCCATGGCAAAGCCAGCCTCGATAATGTCCACGCCCAAATCTTCAAGGGCGTGAGCCATGGTGAGCTTTTCCTGCGTCGTCATGCTGCAGCCAGGAGACTGCTCGCCGTCGCGCAACGTGGTGTCGAAAAATGCTACGTGATTTTCACTCATAGAAACGGTTGTGCGGGAAAACATTCACCGCCACTTTGAGTAGTTTCGCCTATTGGTCCCATATAAGGCAAAGTTATTATTTTTTGAGAGTGCATTACAATTACTTATCGTCTCAAATGCTAGAGATGCTATGGACCTGAACCAGTTGGAAACATTCTTAACTGTTGCCGAAGAGCGTAGTTTTTCCCGTGCAGCTTTGCGATTGCATCGCACGCAGCCCGCGGTCAGCCAGGTGATTCGCAAGCTCGAAGAATCCGTCGGGGAAGTTCTCTTTGACCGCTCAGCTCGCGATGGTTCGCTGACCGCAGCCGGCGTTCTGCTGCGTGATTATGCCCTGCGCCTGATGGCCCTGCGCCGCGAAGCCACCAGCGCTCTCGGTGAGCTCAAGAACCTCGAACGGGGTCGTCTGCAACTGGCCGCCAATGAATACACCTGCACTTACCTGCTTCCGGCGATTGATGCTTTCCGCAGAGCCTACCCGCAGGTCTCCGTCACGGTCCACCGTATGCTGGCCTCGCGGATTCCTGATGAGCTGAACCTGCATACCTTCGAGCTGGGCATGGTTTCTTTTCGGCCTGACCCGGCCCAGTTCCGCACTATCGCCGTTTATGGCGATAGCCTTGTTCTCATCGCCAGCCCGCAGCACCCGCTTACCAAGGCAGGCAAAGTCACCATCAGCCAGCTTGGAAACGAGAGCTTCATTGCCCACAACGTTACCTCGCCGTTGCGCCGCAAGGTAATCGAAACTTTCCAGCGTTATCGCACCCCGCTCAATATGGAAATCGAACTGCCCACAATCGAGGCCATCAAGCGCTATGTCGCCATGGGGAACGGGGTAGCGCTCGTTCCGCACCTCACGGTGGCGCATGAGCTGGAAACCGGGGAACTCGCCTCTGTGCCGGTCAAGGAGCTGGAGGTCAAGCGCATCCTTCGCCTGGCGCACCGGCGCGACGGCACCCTTTCCCACGCAGCGCGGGCTTTTTTACGCACAGTGCGCGATCTGGCCAGTACACAGGGCCCCCCCTTTTATTACCATGTGGAGAAAGCAGGGTAAGCCATATTCACCGTTTTTCGTCCAGTGCGTCTAAGCACCAGAAACTTTCGGTGGCTCGACTGTTAAACTGGCCCTCTCCGGCCATTTACAATGCTGTGAGGGACATCTCTGCAGCACGTCCCCGGAGTTTTTTCAAAAAGTCCCGGTAGCCGGGCAAGTTTTGTCTTCAGCCGCCAAGGTTGGGCAGTTATTTGAGGATCAGGAAACGAATGAAGAAGATTGTGCTCGTACTTTCCCTGCTGGCTGGATTTGCGGCCGTGGGCCGTGCTCAGGAAAGCCGTCAGGATATCAGCATTAGCGGCATCGGCGTCATTCCGCCTTTTATCGCTAGTTCCACTGACGTTCAGGTTCACTCCCGCTATGGCCTTGGCGCCCTGGCCAGCTACCGCTTTATGCTCACGCCCAGCAGCGCGCTGGAAGCCAACTACGGCATAACCTATCAGAACAAGTTCCGCTACTTGGTCGGGAACACGCTCTCCATTCCTATCAACACCCGCGTGCAGGAAATTTCAGCCGCGTTTGTGCGCAGCTTTACCTACCGCAAGTTCAATCCGTTTGTGGAAGCCGGCCCCGCGGGTCTCATCTTCCTGCCAATCCGCAATAGCGGCACCGGCACGGTGGACGCCAAGCAGCAGACGCAGGTGGGCGTGCTCTACGGCGCCGGTATCGCCTACGAAATCAGCCCCAGCTTTGACATCCGCGCTGAATATCGCGCCTATATCACCAAGGTTCCCAACTTCGGTCTGGGTAGCAGCAACACCACGGAAAACCTGACCACCAACAAGTGGTGGAATCTGTCGGTTCCGACAGTGGGCGTAGCGTACCACTTCTAAAAACAGGGACTGAAAAAACAGAGGCGCAAACCACATCCGTGGTTTGCGCCATTTTCTTTTTGCGAATGACTGAGCTTACCGGTGACCAGCCTACTCCCTAGGCTGTATCGACATATACACTTTGCGTCCGTTGGTCGAGCTGCTGCAGTGTAAGTATGGCGAGCCGGTACGAGTTAAGCGAGGCGCAGTGGGAGCGGATCAAGGATATTCTGCCTGGACGCAAGGAGCATGTGGGCCGCACAGCGGCCGATAACCGTATCTTTGTAAACGGTGTGCTGTGGGTGCTGCGTTCCGGAGCGCGCTGGAGCGACCTTCCCGACCGCTATGGCAAGTACAAGACCGTGCACAAGCGCTTTGTGCGCTGGGCCCACGCCGGCGTCTGGGAGCGGATCTTCCACGAA